>NZ_JBYTEN010000014.1:0-106036 GCF_058790595.1 Sphingomonas sp. EU05-FHT14C10 | reverse complement strand
CCCCCCCCCCCCCCCCCCCCCCCCCCCCCCCCCCCCCCCCCCCCCCCCCCCCCCCCCCCCCCCCCCCCCCCCCCCCGCGCCCGTCAGCCTGCCTTCTTCGCCGCGATATAGGCGTCGACGCCGGTCTCCAGCACCGCCAGCGGCACCGCGCCGGTCTGGATCACCGCATCGTTGAAGTCGCGCACGTCATATTTGGCGCCCAGCGCCGCCTTGGCCTTCTCGCGCAGGCGCACGATCTCGGTATGGCCGACCTTGTAGCCGCAGGCCTGGCCCGGCGACGCGCAATAGCGATCGATCTCGCTGGTGCAGGCGACGCGGGCGCGCCCGGTGGTCGAGGCGAGATAGTCGATCGCCTGCTCGCGCGACCATTTCTTGGCGTGCAGCCCGGTATCGACGACAAGGCGCGAGGCGCGGAAGCGCAGCGCCTGGTACATGCCGAGCCGCCCCAGCGGGTTCTTCTCGTAGAAGCCCAGCTCGTCGACCAGCTGCTCGGCATAGAGCGCCCAGCCCTCGGTATAAGCGTTGAAGCCCATCAGCGAATGGATCAGCGGTACGTCGTCGCGATGCTCGGCAGTATAGGCGCCTTCCCAGGCGTGGCCGGGCAGGCCTTCATGCGCGGACAGCGAGGGGATGGTGAACTTGGGCCAGTTCGCCGTGTCCTTGAGGTTGATATAATAGATGGCCGGGCGCGCGCCATCGAGCGAAGCCGGATTCATATAGCCGAGCGCCGCGCCCGACTCGATGTCCGGCGGCACGCGCTTCACGTCGATGCCCGCCTTCAGCTTCATGTGCGAGACACGCGGCAGCAGCGCGCGCAGCTCGTTGATATTCTCCTGCACGTACGCGACGGCCTCGGCCTTGCCCGCATCGGTGTTGGGGAAGCGCTGCCTGGGGTCCTTGGTGAGCGCGGCGAGCCGCTCGCCGACCGTGCCGCTGGTCATGCCCTGCGACTTGAGCACCGCGTCCATATGCGCGTCGAGCTCGCGGCCCTGATCAATGCCCATCTGGTGGATCTGGTCGGGCGTCAGGTCGGTGCTCGTCGCATATTGCAGGGCCCAGCCATAATAGGCGCCGCCGTCGGGCAGCTTCCAGGCGCCCGCATCGGTCGTCGCCTTGGGTCGCGCCGCGACCACCGCCGCGATCTGGCGATCGAGCGCCGGATAGACGGCATCGCTGACGATCTTGGTCGCCCGCGCCGCCCAGTCGCCCTCGATGCCCTTCTCCTTGGTCCGCCGCGCGATCGACGCGACCATGCGCGACTTGCCGGCCTCGACGGCGCGCAGCGCTTTCATCTGGCCGATCGCGGTGTCGAGCAGGAAGCTCGGCGGCAGCACGCCCAGCCCGAGGTCGTCGTTGAACTGCGTCGTTTCCTGATCGAGCACGGTCGCGAAAGCGGCAAGGCGCGACAGATAGGCCTCGGCATCAGCCTTCACCGCGATCCGGTGCACCGAGTCGAGGAATTCGGGGATCTGCTGGTAGCTGCCGTCCTGCTGGCTGATCACATAAGGCGTGCCGCCGCCGAAGGTGCCGACGCTGCCATAGGCGAAGCGCTTGCCCGCCGCGCCGTTCGCCAACTCATAGGCGACCGAATCATACAGCAGCCCGTCATGCCCCTGCAGCGCTGCGCGCGGCACGCTTGCCAGCATCTGCTGATATTTGGCGATGTCGGTGAAGGTCTTGGCCCGCGCGGCGGCCGAACGGTCGCCAAGCTTGGCGCGCGCCCAGGCGCGGTCGCCGCTGTCGAGGCCGAGATAGCTCAGCCCCTCAGGCGAGTCGTTGAGCAGGTCGTTGGCGATGGCGTCGAACACCGTCGCCAGCTTCGGGTCGATGGCGGCGAAGGCGGGCCATTCCATCCCGGCCATCACGCCGAGCGCGGCGGAAGACAGGATGAAGCCTCTGCGACTGACGATCATTTGGTGATTCCCCTTTTACAAGTCGGCGCACGCTAGACGCTGACGGTGAAGGGGGGAAGCAGCAGCCTCAGGCGAGGGCGGTGATGACGGCGCGCTGCGCCTCGGGCGCGAAGCTCATCTCGATATGCCCGCAACTGACCTCGATCGCGCGGTCGCGCTCTCCGGGCAGGCCGCGCGCGCTTGCCGCCGCGATCACGCCGTCGCGGCGCGACCAGATGGCCACCGTCTCGACCGGCGGCTTGGCCTTGATGTCGCATGCGATGGGCAGTTCGTCGATCTTGTGCCGCGCCACCAGTTCGTAGAGCCGCCAGGCGTTGTTGCTCCGGAGATCGCCCGAAAAGGGGCTGCCGAGCGTGACCACGCGATCGACCCGGCCAGGCTCGATCTTCGCATATTCGCGCGCGATCAGTCCGCCGAGGCTCCAGCCTACGATCGAGACCGGCCCGCCATAGCGCGCCTCCAGTTCGCGCACGCGCGCGTCAATCATGCCCATCACGTCGCCGCGCAACCCGAAATTGCGCCCCTGGCCCCAGCCCTGAACCTTGAAACCCGCCTGGCGCAGTGCCTGACGCAGCGGCCGTGTCGATCCGTCCGACGCCAGAAAACCGGGAATGACGAGCACCGGGCGCCCTTGCCCCACCGCTTCCACGATCGGCGCAGCCGGCGCGACGCGGCGCCAGCTTGCGATCTGGCGCACCTCGCGCAGCAGCAGCCCCAGCGGGGGCGCCTGCGTTTCGGTGGGTTGGAAGAGGGTAGCCATCAGTCCTTCTATGTCACTTTAGTGACAGGACCAACCTATAGCTGTGGAAAAAGGTCCGGCGGCGCGGGAAGTCGGCCGCGCCGCGGGAAGAGCCGCCCGGATCGAGCCGGCCGAAGTCCGCGCCGCTTTGGGGCTACGGCGCGGAAATGCGCGGCTTCGGCCTGCTCAGTCCGGGCGGAGGAGGATCGGGAATCGAGGCTATCGGCTCAGTCGCCCGCGCCGCGGCTCGGGCCTTGCCGGCGGACGCAACGTGTCGCGCCCCCAGAAATTCTCGTCGCCCCACAGCGCGCTGGCCGCGCTCTGCAGCGACACTGGATAGTCGGACAGGCGGCGCTCGGCCGCCCCGCTGCGATACTCACTCATCTTGTCACTCCGGTGAGGGGTGCCGGACGACGGCCCCCATAAAGGCGTTGCGTTGCGGTTCAGCGACAGCAGCGACAACAACCGGGCACGGCGACGGGAGAAGGCGGGTTCGACGGACGGTTGAGCATTGGACTTTCCTTTTTGGGAACGCGCCGCCGCCTCGGAAGGCGAACGTCGCGCGCTTTAGCCTTTGGTGACGCGGGGCAAGCTGGACCATCAAAAGCCGCGGGCCTGGAAGTTGCCGGCCAGGCCGTCCGACGCCTGATTCTCTATTGAATAAGTAGATTGATCGCCAGCAGCAAAAATTTGCGCGGCCTCAAGTCGATCTTTGCCGGAGGGCTGGACGCGGTCGCGCAATAAAGTTCTACTCGCCTCTCATCCAAATGGGGGACTGCCATGACCGACTCGACGATGCCGATCGACCGCCGCGCATTGCTGCAGGGGGCAGCCGTGGGCGCGGCGCTGTTCGCACCGGGCAGCGCGTTCGCCGCTTCGGGCGACCTCGATGCGCTGAAGAAGGCGATCGCCGCCAATCACGACGCGTCGGTCAAGCGCCTGCAGGACTGGATCGCCAATCCCTCGATCGCCGCCGAGAACCGCAACATGCCGGGCGGCGCCGAATATATGATGAAGCTGGCGCTCGATGCCGGCTTCCAGAAGGCCGAGGTCGTACCCACCGACGGCGCGCCGGGCGTCTTCGCGACGATGGACAATGGCGCGAAGCGCTGGATGGCGATCTATTTCATGTACGACGTCAAGCAGTTCGACCCGGCCGAATGGTCGTCGCCGCCGCTTGAGGCGAAACTGGTCGACAAGCCGGGCTATGGCAAGGTTGTGGTCGGGCGCGGCGCGGTGAACCAGAAGGGTCCCGAATGCGCCTTCCTCGCCGCGCTCCACGCCTTCAAGACGGCGGGGCGCAAGCCGCCGGTCAATCTCGTCCTCGTCGCAGAGGGCGAAGAGGAAATCGGCAGCCCGCATTTCTCGCAGATCGTGCGCCGCCCGGACATTCTTGCCGCGCTCAAGAAATGCGTCGGCGTGATCATCCCCAGCGGCTGGCAGGATCCCGATGGCGGCGTCGCGATCAACCTCGGCGCCAAGGGCGTGGTCGAGCTCGAGCTGATTTCCAGCGGCGAGAAGTGGGGCCGTGGCCCGGTGCGCGATCTCCATTCCAGCCAGAAGGCGCATGTCGACAGCCCGGCCTGGCATCTCGTCGCCGCGCTCAACTCGCTGGTCACGCCCGACGGCAACATGCCGGCGGTCGAGGGCTATATGGACAAGGTCCGCCCGCTCACCGCGCGCGAAAAGGCGCTGATCGCCGACACCGCCGCGCGGACGAGCGAGGAGAATGCCATGAAGGCGGCGGGCGTCACCCACTGGGTCAACGACGAACCCTGGCAGCAGTCGCTCGAACGCCTCGCCGCCGTGCCGACGATCAACATCGAAGGCATCGTCGCCGGCTATACGGGCCCGGGCGGCAAGACGATCCTGCCCAGTCGCGCCGTCGCCAAGCTCGACCTTCGCCTCGTCCCCAACCAGACGGCGGAAGACAGCATCGCCAAGATCAAGGCGCATCTCGCCAAGCACGGCTTCGGCGATATCGAGGTCAAGTTCACCGGCGGCTACAACCCGACCGAGACGGCCGAGGACGCGCTCGTCATCCGCGCGCAGAAGGCCGTCTATGAACGCGCGGGCGTCAAGGTCACCGTCTATCCGCGCCTCGCCGGATCATGGCCGGGCTGCGTGTTCACCGATGCGCCGGTCAGCCTTCCCGCCGGCCAGTTCGGCCTCGGCGCGGGCAGCGGCGCGCATGCACCCGACGAATATTATGTGATCGACAGCAGCAACCCCAAGGTTCAGGGCATCGACGGCGCCGCGCTCGGCTTCGTCGACTTCCTCTACGAGATCGCGACGATCAAATAGGCAGCGGGCACTCCTGCGACGGAGCGCTCTGCGGGGCGCTCCGTCAGCCGTCGATCGCGCGGCGCCGGCCCACGGGTTGCCAAGGCTGGCCGAACCGGTGCTCGAAACGATCGCGCAGCGCCCACAGCCAGCGCACCCGCCGCTCGGCGATTCCCGGCAGGCTGAGCAGATCGCCGCCCAGCCAGGGAAGGAACGGATTGCGCCGCGAATAGGACCAGATTTCGACGCGCTCGCCCGCCCGCGCCGCCGCGCCGCGTGCATGAAAACCGCCCGTATCCGCGACGACCAGCGTATTGCCGGGCAAGGCCAATGCCTCGATATCGCCCAGTTTCATGGCAGCCAGATCTTCCCTGGACACGCGTGGAGAGCCGCGCGCAGAAAGCCGGTCGATCGTCTGCGGATCGGCGAGACTCCGGCGATGCTCCCAGTCGATCCGCTCGCGGGTGAAACGGTGCGATCCGCGGACATAGCAGAACGGCCCGTCATCCCCGGTGACCGGATTGAGGAACAGCCAGGCCTTCATCGAGGCATGGAAGCTGTCCGCGTGCGTCGCTTCCTGCGGATCGGGCTCGTTGCCACCGACATGACTGACGATCGTCTGGATATAATGAAGCGGCGTGGTGCGGAAACTCGCCACATAGTTGAACAGCGCGACCAGATCGGGCCGCGCGAGGAGCTTTTCGAGCGGCGCGATCCTGGCGAGCATGTCGGGATCGACGGCCAGCCTGCGCGTAACGGCGTCGCCCTGGCGCATCTCGCGCGCTGGCCCCTGATAATCGAGGATCGCCGCACGCAGCGCCGCAAACTCGGCCGGCGGCACCACATCCTGGACCACGACGAAGCCGTCGCGATCGAACGCCTCGCGCCAGTCGGCGCGCACATGCCGCGCCAGCCGGCGGCGGCGCCAGCGGCACAGCATATCGGCCAGCCGCACGCGCGCGCGGTGAAGCCCCATGCCATTCAGGCGACGCGACCCGATCAGCGGATTGTCGAGGAAGCTCTTGGCCGATGTGAGCAGCTGAACCGTCCAGACCGGTGAAAGGAGCAACGCCCTGGCCTGCGCCCGAATAGTCATACGCTTTCGCACACCGAAATCCGATTTTATTCCCTTTGAGTCAGCAATCGGCGTTATGCAACGACTATCCGGCCTGGCGGCGACGTAACCTTGCAGAGGTGCGACGATCCGAAGCGTGCGACTGCCAAGCCGCTCGCCTAAAGGCCCTTCACCAGCGCATCGATCGCCTGCAGCCTGGCGAGCAGCGGTTCGATCTCGCCGAGCGGCATCGCATTGGGGCCGTCGGACAAAGCCTTGTCGGGATCGGGGTGGGTTTCCATGAACACGCCCGATACGCCCGCAGCGACGGCCGCACGCGCAAGCAACGGCACATATTCGCGCTGGCCGCCCGATCGCTCGCCGAGCCCGCCCGGAAGCTGGACCGAATGGGTGGCGTCAAACACCACCGGACACCCTGTCTCCGCCATGATCGCCAGCCCGCGCATGTCCGACACCAGATTGTTGTAGCCGAAGGAGGTGCCACGGTCGCAAAGCATGAAGGCATCGGGCTCATGTCCCGCCGCGACCGCAGCATTGCGCGCCTTCGCAACCACCTGGGCCATGTCCGCCGGCGCCATGAACTGCGCCTTCTTGATGTTCACCGGCTTGCCCGATGCGGCGACGGCCGCGATGAAATCGGTCTGCCGCGCAAGGAAAGCGGGGGTTTGCAGCACGTCGACGGCCTGCGCTGCCGCCGCCACCTGCGCGGGCTCATGGACATCGGTCAGCACCGGAAGCCCGGTTCGCTCGCGCACCTTTTCGAGGATGCGCAGACCGTCGTCGAGCCCCGGCCCGCGGAAGGAGCGGTCCGAACTGCGATTGGCCTTGTCGAACGAGCTTTTGAAAATCAGGAACAGCCCCAGCCGCTGCGCCACGCCCGCCAGCGTCTCGGCCACCGAGAGCGTCAGATCTTCGCTTTCGATGACGCACGGGCCGGCGATGACGAAGAGTGGAGATGCCGAGCCGATATCATGTCCATAAAGGATCATTATCTATCTACCTGCCTTGTAAGCTCAATTTACGCTTTTAAAGTCGCCCCGTTCGCGTCCGCCGCCCAAGTGCGGTGCGCCGTGCGCTTAATAAGATGATCGCCATTGGCGGGGAATGGAACGACTGGCAATCCCCTCGGGGTTCAAATATCCGATAGTCCAAGGTGCAAGTTAAAATCGGTCGCGCACTTTCATATTCAAGGTTTTTATGGACACTCGCGTATTCCAATCACGTTATGCGGCCTCCGCGCTCAAGACGCTGGACATTGAACTGGCGGCGCTGGAAACCCTGAAAGCCTCGCTTGCCGAGAGCGATTTCGGCCGATCGATCGACCGGGCGATCGAAACCATTGCGGCCACCCCTGGCCGCGTCGTCGTGACCGGGATGGGCAAGAGCGGGCATATCGGCCGCAAGATCGCCGCGACGATGCGGTCGACGGGAACGCCGGCGCTCTTCCTTCACCCCAGCGAGGCCAGCCACGGCGATCTGGGCCTGATAACCATGTCGGATGTCGTGCTCGCGATCACCTGGTCGGGCGAAACCAGCGAACTGGGCGACATCTTCCACTATTGCCGTCGCTATGGCGTCAAGCTGATCGTCGCAACCGCCCATCCGCACAGCACGGCGGCCCGCGCGGCGGATATCTGCCTTGAGCTGCCGGTCGTGCGCGAGGCCTGCCCGCACGAACTGGCGCCGACCTCGTCGACGACGATGCAGCTCGTGCTTGGCGACGTGCTGGCGGTGGCGCTGATCGAGGCTCGCGGCTTCACGCCTGCCGACTTTCACGTCTTCCATCCCGGCGGCAGCCTCGGCGCGCGGCTCTGCATGGTCGACGAAATCATGGGCACGGGCGACGCCATCCCGCGCGTCGGTCGCGATGCGTCGCTGGTCAGCGCCACGATCGAGATGAGCCGCAAGCGCTACGGCTGCACTGCCGTGGTCGACGAACGGGGTGCACTGCTTGGCGCCTTCACCGATGGCGATCTGCGGCGGTGCATCGCGGTCCATGATCTGAACGACAATATCGGCGTGCACATGTCGACCAGCCCGGTCACGGTATCGCGTGAGATGCTGTCGTCCGATGCACTGCGCGTCATGAACGAGAATGCCGTCTCGGTGCTGTTCGTCGTCGAAGAAGGCAAACTCGCCGGGATCGTGCACATGCACGACATCGTCCGGGCGCGCGTTGCCTGACAGCGGGACGCCGGCTGAGGCATCCCCGTCCGATCTGATCGTCGTTCCCGCGCGCTTCGGCTCCACGCGCCTCCCCGGCAAGCCCTTGCTGCAGATTGCCGGGCGGACATTGCTCGAACGCGTCGTCGCGACGGCGCGCGCGGCATCCGTGCTGGCGGGGAATTGCGACGTCGTGGTGGCGACCGACGACGAACGCATTGCCGAACATGCGCGCGCACTCGGCGCGGAGGTGTCGATGACGGACGCCGCGCTTGATTCGGGCAGTGCGCGGGCCTGCGCAGCGGCGCAACTGCGCAGCCGCCTGCCTGCCTTTGTCATCAACCTGCAGGGGGACGCGCCGTTCATCCCGCCCGCCATCGTAGCGAGCCTGATCGCGACGCTGCGCGGCGGGCATGCCGATGTCGCCACACCAGTCTATCGCCTCGACTGGGCCCGCCTCGATCGCTTGCGCGCGCACAAGGCGACGGCCCCCTTCAGCGGAACGACGTGCGTGCGCGGGATGAACGGGCAGGCGCTGTGGTTCTCCAAGATGATCCTGCCCGCGATCCGCGACGAAGCCGCGCTGCGCAGCAACCCCGAGTCGCCCGTCTGGCAGCATCTCGGGCTCTACGGCTATCGCATGGCGGCGCTGCAATGGTTTGCGTCCGCCGCCCCGACGCCCTACGAGCGGCTGGAGGGGCTGGAACAATTGCGTTTCCTGGAATGCGGAAGGACGATCGCAACGGTGGAAGTCGAAGTGCCGCAGCACGCCCTGTCGGGGATCGACACGCCGGCCGATATCGTCGCGGCGGAGGCCGCGATCGCGCGCCTGGGCGATCCCTTCCCGGGCTGACTCTCCGATGTTCGTGATCGTCCGCCACGGCAACACCTTCGCCGCCGGAGAGCCTGCGCGCCGGATCGGCGCGCGCACCGATTTGCCCCTGACTGCCGAAGGTGCGGAGCAGGCCGAGGCGCTGGGCGCGCATTTTGCCGAAACCGGCATGTGCTTCGCGCGCGCGCTCGTTGCGCCGCTGCGCCGTGCGCAGGAGACGGCCCGGTTCATCCTGGCTCGCCAGCCCTCGGTCCTCGTCCCGGAAGCGTGCGACTGGCTCTGCGAGATCGACCACGGCCCCGACGAAGATCAGCCCGAAGACGCAGTGGTCGCCCGGATCGGGCGCGATGCATTGGCGGCGTGGGACAGGGATGCCAAAGCTCCACCGGGCTGGATCGTCGACGCGGACGCGCGAAAGCAGGCATGGCGCGACCTTTTCGCGCATGCCGCCGGGGAGGCTTCGGCTCGACCGACGTTGATCGTCACGAGCAACGGCGCGGCGCGCTTCGCATTGCTTGCCGATCCGAGGCTGGCCGCCGCGATGTCCGCGCTTCCCAGCCTGAAACTGCCGACCGGCAGCTATGGCGTGGTCCGCCGCGACGCGACCGGCGGCCTTGCGGTTCCCCTTTGGGGCCAGCGACCATGACCGCCCTGACCCTGCTTCGCGCCCCGCCCTTCCCGGGGTCTGACGCAACCGTCGCACGACCACTGGCCGATGGCGGCGCGGTCGAGGAAGCCGGGCTTTTCGCACGCATCCGCGAGGCGCGCGTCGGCGGGCGCTTCTGGGCCGATCCGGCCGATCTCGCCGATTCTCCCCCGATCGTGCTTCGCCCGCGCGATGCGGACGACGCTGCTGGCATCGCGCAATCCCTCACGCCCGGAGAACGCAGGGGAGCATTATGGATCGCCCCATCGCCGAGTAATGCCGCTTTCAAACGCTTCGCCGAGATGGAAGGGGCAAGCTGGCGCAGCGATGTCGATCCATGGTCCGTGCTTGACGGCGCCGGACAACTGGTGGCGCATGGCGACGACGAATGGGTCGCGCTCGCCCGGATCGCCGACGTGGCGGTGCGCCTTCTGTCCGCCGGGCGCTTCGGCGCACCGGGTGACGATGCCGCCACGCTCGATGCCCGTGCCGTTCTGGCCCTGAGGTCGGCACGGTATCGCGATCCGTTCAGCGACGGGGTCGCCACGATCGAAGCGACGATCGAACTGCTCGCGGAATGGCGCCGCATCATCGACGCCAACCGCCCGATCGTCGCGGCCAACGGCATGGCCTGGTGGAAGCGGGCCGAAATCCGCCGTTTCCTCTGGTCGCCCCAACATCGCCTGCACATGATCTCAAGTCCGCGTCGGGCCTTGTCGGCGGCGCGGCGCGGCGGCGGCGCGCTGGCGATCTGGCCCTCGCGCATATCCCCTGCGCTGCTCGACGAAGCGCAGCGGCAGCATGTCGAGCTGGTGCGCGTCGAGGATGGCTTTGTGCGGTCGGTCGGGCTCGGCAGCAATCTCGTTCCCCCCTCCTCGATCGTCGTCGATCCGCGCGGCATTCACTTCGATCCTTCCGCGCCCAGCGAGTTGGAAGCGATCCTGTCGACGACGCGGTTCGTCCCCCGCCTGTTGGAACGCGCACGCGCGCTGCGCGCGGCGATCGTCGCCGCGGGGATCAGCAAATATGCGGCAGGCGCGGCTGCACCCGTTCCCGAGAGACGGTCCGGGCGCAGGCTGGTCCTCGTGCCCGGGCAGGTCGAGGACGACATGTCGGTGCTGGCCGGCGGTGGCGGTCTGCGCTCGAACCTCGAACTGCTGCGCCGCGCCCGGGCTCTCGAGCCCGATGCCGAAATCTGGTTCCGCCCTCATCCCGATGTCGATGCCGGGCACCGGACAGGCGCCGTGCCCGACGCCGAAGCGCTGAAGCTCGCCGACCGTATCGCGCGCGGCCCGGGCATGGCGGCGCTGCTGGACGCCGTCGATGGGGTGCATGTGCTGACCTCCCTGACGGGGTTCGAGGCGCTGCTGCGCGGTCGCGACGTCACCTGTCACGGCACGCCCTTCTATGCGGGCTGGGGGCTGACGCGCGATCTCGGCGCAGTGCCCGATAGGCGCACGCGGCGGCTTTCGCTCGACGAGCTGGTGGCGGGGGTGCTGATCCTTTACCCCCGCTATCTCGATCCTGTCACGCGCCTGCCCTGCCCGCCCGAAATCCTGATCGGCCGGATGGCGGCGGACGCGGCGCCCAACCGGCTCGGCTGGATCGCCCCGTTGCGCCGCTGGCAGGGCCGGTTCATGGCGGGGTGGCGATGAGCCAGGTCATACTCGATATTTCGCGCCTCATCTCGCGCGTGCGCTATTCTACGCCGTCCGGCGTCGACCGGGTGGAGATGGCCTATGCGCGCGGCCTTCTCGCGCATTATCGCGACGATCTCGTCTTTGCCGCCGTTCATCCGGCCGGGCTTTACGGGCGGCTGTCGCGCGCGTCGGCGCTCGCCTATCTCGACGAGCTGGAACGCCGCTGGTCGCGCGAGGACGGCAATCCGCGCCAGCGATCGCTGATCTCGGTCATGCCTTGGCTCGCGGCCCTGTTGCCCACGCGTCGCGCCCAGGCGACGACAGCCAGCATCTATGTCCAGGCGTCGCCCCATCATCTGATCAACGAAGCCAAGGTGGGCCGCATCCTCGCGCGCGAACAGGCGCGTTTCCTGTGCCTGGTCCACGATCTGATCCCGATCGAATATCCTGAATATGCCCGCCCGGCAGGCGACCGCCAGCACCGGCAGCGCATGGCGACCGTGGCCGCGCTCGCCGACGCCGTGATCGTCAACTCAGCCGCGACCGGCGAATCCTTCAAGCCGTGGATCGCACAATCGGGCCGCGCCATCGATCTGCACGTCGCCCTGCTCGGCACCGAGCCGATGGCGGCGGCTCCGCCCCCATCCGACGACGATCCGCGCCCCTATTTCGTCTGTATCGGCACGATCGAGCCGCGCAAGAACCACCTGCTGCTGCTGAACCTATGGCGGCACCTGGCCGAAACGATGCCTGCGGATCGTGTTCCGCGCCTTGTCGTTATCGGAAAGCGCGGATGGGAAAACGAGCAGGTCATCGACATGCTCGAGCGCTGCCCGGCGCTCAAGGGCCATGTTACCGAACTCAACGGCTGCTCCGACGCCCGCATGGCCAGCCTGCTGCGCGGCGCGCGCGCGCTGCTCATGCCGACCTTCGCCGAAGGCTATGGCATGCCCGTCGCCGAGGCGCTTTCGGTCGGCACGCCCGTTCTGTGCAGCGATCTGCCGGCGCTGCGCGAAGTGGGCGGCGAAACGCCCGACTATATCGATCCGCTCGACGGACCGGGCTGGAAGGCGATGATCCTCGATCACGCTGCATGCGGCCCCGCCCATGCCGCGCAGATGCTGCGCCTTCCCGCCTGGCGCGCGCCGGACTGGGACGATCATATCGCAATCGTCACGCGCGCGATAACCATGCTGCGCGAAGCCCCTCGGGAAATCGCCTGACAATAGCCGAACGCGGGTCGGCAACTTGCGGCCGCGCGGGTCCTAACGGCCGAGCGACGAGATGCTGCTACCGAACACGCGATCCCAGAAGATCGCCGAAATCGCGAAGTTGCGATCCTCATCGATATGATGATGACGCATATGATGCTGCTTCAGCGCCTTGCCCAACGGACCACGCATCGGCCATTGATGGCAGGCGAAGTGGATGAGGTCGTAGATGACATAGCCCGAAATAAATCCGAGGAAGAGCCAGGTTCCCGCCCCGCCGAAAACCGCCACGCAGCCACCCCAGATCAGCGCCGCGACTGGCACGCTTATGATCGGCGGCATCAGGTTGCGCATGCGATCATTGGGGTTGGCGTGATGATTGCCGTGGATCAGGAAAACGAGCCATTCCACCGGCTTCCAGTCGATGCGCCAATGGAACAGATAGCGGTGCATCGCATATTCGAACAAGGTCCAGACCAGCAGCCCGGCAAGGCCGAAGCCGATGCCGGTCGCGAAGCTGGCGCGTCCCCACCCCGCCCATGCAATCAGCGGAATGATCGCGGCCCAGGTCGCGCAAAAGGCATTGGGCGAAAAATGGGTGAGCCGCTCCAGCCGGTCGCTCTTGAACAGCCGGATGCGCTGCGGACGGGGATTACGGGCAGTCATTATGCGATGTCTGGACAGAAGACCCCATGGGCTGTCAAGCACTAAGAGCCGGGCGGAAAAGGTGAACCGGTGATTATTCATTAGAGTGATAAAAAAGCTGGAATGTGACGGGATGTTCGATCCGAAACGGATTCTTGTCGTCGGCGCGTCCGGCGGGCTTGGCGGCGCTCTTGCACAGTATTGCGCACGCCCCGGCATACGCATGTCCCTGTGGGCGCGCGACGAGGCTCGCCTCTTGGCCGTCGCTGCGGCCTGCCGCACGGCCGGCGCCCGGGCGGATATTCGCCTGCTCGATCTGACCGACGCCGCAGCCGCCGTCGCCGCTCTGCTGGCCGAGGACGAGGACGACCCGATCGATCTGGCCATAGTCGCCTCCGGCCTGGGCGAAGTGCGCGCGGCCGGCGCGGTCGTCGAGGATCCGGCGCTCGTCACCCGTCTGGGGCAGGTCAACTTCGTCGCGCCGTCCGCCATGGCCGCTGCTCTGGCCGGGCGCATGGCCGCACGCGGCAGCGGCCGGATCGTGCTGATCGGTTCGGCTGCGGGATTTCACGCCCTGCCATTCGCTGCGGCCTATGCGGGCACGAAGGCAGGGCTGGCGCGCTTCGCCGAAGCGCTGCGCCTGGCAGTGCGCGGACATGGCGTATCGGTGACGCTCGTTTCCCCGGGTTTCATCGACACCGCAGCAGCACGGCGAATTCCGGGGCCGAAGCCAATGATCCTGTCGCCGGACGCCGCCGCCGCCCGCATCATGTCAGCGGCGATGCGCGGGAAGGCGCATCTGGTGCTGCCACGGCCGTTTGCGTTCCTGCGCCTGATCGATCGGCTAATGCCCGCGCCATTGCGCGCACGGCTGTTGCGCGCGCTTACTCCGCCCGGGCTTTAGCCGGCCCGTCCGATGTCCGTTCGCCCAACAGCATATCCAGCACGGCATGGTGAAGATCGGCGGGCGACAGATCGACACGCCGGTTGTCGCCCGGCACCACCTGCCCCGAAGCGTCGAGACGCACCATCACATAGGGCGTGTGGAGCGCCGCGCCGGGTGCGGTCGCGCCGGGAATGCTCGGGCGATGATCGCCGAAGAAAACGAGCATGGCCGGCCGCCCGAGCGTGGCCAGCTCGTCGAGCAGAGCCGTCAGCATCGCGTCGCTGTTTCTCACGAGACGCAGATAGCTCTGGACCAGATCTGGCTTCTCGGTCCTTGCCTCGGGCGCCCAGGGACCGTGATTTTCGATCGTCACGGCATAGATGAGCGTGGGGTCGGTCGCCTCCTTCGCCAGCGCGGCGATCTGCGACGCCACTGCCGTGTCGGAAATATAGCGCCCGTCCCCTGGGGCGACGGGCGCAAACCGATCTTCACCGACGAGCACCGAAAATCCACTGGCCGGCATGATGAGATCGCGATTGTAGAAGCGCATGTCGTGCGGATGGACGAAAAGGCTGCGCCAGCCCGCATCCTTCAGCCGCATCGGCATGGCGTATGAGGTCTCGCCAAGCGCGGTCAGAAAAGGATCGTAGCGGCGGAAGCCGAGCGCAGCCTCGCCGCGGCCGAACAGCACGCCATATTCCGTGCGCATCGTATAGGCGCCGAAGCCATAGACATCGAGCTGGCCCCACTGCCAGGCCTTCGCGCATGCAGCGGAAAGCCCCGGCAGGGCGAGGCCCGCGTCGCCGAACAGTTCTGCCGGATCGGCAAAGGATTCGCACTGGACGATGACCACCAGTTCGGGCGTTGCTGGGGGGGCCGCCAAGGGTCGCCGCGCAACCGGCGGGCAAGGCGCCGGATCGCTGCTTTCGCGCCAGCGCCGCCAATAGAGCAGCAGCGTCGGGAAAAGCCCGAGGCGGCGGACGTCGGCATAGGCGTCGGGCTCGCGCGCAAGCGCGGAATAGGGTGCGCTTCGCAGGCTGACGCCCAGGATGGCGAGCGCGCCGAGAAGCAGTCCGCCGCCCGCAAGATGCGGCCCCAGATGCGGCACGAACAGCAGCGAGAAGATGACGAGCAGCAGCGCGGCGATCGCGCCGGCCCAGATGCGCTGCCACATTTTGATCGCCGACAGGTAGAATTGCGGATGGCGGAAAATCGCCCCGATCAGCGCAAGGTCGGAAAAAAGCAGCGGTTCGCCGAGCATCGCATGCTTGGCGTTGGAAACGAGCACCAGCAGCGCCAGCAGCGCCACCGCCATCGCCGCCGAAACGGCGATATTCCCGCTGACGGCGAGAAACAGCCCGAACAGCGCCGTCATCATCCAGACGAACAGCCATAGCCCGGAAAGGCTCCGCCCGGCTGGCGCGAAGGCGGTCCTCGGTCGCGGCCGGACCAATCCGTCGAGCAGGATTGCGGCCGCCAGCGACGCCGCGATTGTCAACCAGTCACCCGTCACTGCCTTGTCGCACCGCCCGATTTCGATTCTCCGGCCGCGCGGCCCGAAGGGGAGGCCTCATAGCGAGCCCGCCTTTTGCTGTCATCAGAAGTCGCGGCTGTCGATGCACCGCCTCGCCGACGAGACGGGCGGGGTTGCGGCGCAGCATCGGGAGGGCTAACGGTCCGGATGTGAGAGGGGCCAGACCAGCAAGCCGACCGACGCAAAATGTCCGTCACCCAGGCGCTCTCGACGATGTGAGTTCGGAGCGCTTTTTCCAGATGCTTGATATACCCGCCGCCGCGACGGAGCGTTCCGCCGCCGTGGACGACCGCTCGATCAGGCCCGGAAAGCGCACCGTCCTGCTGTTGCAGGGGTTGATGGGTCCGCTGTTCCGGCGGCTGGGCCAGGGGCTGATCGCCGACGGCCACACCGTCCACAAGATCAACTTCAACGGCGGCGACCGGCTTTTCTGGCGCCTGCCGAACGGCATCGACTATCTGGGTTCGCTGGCGGAATGGCCGGCCGCCTTCGATCGCATCCTGCGCGAGAAGAAGATTACCGACGTCGTTCTGTTCGGCGATTGCCGCGCCTATCACATGGCGGCGATCCCGGTCTGCCGCGAGCTGGGCGTGCCCGTCCATGTGTTCGAGGAAGGCTATATCCGGCCCGATTGGGTCACGCTCGAGCTGGGCGGCGTCAACGGCCATTCCTCGCTGCCGCGCGATCCTGCCTGGTATCGCCGGATGGCGGCCAAGCTCCCGCCGGTGCCTGCGCACAGCCAGGTTCCGTCGTCGTTCCGCAGGCGCGCGCTCGAGGGCCTCGTCTATAATTTCGGCGACGTGCTTAGCCGCTGGCGCTATCCGCACTGGAGCAATCACCGGCCGTGGCATCCGCTGGTGGAAGGTATCGGGTGGACGCGCAAACTGCTGCGCCGCAAGGAAAACGAGGCTCAGGCCCGTCAATTGCTGGCACGGCTGGAATCGTCCGACGATCCCTATTTCCTGTTTCCGCTCCAACTTGATTCGGACGCGCAGATCCGCCTCCACTCGCCCTTCGCAGGCGTTGCCGATGCGCTGCGGCTGGTGATCGAATCCTTCTCGCGCCACGCGCCTGCCAATATGCGGCTGGTGGTCAAGGAACATCCGCTCGACAATGGCGTGCGCAACTGGCGGCAGGAAACGGCGCTCATGGCCGCCATCTTCGGTGTCGCCGACCGGATCGACTATCTCGGCTGGGGAGACATCGTGCCCGTCACGCGGCGCTCGCGCGGCGTGGTCACGATCAACAGCACCAGCGGAACGCTGGCGCTGGCCATGGGCATTCCCGTCGTCGCGCTGGGCCAGGCCATCTACGACATGCCCGATATCACGTTCCAGAACGGACTCGATGCCTTCTGGCAGGCCCCCGTCGCACCCGACACCGCGACCTTCGCGGCCTTCCGTCGCGTGCTGATCGAACATTGCCTGATCCCGGGCGGCTTCTTCTCGGAGGAAGCGCTGGATAAGGTCGTGCGCCACGCCGTCGCCCGGCTTGAGGGAACGCCCCTCAAGCCGGAATAATAAGGCGCGCTATTTCACGCGCTGCCATTCCTGCGATTTGCAGAAGATCGCCAGGGCACAGCCGGTGAGCTTCAGCTTGTCGGGCGCGGTGAGTTCGACGCTGCCCGAATAGGTGCGTCCGTCCTGCGGATTATAGACTTGCCCGCCGGCCCACTTTGCCGGGCCGCCGGTGAACCCCGAAAGCATCACCAGCCCCTTCACCGGGCGTGTGCGCAAATTGGCGTTGGAGTTCTTGGTGTCGCGCATATCGGGGTTCTTCTGCAGCGCATCCGAGGTGACGATCCGCCCGCACAGCGCCGACGCGCAACTGTAGATCTCGATCGTCGCCCCGGTCGGCGTCAGCCAGCGCCCTCCGACATCGGCGGCAGCGGCGGGGGACGTCAGGGCCAGGCCGGCAAGCCCGGCGACAAGGGTGGTAAGCGCTTTCATCATCACTCTCGACTATTTCAACCGCGAAGGGAGCGCACTATGTGGCGATCCGCTTCCCGATTGGAAGCGCGTTGCCGTTCCCTTCCCGTCGCGACCGGATTAAAGTTACGTCATGCTGGACACGCCCACCCCCGCCATCACCCCGCTCTCGCTCAATGACGAAGCGCGCGATCCCGACGGCTTCGCCCATGCGCTCGGCCAGAGCTTCGAGCGTTTCGGCTTCGCGGTCATATCCGACCACGGCGTCGACGATGCGCTGATCGACAAGGCGTGGGCCGAGACGAGGGCGTTCTTCGACCTGCCGGTCGAAGCGAAGAAGGCCTACCACCTGGCCGGCAAGGCCGGCGCGCGCGGCTATACGCCTTTCGGTATCGAGATCGCGAAGGACGCGAAGCAGCACGACCTGAAGGAATTCTGGCATGTCGGGCGCGAACTGCCCGCCGGCCACCGCTATCGCAGCCACATGCCCGACAATGTCTGGCCCGCCGAGCTTTCGGATTTCAAGCCGACCTTCCTCGCGCTCTACGACGCGCTCGACAAGGCGGGGCTGCGTATCCTCTCGGCGATCGCCCGCCATCTCGGCCTCGCGTCCGACTGGTTCGAGAAGCCGACCGAGAATGGCAACAGCGTGCTGCGCCTGCTCCATTACCCGCCCGTGCCTGCCGACGCCCCCGGCGTCCGCGCCGGCGCGCACGAGGACATCAATCTCATCACCCTGTTGCTCGGTGCCGAGGAAGCGGGCCTCCAGCTTCTCGACAAGGATGGCCGCTGGCTGCCGATCGCGCCGCCCGAAGGTGCAATGGTCGTCAATGTCGGCGACATGCTGCAGCGGCTGACCAACCATGTCCTGCCGTCGACCACGCACCGCGTGGTCAATCCGCCGGTCGAACGGCGCGGCTTCTCGCGCTACTCGATGCCCTATTTCCTGCACCTCGCCTCGGACTTCGAGATCAGGACGCTGCCGCAGTGCATCAGCGCCGAAAATCCCGATCGCTATCCGACGCCGATCACCGCCGACGACTATCTGACCGAGCGGCTGCGCGAGATCGGACTGCTGAAATAACAGACGCGTGACCAATGCATTTGCGCCACCGGGCTTCGCCCGCGTGGCGATTTGTGGTTATGGCGAGGCGATTCGCATCAATTTGAGGACATGAAATGACGCAACCGCTCAGGATCGCCCTTGCCGGACTCGGCACCGTCGGCGGCGGCGTCATTCGCGTGCTAGACGAAAATCGCGATCTGATCGCGCGCCGTGCGGGCCGCCCGATCGAGGTCGTCGCCGTCTCGGCGCGCGATCGCGCCAAGGATCGCGGCGTCGATCTCTCGCGCTTCGCCTGGGTCGACGACACGACCGCGCTTGCCGAACATGACGGCGTCGATGCGGTTGTCGAACTGATCGGCGGGTCCGACGGCCCCGCCCTCACGCTTGCGCGCCGCAGCATCGCCGCCGGCCGGCCCTTCGTCACCGCCAACAAGGCGATGATCGCGCATCACGGGCTCGAACTGGCCGGCGCAGCCGAGGCGAAGGGCGTCGCCTTCAAATATGAAGCGGCGGTCGCGGGCGGCATCCCGGTGATCAAGGGTCTGCGCGAGGGCGCAGCCGCCAACGAGCTCAGCCGCGTCTATGGAATCCTCAACGGCACCTGCAACTACATCCTGACCACGATGGAGAAGGAAGGCCGCGATTTCGCCGAGGTGCTCGGCGAGGCGCAGGCGCTGGGCTATGCCGAGGCCGATCCCAGCTTCGACATCGACGGCGTCGATGCCGCGCACAAGCTGTCGATCCTCTCCAGCCTCGCCTTCGGGACGAAGATCGATTTCGACTCAGTCGCGATCACCGGCATCCGCCACGTCATCGCCGCTGACATCGCCGAAGCTGCGGCGCTCGGCTATCGCATCCGCCTGGTCGGTGTAGGCGAGGCGAGCAAGGACGGCCTGTTCCAGCGCGTCCACCCGCATCTCGTGCCCGTCGATCACCCGCTCGCCCACGTCTCGGGCTCGCTCAACGCCGTGGTCGCCGAGGGCAATTTCGTCGGCCGCCTGCTCTTCGAGGGGCGCGGCGCAGGCGACGGCCCGACCGCGAGCGCCGTGGTCGCCGACCTGATCGACATTGCGCGCGGCGAATATGGCCCCGCCTTCGCCATGCCCGTCGCCGCGCTGGCCGAGCGCTCTGCCGCCGATTCGGGGGGCCGTATCGGCAAGGCCTATCTGCGCTTCACGGTGCAGGATCGCACCGGCGTGCTTGCCGAGATCGCAGCGGCGATGCGCGACTCAAACGTCTCGATCGAAAGCCTCATCCAGCGCGGCCAGCTTGCCGACGGCAGCGTGATCGTCGCGATCGTCACGCATGAGGGGCCGGAACGCGCGGTCGCCGACGCACTGGCACGCCTCAGCGGCTCGCCCAGCCTCACCGGCGCGCCGATGCTGATGCATATTCTGGGCGATTGAGGCGACAGGCCCGCGCCCGCTTCGTCATTGCGAGCGAAGCGCGGCAATCCAGAAGGCTGGTGCCAAGAACTGGATTGCCACGGGGCTTTGCCCCTCGCAATGACGGGGAAGGCGCGAGTCTAGGCGCTGAGCGCCCTGATCCGAAGCGCTTCGTCGAGGTGCAGGCGCTCGATCATCCGCCCGTCGACCTTCACGGCGCCCTTTCCCTGATGCTCGGGCGCCTCGAACGCGGCGATCACGCTTTCCGCCCAGGCGATCTCTTCCGCACTCGGCGAAAAGACGGCGTTGCACGTTTCGATCTGTGCGGGATGGATCAGCGTCTTGCCGTCGAAACCGAATTCGCGCCCCTGCTCGCATTCGGCGCCGAGGCGCGCCATGTCGGAGAAATCGTTGCACACGCCGTCGAGCACCGCGATGCCGTGCGCGCGCGCCGCTGCGACCGCCAGCGTCATGATCGGCTGGAAGGGCGCCCGTCCCGGCAGCAGCCGCGCACGCATTTCCTTGGCCAGATCGTTGGTACCGAGCACGAAGCCCGCCAGCCCCGCCTCGCCGGCCAGCGCGTCGAGCTGCGGCAGCGCGGCGCAGGTCTCGATCATCGCCCAGAGCGGCGTCGCCGTGCCCATCAGCGCACGGGCATCGTGGATCTGCTTCGGCGCGGAAACCTTGGGGATCAGGATGCCGTCGGGTTCGGCATGGGCGACGGCGCGCAGATCCTCAACGCCCCATTCGGTGCCCGGCGCATTGATCCGGACGATCAGCTCGCGCGAGCCGAAGCCGCCTTCGCGAACGGCGGCGACCGCTGCTGCGCGCGCCTCGACCTTGGCGTCGGGCGCGACGGCATCCTCAAGATCGAGGATGATGACGTCTGCGGGAAGCGCGCGCGCCTTTTCGATCGCGCGCGCATTGGATGCGGGGAGAAAAAGAGCGCTGCGACGGGGGCGGGTTAGGGGCATATGACCCCCGTCGCAGCATTCCGGTCAGCGGGTCAAGCCATCGCAGCGCGAAGGGGCGTACGCGCGCGGGCGGGCATGCGGGTCAGCCATTCAGCCTGCCGCCTGCTATAACCAGCTTCCAGGAATTCGTTGATATGATCCGCGACCACGTCTGGCGCGGCGCGCCCGACGATCGAGGCGAAACGGCGCAGGGCCTCCAGCTTGCCGTCCGCAAGCGGACGGGCGAACTCGATGCCGAACAGGCGGTTCAGCCAGCGGGCGGTGCGCGATTCGGGGCGAAGCTCGCGCCGCACGTCGCTGCGCGCGCCGATGCCGATCACGCGATATTCGAGCGGCGAGAACAGCGGCGCCTGCTCCGCATGGGCGGCACCGTAAAGACCGAGCGCCTCGACCTCGGGCCAGGCTGCGAACGAACGATAGGCCATGTCACTTCCCTTTCCGATCCCTGAGGCCGAAGCTGCTTAATGTTACTGAACGGTACGTCCTTGAAGGCTACGTACCGGTCTGTTACATCCCTGTCAACGGGCCACGGAGATTTTTTTGACGATGACCACCCAGACGATCGACACCAGGCCGGCCGGCGAGCGCAAGAACGCGGCCCAGCGCGTGTTCGAGGCGGCGCAGGAGCTCTTCTACGAAAAGGGCATACGCGCGGTCGGCGTCGACGAGATCGTGGCGCGCGCGGGCGTTACCAAGCCGAGTCTCTATCGCGCCTTCGCGTCGAAGGATGCGCTGGTCGCAGCCTGCCTTCAGGACGCGGCCGAGCGCGACCGCATTGCGATGGAGACCGAGATCAAGCGCGCGGGCGACGATCCGGCGCGCCAGCTCCTCGCCATCGTGCATTATGAAGTCATCAAGATGGAGGCCGGCCATTTCCGTGGCTGCGCCGTCTCCAACGCCGCGAGCGAGCTGGCCGAGCCCGATCATCCCGGTCGCGTCGTCGCCCACGCCTGCAAGACCGAGCTTCGCGGTCGCCTGAAAGAGATCGCGACCGCCCTCCCCGCCGCCGATCCCGGCACGCTGGCCGACGGCCTGCTCATGCTCGTCGAAGGCGCCTTCTCGCTCCACCACGCCTGCGGCTGTCCCGGCCTGCCCGACCGGCTGGAGAAGAATGCGGAGCTGCTGATCGCCGCGCATCGCGCCGGCTGAGGCTTTCCCCCTCTCTCCACCCTTCCCGTCCGCCCCGATCGCCTGCTATCGGCGGGTGATGAGTGATTACCGCGATCCGTTCGACACGATCATCGATGCGCCTTTCGACTCGGCCTTGTCCGAGCGCTATCTGGTCTATGCGCTGTCGACGATCACCGCACGATCGCTCCCCGATGTCCGCGACGGGCTGAAACCCGTCCACCGCCGGCTGCTCTGGGCGATGCGGCTGCTGCGGCTCGATCCTACGCAAGGCTACAAGAAATGCGCGCGCGTCGTCGGCGACGTCATCGGCAAATATCACCCGCATGGCGATGCCTCGGTCTATGACGCGATGGTCCGCCTCGCCCAGACCTTCGCGCTGCGTTACCCGCTCGTCGACGGGCAGGGCAATTTCGGCAATATCGACGGCGATAACGCCGCCGCCTATCGCTATACCGAGGCGCGGCTGACGCAGGTCGCGATCGATCTGATGGCCGGGCTCGACGACGGCACCGTCGATTTCCGCCCGACCTATAATGGCGAGGATGAAGAGCCGGAGATCATGCCCGGCCTTTTCCCGAACCTGCTCGCCAACGGCGCGAGCGGGATCGCGGTGGGCATGGCGACCAGCATCCCGCCCCACAACGCCGCCGAGCTGATCGACGCGGCCATGCGGCTGATCGATCAGCCGCACGCCCCCGACGCCGCGCTGCTTGACTATGTGAAGGGCCCCGATTTCCCGACCGGCGGCATCGTCGTCGATCCGGCGGCCAGCATTGCCGAGGCCTATGCGACCGGGCGCGGCGCCTTCCGCACGCGCGCGCGCTGGGAAAAGCAGGATGAAGGGCGCGGCACCTGGATCGCGGTCGTCACCGAGATTCCCTATGGCGTGCAGAAGGGCAAGCTGATCGAGCAGATCGCGACGCTCATCAACGAGAAGAAGCTGCCCATCCTCGCCGACGTCCGCGACGAATCCGATGCCGAGATCCGCATCGTGCTCGAGCCGCGCAGCCGCACCGTCGATCCGCAGATGCTGATGGACAGCCTGTTCCGGCTGACCGACCTCGAAGTCCGCGTCCCGCTCAACCTCAACGTCCTCGACGCGACGCGCACGCCGCGCGTGATGAGCCTGAAGGACGTGCTGACGCACTGGCTCGCGCATCAGTTCGAGGTACTCCAGCGCCGCACGCGCCACCGGCTCGACAAGATCGCCGACCGCATCGAGCTGCTCGACGGTTATCTCGTCGCCTATCTCAACCTCGATCGGGTGATCGCGATCATCCGGCAGGAAGACGAACCCAAGCCCGCGCTGATCGCCGAGTTCGGCCTGACCGACCGCCAGGCCGAGGCAATCCTCAACATGCGGCTGCGCAGCCTGCGCAAGCTGGAGGAAATGGAGATTCGCGGCGAGCGCGACGCGCTGGAGAAGGAACGCGAGGAACTGACCCAGCTGCTCGGCTCCGACGCGCGCCAGCGCACGCGGATGAAGCGCGATCTCGCCAGGCTGCGCGAACGCTATGGTCCCGAGACCGCGCTCGGCGCACGCCGCACGACGATCGAGGAAGCCGCCCCGGCGCGCGAGATTCCGCTGGAGGCGATGGTCGAGCGCGAGCCGATTACCGTCATCATGTCGCAGCGCGGCTGGATCCGCGCGATGCGCGGCCATATCGACCTGTCTTCGGCCGACGCGCTCAAGTTCAAGGAAGGCGACGGGCCATCCCACGCCTTCCACGCCCAGACCACCGACAAGATATTGCTCGCCGCCGACAATGGCCGTTTCTACACGCTAGCCGCCGACAAGTTGCCCGGCGGACGCGGCTTTGGCGAGCCGGTGCGGCTGATGATCGATCTGGAGGCCGAAACGGGGATCACCGCCCTGATGGCGGGCGCGCCCGATGGCCGGCTGCTGCTCGCGTCATCGGACGGGCGCGGCTTCATCGCGCGCGTCGCCGATGCGGTGGCGGAAACGCGCAAGGGCAAGCAGCTCGTCAATCTCAAGCCCGGCGCCAGGCTCCGCATCGCGCGCGCCATGCCGGCCGACGCCGATTATGTCGTCGTGATCGGCGAGAACCGCAAAATGGCCGCCTTCCCGATCGCCGAACTGCCCGAAATGGCGCGCGGGCAAGGCGTCACGCTCCAGCGCTACCGCGACGGCGGGTTGTCCGATGCGATCGCCATCCGCTTCGATCAGGGGCTGAGCTGGGCGATGGGCGGCGACAGCGGGCGCACACGCACCGAGGCCGATCTGTCGCCCTGGCGCACCGCGCGCGGCGCCGCCGGCCGTATGGCGCCGGTCGGGTTCCCGCGCGACAACCGCTTCGATTGACGCGCAATTCGTCCCGTTTCGCACGTCTGGTAGACACACTGTTAAGCCTTTCGCCGCTAAGCGGCTTGCATGGCGCGTGCGGACATGAAGGTCCCGGTCCTGGCGACCCGAAATGAATCCGGAGGCGAGCCTTCGGCCGATGCCGCGCATCCCGGCCTCAAGGGCCAGCTCGATCACTTCCGCACCATCTACATGGAGGCGATGCCGCTCGCTGTCGCCATCATGGTGATCCGCGACGGACGCCTGTCGATCGAGGATCACAACCGGCGCTTCGCGCTGCTCGACCGTACCGATCCCCAGCTTTCCGGCCGCCCCTTGATCGGGCGCAGCGGCTTCGGCGCCTGCCTTTCGGCCTTTCTCGCCAGCGGGGAGGCGCAGAGCGACCTCCAGTGGACCGACGGCGACGAAATTGCGGGTCTCCAGTTCGACGTCCGGCTGACCCGACTCGATTCCTTCACCGGCGAGGAAGCGCGCGGAATCGTCACGCTCGTCGATCGCACGGCCGAGCATCATGCCCAGCGCAGCCTGCGACTGGAAATGACGCATGACGCCTTGACCGGCCTGCCCAACCGCGCCGGTTTCAACGAAAGCGTCGAGGCGCTGGGCGGCGGCGCGGAAGGCGAGCACGCCATCCTGATCGTCGACGTCCGCCGTTTCAGCCGAATCAACGAATCGATCGGCCCGATGGCGGGCGACGAACTGCTGATCACCGTGGCGCGCCGCCTGATGGCCGCACTGCGCGCGGGCGATCTCATCGCGCGCACCGGCGGCAACGAATTCGGCCTGCTCATCCGCCTCAACGAAGGCGTGGAGGATGCCGCGCGCGTCGCCCGCCGCATCTCCAACATCTTCCTCAATCCCTGCCGCCTGTCGGAGCTCGAGATCAAGATCGAGGCCGCAGTCGGCTGCGCCCTGTTCGATCGCTCCGCTGACGCGGCCGAGATCATCCGCCGCGCGCAGTTCGCGGTGAAGGCGGCGAAGGCCAGCGGCGAGTTCGAGATCTACCAGCCTTCGGCATCGCGCGCCGCGCGCCAGCGCTTCACGCTGGAGACACGACTGCGCCACGCCATCGACCGCGACGAACTGAGCCTCGCCTTCCAGCCGGTCATCGATCTCGCGACCGGTGAGGTCGCAGGCTTCGAGGCGCTCGCCCGCTGGGTCGACGAGGGCGTCGAGGTGCCGCCGACCTTGTTCATCCCCGTCGCCGAGGAGTCCGGGCTAATCCGTCCGCTCGGCCAATGGGCGCTTGGCGAGGCGTTGCGCACCCTGTCGACGTGGGACGCCGCCCATGGCGCGCCGATCCGGGTCAGCATGGCGGTGAATATTTCGCCCATCCAGATCTTCAGCGACGACGTGCCGGCGATGGTCGCCGCCGAGCTGGACAGGGTCGGGATGCGCGGCGGCCGGCTGATGCTCGAACTCACCGAAAGCGCGCTTATCGCCGATCCGGATCGCGCCACCCGCACGCTCGGCGCGCTCAAGGAGCTCGACGCGACGATCGCGATGGACGATTTCGGCACGGGCTATTCGAACCTCGCGGCGCTTCAGCGCCTGCCGATCGACATGCTCAAGATCGACCGCAGCTTCGTCACCGGCATGCTCGCCGATCGCGACAAGGCCGCCATCGTGCGCGCCATCCTGTCGCTCGCCCGTTCGCTGGGCATGGAGACCACCGCCGAGGGCATCGAGACGTTCGAGCTGTCGCAGCTGCTCGGCGCGCTTGGCTGCTCGCGCGCGCAGGGCTTCTTCTATTCGCGCCCGCTCTCTGCCGACGAAGCCTTCGATTACTGGCGCGGGCTGAGCGCCTGAAGCAATTCGGCGTCGACGATCGCGTCGACTCGCTCGCGCCCGGGAAAGCCCTCGGCGATCCACCGTTCCTCGATCGCCCTCAACGCCCGCGCCACTGCCGGCCCCGCCACCAGCCCGCGCGCCACCAGCGCGCCGCCACTCGTCGGCAAGGTCGGCTTCTCCCAGCTTCGCAGCAATGCCGCGCCGGCCGTGTCGCCCGTCAGCAGCATCCGGTCGATCGCCGCTTCGCGCCCGATGCGATACCCCGTGGCTTCCGGCGTTCCGGCAGGCACATCCGACAGCACCAGCGCGATCCGCTTGCGGATGGCGTTCGACAGGCGCAGCCGCGCGGCTATATCGTCCGCCACCGCCGGATCGGCGGGGACGAGCGCGATGAAACGCCGGATCCGGTCAGACGCGACGCCCGCCCCGGCCTCGGCCGCGACCAGCGCTCCCAGCCGCCCGGCATTGTCGGCCCCGATCTCGGGCAGCACCGATGCGAGGATATCGCGATCGAGCATCAGCCGAATGACCGCCGCGGGATCGTCCCCCGCCAATATCTTGAGCAGTTCGTCAGCGATCCGCTCGCGCGACAAGGCCATCAGGTCCTTCGCGCGCGCCGCGCAGGCGTCATAGCCTCCGGCATCGGGCACGCCCCTGCCGAAGCGCGCATGGAAGCGGAAGAAGCGCAGGATGCGCAGATGATCCTCGGCGATGCGCGTCAGCGGATCGCCGATGAAGCGCACCCGCCCCGCCGCCAGATCGTCGAGCCCACCGAAATAATCGATCACCGCCCCGTCCGCCGGATCGGCATAAAGCGCGTTGATCGTGAAATCGCGCCGCGCCGCATCCTCGCGCCAGTCGTCGCTGAACGCCACGGTCGCGCGCCGCCCGTCGGTCGAAACGTCGCGGCGCAACGTCGTCACCTCGACCGGGCCGTCGGCCAGCACCGCCGTGATCGTGCCGTGGGCGAGCCCCGTCGGCACGGCCTTCAATCCCGCCTCGCGGATGCGATCGCGGACCAGTTCAGGCTTCAGCCGCGTCGCGAGATCGAGGTCGGCGACGGGCAGGCCAAGCAGCGTATCGCGCACCGCCCCGCCGACGAAGCGCGTCTCGCCCCCATCCGCGTCCAGCGCGGCCAGCAGCCTGTCTAGCCCCGGCCTGTGTCGCCAGGCCGCATCGGGCAATGTCACAGCGGCCATGCCAGCCGCCGTCCCAGATTGATCAGCATCGCCGCCGTCGCGCCCCAGATGCGGCGGCCGTCCCACATGATCTCGTGATAGTGGCGCTCGCGACCCTGCCATTCCACCGCCTGCTCGATCTGGTTGCCCGGCTCGAACAGGAAGGAAAGCGGCGCCTCGAACAGGCTCTCGACTTCGCCTTCGCCCGCGACGAGGGGCAGATCGGGCGGGATCACGCTCACGATCGGCGTCACGTCGAAGCCCGTGATGGTGCGATAGCGGTCGGCGGGGCCGATCACCTTGACCAGCGAACGGGGCAGCGACACTTCCTCCTCGGCTTCGCGCAGCGCGGCCTCGATCGGTCCCGAATCGTCCGGGTCGATGCGTCCGCCGGGGAAGGATATCTGCCCGGCATGGCGCTTCAGATTTGTGGTCCGCTGGGTCAGGATCACGCCCGGCTCCGGGCGGTCGGTGATCGCGATCAGCACGGCCGCAGGCATCAGCACTTCGTCCGGGCGCATCTGCGCGTCGCGATAGTCGCTTTCGAGCAGCACCAGCTCGCGTTCGGCGCCTTCGCCCAGCGCGCGTGTCAGTCGGTCGGCAAGCGTCATGCGGCCTCGAACGAAAAACGCGCGCCCTCGCTCCACAGCGCGGGCGGGTCCGCGCCTTCGTCGATGGCGAGCGCGGCTAGCTCGTAATAGACGGCGCGCGCGACGAGCGCGTCCAGCCCCTTGCGCACGCGAAGATAGGGGTGCGGCCCATCCGCCCTCGCCTCGAAACGCAGCGGATGCTCGGCACTCGCCACCACCATGTCGCCCGTGTTGAGCCGGAAGGCCAGCCGCCGCGCCTCGCCCTCGCCTTCGCTTTTCACCTCGACCGCGACGAAAGGCGCATCATCGACCGCGATGTCGAGCTTCTCGACCGGGGTGACGAGCACATAGGACCCATCGGACTCGCGCCTCAGAATCGTCGAGAAGAGGCGGACCATCGCCGCGCGCCCGATCGGCGATCCCTGATGATACCAGGTGCCGTCGCGGCCGATCCGCATCTCGCTGTCGCCGCAGTGCGACGGGTTCCAGCTTTCGACGGGCGGCAGCTTCCGCTCGTCCGCCAGCCGCGCGATGTCGGCCAGCGAAAGGCCGGTCAGATCGGGCACGGGCGGCGCGCTTGGCATGGCTCGTCTTTATGCGCTCCGCCCGCGTGGGGGAAGCGGGGCAGGAAAATTGCCCTCGTCAAACGGCTCATCGACGAAAATAAACGGCTTGCCTCCATTTTCTACTGATATAGTTTCATTGCGATCCGATCGGGGAGGTTCGCATGCTTCGTGCTCTTGGTCCCGTCCTTCTGGTTTCCACGCTCAGCCTTGCCGCCTGTTCGAAGCCGCACGAGGTCAACGAACAGCCGGAAACAACGTCCGGTGCGACAGAAGCCTCACCCGCGAAGTCCGTCGCCGCAGATACCGCGGAAAAGGATGGCACCTCGATCAAGGCCGTTCAGCCGCGCATCGCCTACGACTATCAATATGGCTTCCGCTTGCCGACCGACGCGATCGGATCGGTGCAGGACGAGCATGTCGCCTTGTGCGACCGCGCCGGCCCGGCGGCCTGCCGCGTCGTCAGCCTGGAGCGCAGCCAGACGACGGGCAGCGAAGTACTCGCTTCGCTCAAACTCCAGGTCGAAGCGGACAAGGCGCGGGCCTTTGGTGCGGCACTCGTCAAATCGGTCGACGGCGCGGGCGGCAAGGCGGTCGACACGTCGATCAAGGCCACCGATCTGTCGAAGGACATGGTCGATACCCAAGCGCGCATCAAGGCGAAGGAAGCAGTCATCGAACGCCTGACCACCATCCTGCGAACCAGGACCGGTAGCGTCGATCAACTGGTCTCGGCCGAACGCGCGATCGGCGATGCGCAGCAGGAACTCGACTCCGCGCGTGCGTGGCTGGCGGAAGCACAATCGCGCGTCGCCATGTCGACCATCGAGATCGGCTATAGCTCGACGGGCGTCGCAGGCGGCTCGTTTTCCAAGGTCGGCAGCGCGATCGGCGATTCGGCCGAACTTTTCACCGCAAGCCTCGGCGCGCTGTTGAGGCTGCTCGTCATGATCGCACCATGGGCGGCCCTCGCCGGGATCGGGCTGTGGGCGCGCCTCCGCTACCTGCGCTGGCGTGGCGCGCGCGATACGGCTTGATCAGATCGCCTCGTCGCGCGCCAGCGCCGCCAGGTCGCGCCCGATCTCGTCGAGCAGCCATTCGCGGAAGCGCTTGATCTTGGGCACGTTGCGGCGATGCTCGAGGCAGACCAGCCAATAGCCGTAGCCGCGCGTCGAAAGCTGGGCGAAGGGGCGGACGAGGCGCCCGGCAGCAAGGTCGTTGCGCCAGAAGAAGGGGGTGAGCATCGCAACGCCCTGCCCCGCCATCGCCGCCGCGCCTTCATTGGCCTGCGAATCGAGCCTGACCCCGCCCGCGCGCAGCGGCCCCTCGGGCAGCTCGACGCCTGCCTCGCGCAGCCACCACGCCCACCAGGGATCGTGGGGGCTGATCAGCGGCAGGTGCAGCAGATCCGCCGGCGCAATCCGGCCGCCGTGGCGCGCGACGAAATCGGGGCTGGCCATCGGCGTGAAGTCGATCCGCAGCAGCAGCTCAGACGCCAGTCCCGGCCACGGCCCCAGCCCGGCGCGCACCGCGACGTCGGTATCGTCGGTCACGAAATCAGCCAGCGCGTCGGTGGCGTTCAGCCGCACCGCCATGTCGGGGTGCGCGACCTGAAAGCCGCCGATGCGCCATGCGAACCAGGTATTGGCGAAGGTCTGCGAGGTCGAGACGCTCAGCATCGCCTCATCCTCGGCGCGCAGGCCTGCAAAGGCCGTCTGCATCGTGTCGAAGGCCGCGCTGATCTGTGGCGCCAGCCGCCGTCCCGCATCGCTCAGCCGCACCTGCCGCTTCGCGCGCACGAACAGCGCGACGCCCAGCCGCTCCTCTAGCAGCCTGATCTGATAGGAAACCGCCGCCTGCGTCATCGCCAGCTCGGCTGCGGCCATCGTGAAATTCTCGTGGCGCGCCGCTGCTTCAAATACCCTGACGGCGGCGAGAGGCGGTATCTGGCGCATGCCTCGATCATAAGGCCAGCTTATCGATCATGTCCAAGTCTTTGTTGGCGCGCCGGCCCCGATTCAGTCATTTTCCTTGCATCGGGACAGCCCGTCATTCCCCCACCGCTGCCCAACGATAAGGAGAGCTGCAATGATCGACGGATTTGAAAGCCGCATCTGGGCGGATCACCATCATGCCTTCAGCGACCAGATCGGCAAGGCGCTGAAGCGCTTCTGGGCCGGCTTCAAGGCGGGCCATGCACGGCTTTACGACGCACCCTGGCGCCGCCCGGCTAGCCCCTGCCGGTGAACACCGACCAGCCGGTCGCCTCGGCCAGCCGCTCGAGCGCGAGCGATCCGAGCTTTGAATTGCCGCGCTCGTTGAGGCCGGGCGACCAGACAGCGATCGATGCCTTGCCCGGCACGATCGCCAATATGCCCCCGCCCACGCCCGATTTGCCGGGGATGCCGACGCGAAAGGCGAACTCGCCCGATCCGTCATAATGGCCGCAGGTCAGCATCAGCGCGTTGATGCGCCGCGCGCGCCGCTCGGAAACCACGCGGCCGCCAAGCCCCGGATGACGGCCGCCATGCATCAGATAACGCCCGGCCATGGCAAGCTGGACGCAGCTCAGCGACAGCGCGCACTGGTTGAAATAGAGGTTAAGCGGATCGGCGACGGGATTGGCGATATTGCCGAACGATTTCATGTAATTGGCAAGCGCCGCATTGCGAAATCCGGTATCGCTTTCGGATCCCGCGACGGCCTGGTCGATCGTGATCGTTTCATCCTCCGCCAGATAGCGGACGAAGCGCAGCATCTCGCCGATCGCCGCGTGCGGACCGCTGCCCGAAAGGATGACGTCGCACACCACGATCGCGCCGGCATTGATGAAGGGGTTGCGCGGTATTCCCTCTTCATGCTCCAGCTGGACGATCGAGTTGAACGCGCTGCCCGAAGGCTCGCGCCCGACACGCCGCCACAGCGCGTCGCCCACCCTGCCGAGCGCGAGGGTCAGTGCGAAGACCTTGGAAATGCTTTGGATAGAGAAAGGCGTGTCGGCGTCGCCCGCGCGCAATATGTCGCCGCCCGCCGTCACCACCGCGATGCCGAAATGCGCCGGGTCGACGCCCGCCAGCCCGGGTATGTAGCTCGCGACCTTGCCGCGATCCTCCGCGGACCCGATGTCCGCCGCGATCCGGTCGATGAGGGCGGCAAGCGCGTCGCGATCCATGATCATGCTTTTTTCAGCATTTACTTTTTCCTTCAAGCCGGCGGGAACCATCGCGCGCCTAATCCGCCTGCATGGCTCATGGCGCAAAAAGGTTGCTGATCCTGCTCGCCGGCTTCCCGTTCGTCACGGGAAGCGTCGGGCAGTCGACCAATTTCGACGCCCGCCTGCTCGCCGCGCAGAATCGCGAGCGCAGCACGCTCGGCCTCGATCATCTCGAATGGGATGAAGGCCTCGCCGCCGACGCGCGCCAATGGGCAAAGGCGCTGGCGGAAACCGACAGCTTCGAACATTCGCGCGACGATCCCGACGATCCCGATCCGCAGGGCGAGAATCTGTGGGCGGGCACGCCCGGCGCATTCGGACCGGAGCAGATGGTCGGGCTGTGGGTCGCCGAAAAGAAAAACTACCGGCCCGGCCGCATTCCCAATGTCTCGCGCACCGGCGATTTCGAGGATGTCGGCCATTATACGCAGATCGTCTGGCGCGACACGCGGCGCGTCGGCTGCGCACTGGCGCGCGGCGCCGATGAAGACGTGCTCGTCTGCCGCTACAGCAGCGGCGGCAACGTCATCGGCGAAAAGGCCTACTGAACACCCCCGGAGTGGCCGAAGCTCAGGCCTCGGCTTCTTCCCCACCTTCGCGCTTGCGGCGCTTTTCCTGACGATAGACGACGCGCGTCGCACCGCCGATCACGCCGAAGCCGATCAGCATCTGCACCCAGGTCGCGGGCTCGGGGACCGATCCGGGAGGCGCGGGCGGATTGATGCCGCCGCCACCGCCGCCCCCTCCGCCACCACTGACGGGGATGAAGAAGGGGCCGTCCGCAGGCGGCATGATGCCCCCGCCATAATAGGGAATGCCGCCGCCGGTCGGCGCAGGCGCTGCCGCGGCATATTGCGGCGACTGCGGCATGGGCGACAGCGCCCCGCCGGTCAGCATCACCGGCGTTTCCGACGGGCAGTTCATCGCCAGCTTCGGCCCGGCCGCTGCAGCGCCCGGCGCGATCAGCTTGGGCTTGGCCTTTGCGGTGGGCGCGGTTGCGCGGTGCACGGCCTGTCGGACCTGCGGAATCGAGACGGTCAGCGCCGCCGTGCCGGCAATCGGGCAGACACAGGCCGCGATCAGCTTCGCGGCACCCGACGTCGCCATATCCCTTATCATTCTGGTGCGTCCCCTCAGCTACGCCAACTCGTCGGACAAAACACACAGCCCGACGCAGGTGCCGATAGCAGAGCGGAACTTTTTTCGCGACTGGATTCGCGTGAGGTAACCATCATTTACAGGTCCGAATTGCCTGTTAACGGACGTTGGGCTATAGCCCCGCCTCCCACGCCCCGGCCGCGCGTCATGATTCGTCGCGCATCCGGGGCGCGCATCTTTTTTGAAGCGCCGCGCAGGTCGCGGCCCCGAAGGAGCCCCGCCACATGGCACGTCGCCGCCAGATCTACGAGGGCAAGGCCAAGATCCTCTACGAAGGTCCGGAGCCGGGCACGCTGATCCAGTATTTCAAGGACGACGCGACCGCCTTCAACGCCCAGAAGAAGGGCACGATCAACGGCAAGGGCGTGCTCAACAACCGTATTTCCGAGCATATCTTCACTCTGCTCGGCCATATCGGCGTGCCGACGCACTTCATCCGCCGCCTCAACATGCGCGAGCAGCTGATCCGCCAGGTCGAGATCGTTCCGATCGAGGTCGTGGTGCGCAACGTCGTCGCCGGATCGCTGTCGAAGCGCCTGGGGATCGAGGAAGGCACGCCGCTGCCTCGCACGATCATCGAATATTATTACAAGGACGACGCGCTGGGCGATCCGCTCGTCTCCGAGGAACATATCGCCTGCTTCGGCTGGGCGAACCAGGACGAGATGCACGACATCGCCGACATGGCGATCCGCATCAACGATTTCATGTCGGGCCTGTTCGCAGGCATCGGCATCCGGCTGGTCGATTTCAAGCTCGAATTCGGCCGCATCTGGGACAATGACTATAGCCGGATCATTCTGGCCGACGAGATCAGCCCCGATGGCTGCCGGCTGTGGGACATGGAATCGGGCGAGAAGCTCGACAAGGATCGCTTCCGCCGCGATCTGGGCGGCGAAGTCGAAGCCTATCAGGAAGTCGCGCGCCGCCTCGGCCTGCTTCCCGACGGCGTCGACAGCGCGGTTCTCGATCTCGAAACGCACCGCAAGCGTCGGGGCAAATAAGCGCGTCGCCAGCCCCTTTGCGGGCGGCGGCGTTTAGAACCCTTTAACCATCTCCCGTTACGACATTCCCCCAGACAGCGGCAGGCATGATGCCCGCCGCCAAGGGGGTTCAAGGATGCGTAACCGGATCATTCTCCTCGCCACGGCGTCGGTGCTGGCCGCCTGTTCGGGCACCGGCCCGCAAACTGCGGGCGGCACTGCGAGCCCCAGCAACCCCGCAGCGACTCACAGTTTCGTCAACCCGACCGAGAAGCGCACTTACAGCGCGATCGGCGGCACGCAGAAATACAGCTATTTCACGACCTCGATCAGCACGACGCAGCAGGGGCAGGTCTATGCCGGCAACGCGTCGACGGCGCGCAACAGCGGCATCTCGATCAGCTACGATCCGCGCGACGCCATCTTCGAGCTGACGATCAACGATCCCCAGTCGGGCGCCAGCGACACGCTGCGCTTCCAGGACCCGCTGCACCGCACCGATTTCGGCGGCGCGCGCCAGCCGCAGGACGGCACGCCGCGCCTCGGCGCCAACGGCATCTATTATCTGCAGGCGGGCGGCACCTCGGGTGACGTCGTCTATGATCCGACGCAGTCGACCACTTTCCCGACCGGCAATGCCAACGGTTCGCGCGACGTCTCGACCTTCTTCTACCAGAAGCCCGGCACCGAGACCAACTATGTGACCTTCGCCGGCTTCGTGCGCAACAAGACGGATATCGCGTCGGTCCAGACCCAGCAGGGCCAGGACTATCTGCAGCAGAACAACATGCTGGAGCGCGCGGCCTTCGCCTATGGCGAGCGCAGCGACAATGGCGCGGTGCCGATCACCGGCACCGGCACCTATTCCGGCTCGATGATCGCCAGCACGGTCTATAATCCGCTGCTCGACATCAGCCCCGGCACCCCCACCTATTTCCAGTGGGTCGAAGGCCGTGCGACGACCACGATCGACTTCGGGGCCAAGACCTTCACGCTCGGCCTGACCGGCACCGTCTTCGCACCGCAGTTCGATGTGAACACCAGCCGCGTCTACACGCTGCAGCAGGGGGCGACCTTCGCCGCCGCCGGCGCCGGCAAGGTCGACCTGGTCGGATCGGGCGGCTTCGTCGGCCAGTTCAGCAGCGCGTCCTTCACGCAGCCGGGCGGCCAGAAGCTCGACCTCAGCATTGCGGGATCCAGCATCGACGGCGCCTTCTACGGCCCGACGGCGCAGGAAGTCGGCGGCGGCTTCCGCATCGTCGGCGCGGTGCCCGATCAGCGCGTCGACATGCTCGGCACGTTCGTCGGCAAGAAGCAGTAGGACAGACGATGCGCGGCCACTTCCTCGTGGCCGGTCTGCTGGCGGCAACGCTCCCCGCGACCCAGGCGGTCGCGGAAGATTGCGCCGCGCCCGGCCCATGCACCGTGCGGATGAGCGCCGATCAGGTGCTCCATACCGCCGAGAAGCTGGTGCTGGAGCGCCGCTTCGCGGAAGCCGCCCCCCTGATCGCCGCGCTGGAGAATGCGCCGCAATATAAGATGCAGCGCGCGTTTCTGATCGGCTATGTCGATTCGGAAACGGGCAATCTCGACGGCGCGATCGACGAGTTTCGCGGCATCCTGCGCGATCATCCCGATCAGACGCGCGTCCGGCTCGAGCTGGCGCGCGCGCTGATGCTCAAGGGCCAGGATTTCAGCGCCGAGCATCATCTGCGCCTCGCCGCCAAGGATCGCGACCTGCCGTCGGAGGTCGCTGCGACCATCCGCTCGCAGCGTGGCATCCTGCGCGATCGCCGCACCTGGCATTTCGACGTCAATTTCGGCCTCGCGCCCGATACCAACATCAACAGCGCGACGCGCGCGGACACGATCGACGTCGTCTTCGGCGGCGGCACGCTGCCGCTCAGTCTCAATCCGGATGCGCAGGCCAAATCGGGCGTCGGCCGCACCGGCGGCTTTTCGGGCGGCGTCCGGCTCAAGATGAGCCCCAAGACGGCGATGCTTGTCGATGTCGACACCCAGTTCGTCGACTATAGCGGCAGCAATTACGACGACCTCACCACCCAGCTCGCCGTCGGCCCCGAATATAAGTTCGACGCCCGCACCAGCTTCTCGGTACAGGCGCTCGGCGCGCAGCGCTGGTATGGCTGGCGCACCGCGACGACGCAGGCCGGCATGAAGTTCGGCGCGCAGCGCTATCTCGATCGCGGCGAGCGCATCGGCATCCAGTTCGACGTGCGCAACACCGTCGACGCCTTCAGTCCCGACTATCGCGGCTGGTCGCTCGGCGCTTACGGCACCTACGAGCGCGTGATCGGCAAGACGATGGTCGCGTCGGCCAGCATCTTCGCGCGGCGCGAGATGCTTCAGGCCGCCGTCTATTCAAACCAGGAATATGGTCTCAGCCTCGGCATCGGCGGCGAATTCCCGCTCGGCATCAACGCCGGACTCTCGGGCGGCCTGTCGCGCGTCGCCTATGATGCGCCGATGCTGATCTTCTCGAACAGCGCGCGGCGCGACTGGCGGCTCAACGGCCGCGTCTATCTTGGGCTGCGCTCGTTCCGGCTGTTCGGCTTCTCGCCGTCGCTCACCTACACCTATGTGTCGGCGGATTCGAACTATCTCTTCTACAAGACCAACCGCAACCGGCTGAGCTTCAACCTCGCGCATTATCTGTGAGGTCGGCGGCACCCACCCGGTGCCGCATCCGCAAAAAGCCTCGGATCACGACCGCGTTCGGTAGCCGCAGACGATCCCGGTCACGAACGAGGTGAACAGCGCAAGCTGGACATGGCCTGTCGGGTCATACCAGCCGAACAGCTGGTTGCCGAAGCCGAAGATCATCACGAATACCGCTATCGCCAGGCCAACCATCGCTGGTCCCCTTCCCACTGCTTTGCGCGGGCGAGCTTCGCACCGCGTGCTGAAGAAAGGATGAATCCTTGCCCCCGCGCGCGCCGCGCGGCATAGGGGCCGCGACCCCCGCCAGCCAGGATCGCGCGCCATGAAGACCCGCATTTTCGTCACTCTCAAGAACGGCGTGCTCGACCCGCAGGGCAAGGCGATCCATCACGCGCTGAGCGGCCTGGGCTTCGAGGGCGTGAACGACGTCCGCGCAGGCAAGCTGATCGAGCTGGACCTCGCCGATGGCACCAGCCGCGAAGAGATTGAGGCGATGTGCACCAGGCTGCTCGCCAACACCGTGATCGAGAATTTCCGCATCGAGGCCGCGTGATGAAAACCGCCGTCATCGTCTTCCCGGGCTCTAACTGCGACCGCGACCTCGCGGCCGCGCTGCACGAAGTCACCGGCAAGGCGCCGGCGATGGTGTGGCACGGCGATAGCGATCTCCCCGAGGGCCTCGATTTCATCGGCGTTCCCGGCGGCTTCTCCTATGGCGACTATCTGCGCTGCGGCGCGATCGCGGCGCGCAGCCCGATCATGCGCGCGGTCGTCGATGCGGCCGGGCGCGGCGTGCCGATCTTCGGCGTGTGCAACGGTTTCCAGGTGCTGACCGAGGCCGGACTGCTCCCCGGCGCCCTGATGCGCAATGCCGGGCTCAACTTCGTCTGCCGCGACGTGTCGCTTTCCGTCGGCACCAGCCAGTCGATGTTCACCCAGCGCTATCAGGCGGGCGAGACGGTGCGCATCCCGGTCGCGCATCATGACGGCAACTATAATGCCGATGCCGATACGCTCGACCGCCTCGAAGGCGAAGGCCGCGTCGCCTTCCGCTATGCCGAGCCGGTCAACGGATCGGCGCGCGACATCGCGGGCATCCTCAACGATGCGGGCAATGTGCTCGGCATGATGCCGCATCCCGAACGGATGATCGGCTCCGCCCATGGCGGCAGCGACGGCCGCCGCCTTTTCGAAGGCCTGCTGGAAGCCGTCGCGTGACCATCGGCGCCGGCTGCCTCTGCGGCGCGGTGCGCATGGAAATCGACGCCGAGCCGATGGCGGCGCGCACCTGCTGGTGCCGCCTCTGCCAATATCTGGGCGGCGGCACGGCCTCGGTGAACGTCTGCTTCCCGAGCGACGCGGTGAAGATCAGCGGCGAGGTCCGCTATTATGAAAATGTTGCCGACAGCGGCAACCCGATGCGCCGGGGCTTCTGCCCCACTTGCGGCACGCCGCTGACCAGCGAGTCGCTGGCCCGCCCCCACCTGATCTTCATCCGTGCCGGTGCGCTCGACGACCCCAACCTCATGGGTCCGCAGGCGACGATCTGGACCGACGAGGCTCCCCACTGGGCGCTGATCAGCGACGAGATTCCGTCGCACCCCGCGCAGATCCCGCCCGTCTCCTGATCCGGATATAGCGAGACCGCGCCAACGGCCTCGCCCGATCGAAAGCGCTAATTCAAACCGCCGCCCAGCGACCGATAGAGTTCCACGAGATTGCTCGCCCGGCTCAGCCGCGCGGTGACGAGCTGCTGCTGCGCCGCATAGGCGGTGCGCTGCGCATCGAGCGTGACGAGGAAGGAATCGACGCCCGCCCGGAAACGCGCGTCGGAGAGCCTGGCCGCCACTTCCGCCGCCTCGGCGCGCGTCGTCAACGCCGTCACCTGATCGCCGAGCCTGCCGCGCGCCGCCAGCGCATCGGCGACTTCGCGGAACGCCGTCTGGATCGCCTTCTCGTAAGTCGCGACCGCCACCTCGCGCGACGCCTTGGCATAGGCAAGGTTGGCCGATCGCCGCCCGCCGTCGAACAGCGGCAGCGCGGCCGTGGGCGCGACCGAATAGTTGAAGGTGCCGTCGGTAAACAGCCCCGACAGCGCGGGCGCCAGCGTCCCCACCGTCGCGGTCAGTGAGATGGTGGGGAAGAAGGCGGCGCGCGCCGCGCCGATATTGGCATGTTCGGCGATCAGCTGATGCTCGGCGCGCAGCACGTCTGGGCGGCGCAGCAACACGTCCGACGAGAGATTGGCGGGCAGCGCGTCGCGTGTCGCCGGCGCCTCGCCCAGCCCGCCCGGCAACTGGTCCTCGGGCACCGTCGCGCCGACCAGCAGGTTCAGCGCATTGCGATCCTGCGCCACCCTGATCTCGGTCGCGGCGATGTCGTTCTTCGCCGACTGATAATTGGTCTCGGCCTGCCGCACTTCCAGTTCGGAGCCCGTGCCGACGCGGAACTGCTCGCGCGTCAGGCGCAGCGTTTCCTCGAAGGCTTTCAGCGTCTCGCGCGACAGGCGCAGCTGATCCTGATCCGAAGCCAGCGTCAGCCAGGCCGTCGCGATTTCGGCGATCAGCGTGATCCGCGTCGAACGCTGGGCCTCCTCGCTCGCGAAATACTGCTCCTGCGCCGCGCGCGTCAGGTTGCGGATGCGCCCGAACAGATCGATCTCGAACGACGAAAGCCCTCCGCCGACGCTGTAGAATTCCAGGTCGGACTTGCTGACCGCACCCACGCCGCCGCCCGTGCCGCCGGCCCCGCCAAGCGCACCGGCAGCGTTGTTGGTGAAGGTCGCCCCGGCACTGGCGTTGATCGTCGGCAATATCTGCGCCCGCTGCGCGCGGAACTGCGACCGCGCCTGCAACACGTTGGCAGCGGCCACGCGCAGGTCGCGATTATTGGCCAGCCCGCTTTCGATCACCTGGCGCAGCCGCGCGTCGGTGAAGAAATCGCGCCAGCCGATGCTCGTCACGTCGGGCGCGTCGCTCGGCGCGGCCGGGTAGATGCCGCCCTCGGGCAGCTCCGCCGGCGCCGCACCGACCGGGCGCACATATTTGGGCGCGAAATCGCAGGCGGAGAGCGAAAGCGCCGCGAGGGCGAGGGCGACTGCGGACCGGGTCATCTTCACGCTCCCTGCGCCGCGCCATCTTCGGACGCGGCGGGCCGGTCTTCCTTGCCATGGCCGAACAGGCGGCTCACGACGACGAAGAACATCGGCACGAAGAAAATGGCGAGCACCGTCGCCGACAGCATGCCACCCACGACCGAGCGGCCGATCGCATTCTGGCCGCCCGCGCCCGCGCCGGTCGAGACGGCGAGCGGCAGCACGCCGAACACGAAGGCGAGCGATGTCATCAGGATCGGCCTGATGCGCAGCTTCGCGGCTTCCACCGCCGCCTGGAAGACGGGCATGCCCGCACGCACCCGTTCCTCGGCGAACTCGACGATCAGGATCGCATTCTTGGCCGAAACGCCGATCGTCGTGATCAGGCCGACCTGCAGGTAGATGTCGTTGTCGAGCCCGGTGAGCGTCGCCGCCAGCAGCGCGCCGACCACGCCCAGCGGCACCACCAGCATCACCGCGATCGGCACCGACCAGCTTTCGTAAAGCGCGGCGAGGCAGAGGAAGACGATCAGCATCGACAGCGCATAGAGCGCCGGCGCCTGCCCGCCCGCCAGCTGCTCCTCATAGGACAGGCCCGTCCATTCGAGCGCGGTCCCCGGCGGCAGCTTGGCCTGGATGCCTTCCATCACCTGCATCGCGGTGCCGGTGGCAAGCCCCGGCGCGGGCGATCCCTGAATCTCGAAGGCGGGCTGGCCGTTATAGCGGGTGAGCTGCACCGGCGCCTGCGCCCAGCTCATCGTCGAGAAGGCGGAGAAAGGCGCCATCGCGCCGTTCGCGCCGCGCACATAGAAGTCGTCGGCCGATTCCGGCGCCATGCGATAGGCCTCGTCGGCCTGGATATAGACGCGCTTCACGCGGCCGCGGTCGATGAAATCGTTGACATAGGCGCTGCCCCACGCCGTCGCGATCGTGCTGTTTATGTCGCCAAGGTCGAGGCCCAGCGCGCGCGCCTTGTTCTGGTCGACATTGACCTTGAGCTGCGGCGCATCGTCGAGGCTCATCGGGCGGACCTGCGCGACGCTGTGGTCCTGCGCGGCCATGCCCAGCATCATGTTGCGCGCCTGCAGCAGCTTGGCATGCCCGATATTCGCGGAATCGACGAGCTGGAGGTCGAAGCCGGTGGCATTGCCCAGTTCCTGCACCGCAGGCGGCACGATCGCGAAGATCATCGCGTCATGGAATTGTGAGAATGTGCCCATCGCGCGCTCGGCGATGGTCTTCGCCTTGTTCGCGTTGCCCGGCCGGTCGGCCCAGGGTTTCAGATGGATGAAGGCGATGCCGGCATTCTGGCCCGCACCGGCGAAGGAGAAGCCGGCGACGGTGAAGACGCCTTCGACATTGGCCTTTTCATCTTCGAGGAAATGCTTGCGGACCAGCGCCAGCCCTTCCTCGGTGCGGCCCTGCGTCGCGCCCGACGGCCCCTGGACGAGCGCGATGACCGTGCCCTGGTCCTCGTCGGGCAGGAAGCCGGTCGGCAGGCGCCAGAACAGGAAGCCCATGCCGACGACGATGAGCAGATAGACGAGCATCGACCGCTTCCAGCCGCGCGCCGTGCCCTTGACGACGCCTTCGTAGCGATTGGTCCCGCGATCGAACCATTTGTTGAACCAGCGGAAGAAGCGCGTCAGCAGGCCGTTGCCCTCGAGCTTGTTCGGATCGTGCGGCTTCAGGATCGACGCGCAGAGCGCCGGCGTCAGGATCATCGCGATGAGGACGGAAAGCGCCATCGCCGAGACGATGGTGATCGAGAACTGGCGATAGATGACGCCCGTCGATCCGCCGAAGAAAGCCATGGGCAGGAACACCGCCGACAGCACCAGCGCGATGCCCACCAGCGCGCTGGAAATCTCGTCCATCGATTTGCGCGCGGCTTCCTTGGGGCTGAGATGCTCGGTCTGGATCAGGCGCTCGACATTCTCGACCACGACGATCGCGTCGTCGACGAGCAGGCCGATCGCCAGCACCATGCCGAACAGGGTCAGCGTGTTGATCGAATAGCCCGCGACCGCGAGCACCGCGAAAGCGCCCAGCAGCACCACCGGAACCGCGATCGTCGGGATCAGCGTCGCGCGCCAGTTCTGCAGGAACAGGAACATGACGAGGAAGACGAGGATCACCGCCTCGAACAGCGTATGGACGACCTGTTCGATCGAAAGCCGGACGAACGGCGTCGAATCGAGCGGATAGACGACCTTGATGTCGCCCGGGAACTCCTTCGAGATCTGCTGGATCTGCGCCTTGACAGCCTCGACCGTCGACAGCGCGTTCGCGCCCGGCGCCAGCTTGATGCCGAAGCCCGAGGCCGGGTGGCCGTTATATTTCAGGTCGAAACCGTAATTCTCGGCGCCCAGCTCGACGCGCGCGACGTCACTCAGCCGCACCGCCGCGCCGCCCGTGCTGGTCTTCAGCAGGATGTTGCGGAATTCGTCTGGGGTTTGCAGGCGCGACTGCACCGAGACGGTCGCGTTCAGCATCTGCGATTTGGGCGCGGGCTGGCCGCCGATCTGGCCTGCCGAAACCTGTACGTTCTGCTGCTGGATCGCGTTGGAGACATCCGCGATCGTCAGTTGGTAACTGGTCAGCTTGATCGGATCGAGCCAGATGCGCATCGCATATTGTCCGCCGAACACCTGGATGTCGCCGACGCCGTTCACGCGGCTGATCGGGTCCTGCAGGCGCGACACGACATAGTCGGCAAGATCGTAGGACGAATGCGAATCATTGTCCGAATAGAGGCCGACGATCAGCAGGAAGTTGGCGGTCGACTTGACGACCTGGATGCCCTGGCGCTGCACTTCCTGCGGCAGCAGCGATGTCGCCGCCTGCAGCTTGTTCTGCACCTGCACCTGCGCGATGTCGGGGTTGGTCCCCTGCTCGAAGGTGAGCGTGATCGTCACCTGCCCCGACGAGGAGGAGGATGACGAGAAATAGCGCAGATTATCGATGCCTTTCAGCTGCTGCTCGATGATCTGGGTGGTCGTCTTCTCCAGCGTTTCCGCATCCGCGCCCGGATAGGTGGCGGTGATCGACACTGCCGGCGGCGCGATCGTCGGGAACTGCGCGATCGGCAAGCTGCGGATCGCGAGGATGCCCGCCAGCATCATGATGATGGCGATGACCCATGCGAAGATGGGCCGGTCGATGAAGAAGCGTGACATGGGGCCTTACTTCGCCTGCGCCTGTCCGGCGGCCGGGGCCGGCTTGCCGGTAAAGGGCACCGGCTTCACCGGCAGGCCCGGGCGGATGTTCTGCGATCCTTCGACCACCACCTTGTCGCCCGGCTTGAGCCCGGCGGTGACCAGCCAGCTGTCGCCCACGGTCCGCGGCGCGGTGATCTCGCGCTGCTCGACCTTGTCGGGGCCGGTCACGACCAGCACCGTCGGCAGGCCGCGCTCGTTGCGCGACACCGCGCGCTCGGGGACGAGCATCGCATTGGCGCGCGTGCCTTCGACAAGCTGGGCGCGCACGAACATGCCGGGCAGCAGCAGGCCGCGCGGGTTGGGGAAGACGGCGCGGATGATCTGGCTGCCGGTCGAAGGATCGACCGTCACGTCGGCGAACTTCAGCTTGCCCTCGATCGGGTAGGTGCTGCCGTCCTCGAGCACCAGCCGCACGCGCGCATCCGCGCCGTCGCGCGAGAGCTGGCCGTCGAGCATCTGCTGGCGCAGCTTGAGCAGCGCCGCGCTCGACTGCTGGATGTCGATATAGATGGGGTCGAGCCGCTGGATCACCGACAGCGCATCGGTCTGCGCCGCCGAGACGAGCGCGCCCGTGGTGATCGTCGAGCGGCCGATCCGCCCGCTGATCGGCGCGCGGATCGTGGTGCGGCCGAGGTCGATCTGCGCATTGCGCAGCGTTGCCTGCTGCGCGGCGAGCGAGGCCTGCGCCTGCTGCGCGCTCGCGACCGCATTCTCATAATCCTGGCGCGAGACGGCGTTGATCTTCACCAGCTCGGCATAGCGGCGCGCGAGCGCCTGGCTGTTGGCGATGCCGGCGCGCGCGCTCGCCAGCGCGGCGCGCGCATTGGCGGCGGTCGCTTCGTAGGGCGAGGGATCGATCCGGTAGAGCGCCTGCCCGGCGCGCACGGCGTCGCCTTCCTCGAACAGGCGGGCGAGCACGATGCCGTTCACCTGCGGACGCACGTCGGATGTCTCATAGGCGCTCGTCCGGCCGGGCAGCTCGGTGCTGATCGTCACCGGCTCCTGCTTGATCGTGACATAGCCGACCTGCACGGCGTGCGGTTGCTGCGGAGCCTTTCCGCCGCACCCGGCAAGGATCAGCGTCACAGCCAGAGCGGAAGTGATTTTTTTCATGGTGTGGGACCGGTGGCGCTACGAGTGGGATTGAAAGTGAATGATCGTTCACTCACATTGCGCCTCTACTGCGCCGTAACGTAACTGGCAAGTACATAAGGAGTTTGGCGTTCAAATGATGATGATGCTGGATGAACAGGCACCCCGCGCCGCCAGGGCCGATGCGCGACGCCGGCATCTTCTGGACGTCGCGCGCGCGCTGTTCGTCGAACATGGCTTCCACCAGACGGGCATGGCGCAGATCGCTGCCGTCTCGGAGATCAAGGTCGGCCAGATCTATCGCGATTTCGCCAGCAAGGAAGAGATCATCGCCGCGATCGTCGAGGAAGACGTATCGAGCTGGCTGCTCGAGGACGAGCTCGCGCTGGCGATGGCGAACGGCGACCGTACCGCTATCCGCGACTGGATCCGCCGCTTCGGCGTCGTCGAAGAATCGCTCGACGAATGTCGGATGATGACCGAGATCATCGCCGAAGCCGGCCGCAACGAACGCATCGCCGAAATCCACAATGACCTCGACGTCCGCGTCCGCTCCAGCCTGATGGCCGCGCTCGAGGCGCTCGCCCCCGCGCCCGATCGCGCCTGCGAACGCACCTTGCTGGCGGAACTGATCATCGCGCTCAGCATGGGGCTGATGACGCGCCGCATCTTCAGCCCCGATGTCGAGATCGCCGCTCTGACGCGGCACGCGATCGCGCTCGTCGACCGCGAGCTGGAGACGCTCGCGCGCTAGGAAGCGGGCCGGAGCCGCACCTAGTCCAGTTCAATGATTATCGCGCGGCACGCCCATCGTCTGCGCGATGCGCTGATATTTCTCCGCGCCTTCGAGGATCGCGCCCGTCTCCATCTGCCCGACGACCGCGCGCTGCATTTCCTGCCAGGGCGTCTGCGACGGCGGATAGCGATAGCCGCCCGCGGCTTCCAGCGTCCGCCGCCGCGCCGCCAGCTCGCCGTCCGCGATCAGCACGTCCACGGTCCCGCGCCTCAGGTCGATGCGCACCCGGTCGCCCGTCTCGAGCAATGCCAGACCGCCCCCCGCCGCCGCCTCGGGCGAGGCGTTGAGGATCGACGGCGACCCCGACGTGCCCGACTGGCGCCCGTCGCCGATGCAGGGCAGCGCATGCACGCCCTCGGTGATCAGATAGGCCGGCGGCCGCATGTTCACCACTTCGGCCGCGCCAGGATAGCCGATCGGCCCCGCGCCACGCATGAACAGCAGGGTCGCGGGCGTGATGCCGAGCGCCGGATCGTCGATGCGGTGATGATAATCCTCCGGCCCGTCGAAGACGACCGCCGGCCCCTCGAACGCATCGGGGTCCTGCGGGTTGGACAGGTAGCGCGCGCGGAACTCCTCGGAGATCACGCTGGTCTTCATGATCGCGGCGTCGAACAGATTGCCCGACAGCACGAGGAAGCCCGCCTCCTCCTTCAGCGGCGCGTCGAAGCGCCGGATCACCTTCTCGTCCTCGATCTGGGCGTCGCGGCAATTCGCGCCGATCGTCCGGCCGTTGACCGTCATCGCCTGCTCGCGGATCAGCCCTTCGCCGATCAGCTGCGCGACCACCGCCGGCACGCCGCCCGCGTGATAATAATCCTCGCCCAGATATTCGCCCGCCGGCTGGAGATTGACGAGCAGCGGCACCTTGTGCCCCACCGTCTCCCAATCCTTGAGCGGCAGGTCGACGCCGACATGGCGCGCAAGGGCGGCGAGGTGGATCGGCGCGTTGGTCGATCCGCCGATCGCCGAGTTGACGACGATCGCATTGTGGAAGGCGTCGATCGTCAGGATATCCGAAGGCTTCAGATCCTCGGCCACCATTTCGACGATGCGGCGGCCGCTATGATAGGCTGCCTCCTGCCGGTCGCGATAAGGCGCGGGGATCGCCGCCGATCCGGGCAGCATCATGCCCAGCGCCTCGGCCAGGCTGTTCATCGTCGTCGCCGTGCCCATCGTGTTGCAATAGCCGGTGGACGGTGCAGAGCTCGCGACCAGCTTGATGAACTGCGCGGCGTCGATCTCGCCCGCCGCCAGCATCTCGCGCGCCTTCCACACGATCGTCCCCGATCCGGTGCGCTCGCCCTTGTGCCAGCCGTTGAGCATCGGGCCGACCGACAGGGCGATCGCCGGGATGTTCACCGTCGCCGCAGCCATCAGGCAGGCCGGCGTCGTCTTGTCGCAGCCGGTGGTCAGCACCACCCCGTCGATCGGATAGCCGTAAAGCGCCTCGACCAGCCCAAGATAGGCAAGATTGCGGTCGAGCCCGGCGGTCGGGCGCTTGCCCGTCTCCTGGATCGGGTGGACCGGAAATTCGATCGCGATGCCCCCGGCCTCGCGAATGCCTTCGCGGATGCGCTCGGCCAGCACCAGATGATGGCGGTTGCAGGGCGAAAGATCGCTGCCCGTCTGGGCGATGCCGATGATCGGCTTGCCCGACTGCAGTTCCTCGAGGCTGAGGCCGAAGTTCAGATAGCGCTCCAGATAAAGCGCGGTCATGTCGATATTGTCGGGATTGTCGAACCAGGCGCGCGAACGGAGCTTGGTGTTAGGCATGTCGGTCTTGTCAGTCATTGTCGGCGCCTGCGGAGGCCGCTGTCGAGAAGCGGTAGATGATGATGTTGCGATAGGTCTGGCCCGGATCGAGGCGCGCCGATCCGAAGGCGGGCTGGTTGGGCGTGTCGGGGAAAAGCTGGGGCTCGAGCGCCAGCCCGTCGCCCTGCCGATAGGCAAGTCCCGATTTGCCGACGGCACTGCCGTCGAGGAAATTGCCGGTGTAGAACTGCACGCCCGGCTGGTTGGAGAGGATCTCCATCACCCGGCCGCTCCTGGGGTCCTCGACGCGCGCCTGCAGGCGCGGCGTGTCGCTCACGGTCCGGGCGATCACGAAATTCTCGTCATAGCCCTGCCCGAAGACGATCTGCGGATCGCGCGCGTCGCGGATGCGCGCGCCGATGGCGGTCGGTCGGCGGAAATCGAAGGGCGTCCCCGCCACCGCGCGAAATTCGCCGGTCGGGATCAGCGTGGCGTCGACGGGCGTCGTGGTCTCGGCGGGGATCGTCAGCCTATGGTCATAGACATCATGCCCGGCCGCTTCGCCCGCCAGGTTGAAGAAGCTGTGATTGGTGATGTTGACGATCGTCGGCTTGCTCGTGGTCGCCTTATAGTCGACCGAAAGCTCGTTCCTGTCGTTGAGGCTGTAGGTCGCCGTCACGTTCAGCGCACCGGGATAGCCTTCCTCGCCGTCGGCACTGACATAGGTGAAGGTGACGCTCGCCTGCGCGCCGCCGCTCGCCTGCGCGCCGCCGCTCACCCGCTCGACGCTCCACAGCCGCTTGTCGAAGCCCTGCACGCCGCCGTGCAGCGCGTTGGTCTTGTTGTTGAGCGCGAGCGTGTAATTCGTCCCGTCGATCGTGAAATGCCCGCCCTTGATGCGGTTGGCATAGCGCCCCACCGTCGCGCCGAAATAGTTGGGCGCTTCGATATAGCCCTTCATATCCTTATAGCCGAGCGTCACGTCGGCCACTTTGCCCGCGCGGTCGGGCACCGACAGCGCCTGGATGATCGCGCCATAGCTGATCAGCGTGACGCTCATGCCGCTGGCATTGGTCAGCGTGACCGCTTCCACGGCGCGCCCGTCGGGCAAGGCGCCGAACGGCGCACGCCGCGCCCCTGCGGCATGGGCGCCCGTCGGCGCCGTCGTGGAGACGATCATCAGGAATGCCGAAAACGCATGCGGCCAGCTCATCCTCATTCTAGTCTCCTCCCCATAAGCTCATGCGCCCGCCGCTTGCTATGGCCGGCGGCGTCGCGATTGCCCCCCCAATACTCTGACTACAAACGGAGGAGCAAGCCCGGAGGCGATCAGCCCTGCGGCGTAAGGGCGGCGCGCGTGTCCTCGAGCGCCAGGTCGATCAGCGCGCGCATGGCGGTGCTGGCCGCATCGGGGTCGCCGGCCACGATCGCATCACAGACGCGGGCATGGTCCGGCACGGCGTCGCGCGGCAGGGCGCGCAGCCGCTGCTTGAACTGCGTCGTCCAGCTCACTGCCGCGCCGATGCTCGCGCTCAGCGTCACCACCGCCTCGTTGCGCGTAGCGTTGAGCAGCGCCTCATGGAAATCGCGATCGGCCGCGCGCCCCGCCTCGGTCGCCAGCGTGTGCCGGCGCATCTTGGCGAGCGCATCCTTCAGCGCCTTGATGTCGTCCTTGTCGCGGCGCTCGGCGGCCAGCCGCGCCGCCGCCGGCTCGACGATCGCGCGCAGCTCGAACAGATCCCGGATGAAATCGACATTGGGCTCGCCCGCGAACGCCCAGGCGAGCACGGTGGGATCAAGCAGGTTCCAGCGCGTCCGGGGCAGTACGCGGGTGCCGGCCTTGGGCCGGCTTTCGACCAGCCCCTTGGCGGTCAGCACCTGCACCGCCTCGCGATAGGCGCTCCGCGATACGTCGAGCGCCTCCGAATTGGCCACTTCGCCGGTCAGCCGCTCGCCGGGCGCGATGCGCCCCGAAACGATCGCGGTGCCCAGATAATGGGCGACCGCGCCGCGCAGCCGGCGTCCCGAGCCGCGGGGCGCCTTCGTCAATCCGTCATCCAGCAAACCAGGCGGAATCGATGCGTCCTTCCGCTGCGACGGCATCCCCTTGCGTCTCCTACTTGCCCCTTGTCCGATGGTGCAGTCTTAACAGCGCGTCGCGCGCAGGCAACGCACGATTGCCTTCGTCTTTACAGATGAATATGTCGGACTAATAGGCCCCAAAAGGCCGCTTTGGGTATGGAGAGCGAAGAATGGCGTTCCGACTTCTGCAATATCGCGCCGGTGACGGCGCACGGCGTGTGATCGCCGCGCGCGACGATCGGGCGGGCTTCGTCGTCGGTTTCGCCGATACGCGCGCGCTCGCGCTCGCGGCGATCGGGAGTGGACGCACGCTCGCCGAGACCGTTGAAGCGGCTGGCGTCGAAGGCGATGTCGATCTCCCTGCCGCGCTCGAGGCCGGCCGCCTGATCGCCCCGATCGATCACCCGGATCCCGCGCATCTCATCATGACCGGCACGGGGCTGACCCATCTCGGCTCGGCCGAGGGACGCGACAAGATGCACCGCGATGCCGCGGCCGCTGCGCACCAGACCGATTCGATGCGGATGTTCCTCGAAGGCGTCGAAGGGGGGAAGCCGGCACCCGGCCAGGCCGGGCAGCAGCCCGAATGGTTCTACAAGGGCGATGGCTCGCAGCTCGTCGGGCCGGAAGCGCCGCTCAGCATGCCCGCTTTCGCGCAGGATGGCGGCGAGGAGCCGGAGCTTGCGGGCATCTATCTCATCGGGCCGGACGGCGCGCCATATCGCCTCGGCCTCGCGCTCGCCAACGAGTTCAGCGATCATGTCACCGAGCGGCACAATTATCTCTGGCTTGCCCATTCCAAGCTCAGGCAGGCCTCGCTCGGCCCCGAAATCCTCGTCGGTCCCCCGCCGCAGGATGTACGGGGCACCAGCCGCATCGTCCGCGACGGCGCGACGATCTGGGAAAAGCCTTTCCTGTCGGGCGAGGCGAACATGTCGCACAGCCTCGCCAATCTCGAGCATCATCACTTCAAATATCCGCTGTTTCGCACCCCCGGCGACATTCATGTCCACTTCTTCGGCACCGCCACCCTGTCGTTCAGCGACGGAATCCGCACGCAGCCAGGCGATCGTTTCGAGATCGAATCGAAACCCTTCACGCTCCCCCTGCGCAATCCCCTCGCGCAAAATGCTGATGTCACCGTGATAACCCAGCAGCTATGACCGCCAGTCCGATCCGCATCGCGGTCGTCGGCATGGGCAAGATCGCGCGCGACCAGCACCTCCCAGCGATCGCCGCCAATCCCGCCTTCGCGCTCGCCGCGACGGTCAGTCCGCATGACTCAGGCGTCGATGGCGTGTCGCATTTCCGCAGCCTCGACGAATTGCTCGCTTCGGGCGCCGCGATCGACGCGGTCGCGCTGTGCACGCCGCCGCAGGTTCGCTACGGCCTTGCGGCCGCCGCGATCGCACGCGGACTCCACGTCCTCCTCGAGAAGCCGCCCGGCGCGACGCTGTCAGAGGTCGCAGCACTCGAACGGCTGGCGTCGGCCAGTGGCGTCTCGCTGTTCGCAAGCTGGCATTCGCGCCACGCGGCAGGCGTCGCCCGCGCCCGCGACTGGCTGTCCGACCGCGAGGTGAAGCGCGTCTCGATCGTCTGGCGCGAGGATGTCCGCGTATGGCACCCGGGCCAGGCGTGGATCTGGCAGCCCGGCGGGCTCGGCGTCTTCGATCCGGGGATCAACGCCCTGTCGATCGCGACGCATATCCTGCCCTCGCCTTTCTTCCTGACCGGCGCGCTGCTCAAGATGCCGGCCAATCGCGAAGCTCCGATCGCTGCCGAACTGCAATTCAGCGACAGCAACAGCGCGCCCATCACGATGGACCTCGACTGGCGGCAGACCGGCCCGCAAAGCTGGGATATCGAGGTTGCGACCGACAATGGCATGCTTGCACTATCGCGGGGAGGCGCAGCGCTTACGCTGCCCGGCGAAACCCTGAGCGGCGAGGACCGGGAATATCCGGGCCTCTATGCGCATTTCATGGCGCTGATCGCCGCACGCCGGAGCGACGTCGACATAGCCCCGCTCCGCCTCGTCGCCGATGCGTTCCTGCATGGCCGGATCGAGACCGTTTCGCCCTTCCACGACTGAAGCAGGTCGCCTCAGCGCGGACGCTGGCGGTAAGTCATGGGCGACAGGCCGGTCCAGCGCTTGAAGGCACGCGAGAAGCTGGCGGTTTCGGCAAAGCCGAGCATCTCGCCGATCGACTCGATCGACAGGTTGGAGCGGTCGAGCAGATAGGTGGCGCGTTGCTGGCGAACCTGGTCGAGCACGTTGCCGAAGCTCAATCCCTGCTGCGCGAGCCGGCGGTTGAGCGTTCGTTCGGACACTGAGAGCTGGGCGGCGGCCTCCGCCGCCGAAGGGAATTTGCGGTTCGAGCGGACCAGCATGGCATAGAGGCCGCCCACCATGTCGTCGCTGATCTGCGCTTCGCGGATCAGGCGTTCGCAAAGCTGCTGGTATGTTTGCTCGAGCAGCGGACTCGCCATCGGCAGCGCCATCTCCCCCGCACCCGGTGCGAACAGCCAGCGCGAGACGGGCGCGCCGAAGCGCACGGGCACGCCCAGCGCCGCGCTGTAGTCCATCGTCTCGAAACGCGACGACAGGCGCGTCTCGATCGCCTGCAGCGGGAAGGGCTGGCGCATGTCGCGCAGGAACATCGTCGCCGATCCGAGCGCGCGGACGAGGCAGAAGTCGCGCAGCGCAGGATCGATCAGCGAGTCGTCCGCTTCCATCGCGGTCAATTCACCGGCTTCCTCGGTCAGCCGATATTGCAGCAGCGAGTAAGTGAGCGCCTGGAAGGCGACGAGCACTTTCAGCCCTTCGTGGATCGTCCCTGCCGACAATACGGCGAGCCCCAGGGGACCATAGGTCATCAACCGATAACGCAGCCCGATGCGGAACCAGATTTCGGGCTGGTCCTTCGTCGCCAGCGCAAATTGTTCCTGGAAGTGCAATTCTTGCAATCCCGAGACCTCGCCCTGCGGATCCCCCGCCAGCACCGGATCGATCCCCGCCACGCGGAGGAGAGGTGCGGGATCCATCCCCGATTCCAACAGCATGGCGGCCATCAACCGCACGCTCTGATTGGGCAGGCGCATCGAGGAAATGAATTCGAGCTTCATGGCGCCAGTCGAGCATGCGTGGCGGGAAAAGTCAAAAACTTGGCGGATAGCGACATTCCATAGTGACTTGGCGTCTGCTCAATTGACACTGTACCCGATCACCAAAAGACGGGGCGACAGGAGATGGATGGCGTGAACGAGCAGACTTCCCTCGGCAACATATCCTCGACTCCCGTGGATGGTCCCCTGCCCTTCGCCTTGTGGGATTCCGATCCGCACGTGACGCTTGGCCAGCTTGGTGCGGAACCGCCGCTGCCGGGAATCGTCGGCGAGCTTCAGCAGTCGCTCCACGGCTTCGCGCAGAAGGTGATGCGCCCCATCGGCACCGAGCTCGATCGGCTCACCGCCGAGCAGGTGGTCGACGGCGGTTCGCGCTTCTGGGAGTTCCGGCAGGGCTTCATCGATCTCGGCATCGACATGGCGACGCTCGCCTCCTTCTCGCCCGAGGAAATGCCCTACGCCTTCAGCGTGCTGTTCGAGGAGATGGGCTGGGGCGATTCCGGGCTCGCCATCTCGGCCGGCGCGGGACTGCTGCCGCATTATATGGCGATGCGCTTCGGCAATGATTTTGTGCAGCGCACCTATCCCGAGACGCTGCTCGGCTGCTGGGGGATCACCGAGCCGGATCGCGGAAGTGACTCCATCGATCCAGGCCGTCACGCGGCGCACGCCGCCGGCAAGCCCAATCGCCCCAATTGCATCGCGAAGATCAGCGACGGCAAGGTTGTGATCAACGGACAGAAGTCAGCCTGGGTCTCCAACGGGCCGGTCGCCGGACTGTGCATCCTCTATTGCGCGGCGGAGACCGAAGGCGGCTTCGATCCCGCGCGCGGTGCGGTGGTCGTCGTGCCGCTCGACGCACCCGGGGTGACGCGCGGCAAGCCGCTGGAGAAGATCGGCCAGCGCGCGCTGCCGCAGGGCGAAATCTTCTTCAACGACGTCACCGTCGACATCGATCATCTGCTCGTCGCGCCCGAGGATTATCGCAAGGGCGTCTACGCCATCCATTCTGAGGCCAATGCATTGATGGGGTCGACCTTCGTCGGCTGCGCGCGCGCCGCCTATGAGCTGGCGCTCGACTATGCGCAGGAACGCAAGCAGGGCGGGGTGCCGATCATCCGCCATCAGGATGTCCAGCGCCGCCTGTTCCACATGGCGCGCAAGGTCGAGGCATCGCGTGCGCTTGCACGCCGCGTCACGGCGTTCAACATGGGCGCGCCGGTCCCCGCGCTGCAGGCGGCGATGTTCTCCAAGACGACATCCACCCAGCATGCGCTGGAGGTGACGAGCGACGCGATCCAGATGTTCGGCGGCAATGGGCTGACGCGCGAATATCCGGTCGAGAAATTGTTCCGGGACGCTCGCGCGTCGCTGATCGAGGACGGTTGCAATGAGATCATCGCGATCAAGGGGGGCGTGATGCTCGCCGATCCCGAGCGGCTGCACGCGCTCTAGGGACGGCGGACCATCGTCAGGGTTGAAACGGCGTCCGGACGCGATCCGGGCGGAGGAAAGCTGCGGCCGGCGCAATCGCCGGGGGAGACGAAATGAAGCAGGATGCCATCATCGCCGGGGTCGGCATGACGCGCTTCGGCAAGCATCTGGACAGAAGCCTGTCCAGCCTGGCGCATGAGGCGATCGGCGCGGCGCTGGCCGATGCCGGGGTCGAGGCGCACGAGATCGAGGCCGCGTGGGCGGGGACGGCGGCTGCGCCGCTCGTCACCGGCCAGACGCTGATCGCCGGGCAGGCGATCCTGCGCGGCATGGATATCGGCCGCATTCCCGTGATCAATGTCGAAAATGCCTGCGCCACTGCGTCTACCGCATTCCAGCAGGCGTGCACGATGGTGACGCTGGGTGTGCATGACGTCGTCCTCGCCTTCGGGGTCGAGAAGCTGTTTCACCTCGACAAGGCGAAGAGCTTTGCGGTCTTCACCGGCGCCATCGACGTGGAGCATGCCGACGAACTGCTGACCTATGTCGCGGAAGGGCAACCCGCCGAGGAGAACGAAGGGCGCCAACGCTCGCTGTTCATGGACATCTATGCGCGCATGGCCCGCGACTATTGCGCGCGAACCGGCGCGACGGCTGCGCATTTCGCGCGCGTCTCCGCCAAGAACAGCCGTCACGGTCACCTCAATCCGCTCGCCCAGTTCACCGACGTGATCGACGAGGCGGCGGTGCTTGCCGCGCCGATGATCTCGGCGCCGCTCACCCTGCCGATGTGCTCGCCGCTCGGCGACGGCGCGGCGGCGGCGGTGATCGTGTCGCCACGCTTCGCGCGCGAACGCGGGATCGCGGCGCCGGTGAAGGTGCTGAGCTCGCTGGTCGCCAGCGCGTTCGAGCCCGCGCCCGGAGAACCCGGCATCACCGCATGGGCCGCGCAGCGCGCCTATGAGCTGGCGGGGATCGACCCGCGCGACATCGACTGCGTCGAGCTTCACGATGCGACCTCGCCTGCGGAGCTCATCTGCTACGAGGCGCTTGGCCTGTGCGCGCCGGGCGACGGGCCTGTGCTGCTCGACAGCGGCGCGACCGAGCTGGGCGGGCGCGTGCCGGTCAATCCTTCGGGCGGGCTGGTGCGCAAGGGGCATCCCATCGGCGCGACCGGGCTGGCGCAGATTTATGAACTGACGACCCAGCTTCGCGGTCGCGCCGGCAACCGGCAGGTGGCCGGCGCGCGGCTGGCGGTCGCAGAGAATGGCGGCGGCTTCCTGGGGCGTGACGCGGCGGCGGTTGCCATGACGGTGCTGGCCATATGACAGTGCCCTCCCCCAACCCCCTCGATCGGACGCCGGTCGCGCTGGTCGAAGCCGGTTGCGCGCGCGATCCCGACGCGCCGACCTTCACTTTCGTCGATATCGGCCGCGACGGGGCGTTGATGGAAACAACGCGCAGCTATCGACAATTGCGCGACCGTGGCGATCGTTTCGCCGCTGCGCTCGCGGCCGAGGGCATGGCTGTGGGAGACAGCTTCGCGCTGTTGATGCCCAACGACCCCGAATTCGTCGAAGCGATGATCGGATCGGAACTGGCGTCTACGGTGTTCGTGCCGATCGACCCGCGCACGCGGGGCGAGCGGCTGATCTATATGCTGCGCTTCACCGAAGCACGTGGTGCCGTGGTCAGCCCGGATGCGCTGCCCGCGCTCGCCGAGGTAGCGGACGCCGCGCCGACGCTCGAATGGCTGTGGGTGCTGGGCGAAGCCGAACCTGCGGCGGTCCGCAGCCTGCGCATCAGCCGCTATGCCGATGCGCTGGCCGCCGCTGGGGCGCCTCCCGCCTGGTCCGGCCCCGATCTCGAACGGCCGATGCAGTTCCTCTTCACCTCGGGCACCACAGGCGATCCCAAGGCAATGCTGGCGCCTTATGCGCGCTTCGCGACCGTTGCCGGCTATGGCCCGCTGATCGGGATGCGCGACGACGACAAGCTCTACACGGGCCTGTCGCTCACCCATGCCAATGCGCAGCTGGTGACGCTCGGCAACGCCTTGTCGATGGGGTTGCCGCTGGTGATCAGCCGCCGCTTCTCCAAGTCGCGCCTGTGGGACATCGTGGCGCGTTATGGCTGTACCTATTTCAACCTGCTCGGTGGGATGACGGTTGCGATCTTCGCCGAGCCGCCGGCGCCGCACGATCGCGGGCACGGCGTCCGCATGATCCTGAGCGCGGGGATGCCCGCCAGCATGTGGCGCGATTTCGAGGCGCGCTACGGCGTGCGTATCTGCGAATTCTATGGCGCGGCGGAAGGTGGGCTTTCGCTCAACCCGCCCGATACCGGGCCGGTGGGCTCGGTCGGCAAGCCGCCGGCGGGCTGGATCTGCGCGATCCTCGACGCCGACGACAATGAGCTGGCTGCCTCGATGCTCGGCGAGATTTGCTTCCGCCCTGAGAAAGGCAGCGTTCCCGCCGTGCAATATTGGCGCAACCCCGAGGCGTCGGCGGCCAAGACGCGCGGCGGCTGGTTCCGCACCGGCGACATCGGCTACAAGGACGCGGACGGCTGGCTGTTCTTCTCGCATCGCGACGGATCGGCGATCCGCCGCAACGGCGACTTCGTGAACCCCGGCCAGATCGAGACCGAGGTCGCGGCGATGGACGGCGTTGCCGACGTCTACGTCTATGGCGCGGCCACCGCCGACAATGCGCCGGGCGAGCGCGAAGTGGTCGCGGCGATCGTGCCGACCCCGAATGGCATCGACCCGCCCAGCGTCTTCGCGCGCTGCCGCGACCGGCTGGGATCGACGGCGATGCCCTCGATCATCCAGATCGTCGACGAGATTCCCAAGACCGCGTCGGAGAAGCCGATCGACAGGCATCTTGTCGCAATGCTGCAGGCAGGCGACGCTCGGCTGTTCGGCCCCGCCGGGCCGCTAAAGATAAGATTCTAAGGGAGAAGCAGATGACTGCACCAGTGATCATTTACGGGGCGAGCGGATATACGGGTAAGCTGATCGCCTGGCATCTGGCGGAGATGGGCATCCCCTTCATCGCGGCCGGGCGCAGCCTGGCGCGGTTGGAAGAGCAGATGGCGCTGGTGCCCGAGCTGAAGGGCGCCGCCTATGAATGCCGCGCCGTCGATCATGATGTCGATGCCCTGACCAGGCTCTTCACCGGGGCCAAGATCGTCTACAACGTCGCCGGCCCGTTCACCCAGCTTGGCCAGCCTGTCGCCGAAGCCGCGCTGGCGGCCGGATGCCATTATCTCGACACGACAGGCGAAGCCGACTGGATGCGCATTCTACGCGACGAATATGGCGCGCGCTACGCCGCCAAGGGCCTGCTCGTCGCGCCGGCCACGTCATACATGTGGGCGGCGGGCAATATTGCGGCGGAGATCGCGCTCGAGACGCCGGGCATCGACTCGCTGGACATTCTCTATCTGGCGGATTCGGCGACCAGCGTCGCTTCCACCAAGTCGTTCCTGCGCATGTGCACGCGCCCGCAATATTATATCGAGAACCGCGCGCTGGCGCTGTGGCCGATGGCGACTGCTTATCAGGTGACCGTGCCCGATGCGCACCGCCTGTTCCGCGCGCTGCCCTGGTCGGGCGGGGGCGAGCCTGTGTGGTACGAAGGCGATGCGCGCGTGCGCAACTGCATGACGATGGTCGCTTTCCGCAATCCGCTGATGTTCGACGCCGTCATCAAGACGCTCGAGGATTTCGAGAAGAATTATCGCCACCTGCCAGACGATGAGCAGGAGCTGGTCTGCAACAGGCTGGGCGGCGAGATGACCACGGTCGAGCCGGGACGCGAGGATCCCGACGTCAATCGATCGATCATCTCTTGCATCGGCCGCGGCAACACCACCGGCGTGCGCGCCGTGCTGCGCGGCAATTCGCCTTATATCCAGACGGGCCTGCTCGCCGCCGAGGCATGCCGCCGCATCCTGCGTGGCCAGCTGCTCGCGGCAGGCTTCCAGTCGCCGACAAAGGCGATCGGCGCGCGCAACATTCTGAACGTGTGGGCCGAGCATGGCTACCACAGCTGGGAAGCACAGGAGATTTGAGCTTCACGCCCCACGCAAGGGGCGACGGAGAAAAGTGACGCAAAGGCTCCGGCCGCCGGGCGCAAGCCGCCCGGCGGAAGGGAGGGTCGCGCGCAAAAAACAAGGAAGGAGAGGATCATGGGAGGGATCAAGATGGAACGGGCGGTTCTGCTTTGCGCAGCATCGCTGATGGCGCTGAGCGGTGCGCCGCTGTTCGCCCAGGAAGCGACGCCGGCGGCCGATGCGTCGGGAGGCCCGCAGCTCGGCGACATCGTCGTCACCGCGCAGAAGCGTTCGCAGAATCTGCAGGACGTGCCGGTCGCCGTCTCGGCGATCAGCAGCGAAGAGCTGGAAGCGCGCGGCATCACCGATACGTCGAGCCTGATGGGCACGCTGCCCAGCCTCCAGGTCACGTCGCCCTACGGCAAGACGCAGCCCAACTTCTCGCTGCGCGGCGTTTCCGTTGCCAATGAATTCTCCGCGTCCACGGCGTCGCCCATCGGCGTCTATGTCGACGAAGTCTATCAGAGCTTCCGCGCCAGCCACGGCCAGCAGCTCTACGATCTCGACCGGATCGAGGTGCTGCGCGGACCGCAGGGCACGCTCTACGGGCGCAACACCACCGGCGGTGCGATCAGCATCTTCACCAAGGGACCGAGCCTGCAGGATCCGCTCACCGGCTACCTGACGCTCGGCTATGCCAACTACAACACCAAGTCGGGCGAAGGCGCCGTGGAAGCGACGCTCGTCCCCGACCAGCTCGGCATCCGCGTCGCCGGCACCTTCGGCAAGGGCGGAGGCTGGATGTACAACCCCACGCAGCAGCGCCATGTCGGCACGACCAACAATTATGCCGGGCGCGCGACGCTGCGCTGGCGGCCGAATTCGGATCTCGACATTTCGTTGAAGGTCTATGGCGCGCGCGACAATCCGCTGGCGCCGACGGCCTATGCCGAAGGCCAGCTTGCCGGGCGCGCCGACGCGCTTGGCTATTCGCGCTTCGATCCGGCGTCCAACGGCGGAACGGCGCTCGGCCGCAACGAAGTCGCCTCCGACACCACCGGGCGCTATTTTTCGTCTTCCAAGGGCACGGCGCTGACGATCAAATATGACATCAACGATCAGTTCAACCTGACATCGATCACCGGCTACGATGTCGGCACCTATCGCAACGCGCCGTTCGATTGCGATGGTTCGCCCAACGATCTGTGCGCGATCCGCTATCTGTCGAAGAGCATGAACTTCAACCAGGATCTGCGGCTGACCTTCAAGAGCGACAAGCTGAATGTCGTCGGCGGCTTCTACTACGGCGTCGATCGGGTGAAGACGCACAACCAGCCCGATTTCTTCGGCGTCCTCCGCCCGCTGCTGCTGGGTGCAGGCCTGCCCGGCAGCTACAACAATGCCGCGATCGCGACGCCGGATTCGATCGGCATCCTGCCTGCCTTCGCGCTCAACCCGACGCTGCAGCCGACCGATCCGGGCTTCTGCGCGCCGGTCGTCGTCAATCCCAACGGCTTCCTCGATGCGCGTTCGCTCGTCGCGCTGCAGACCGACATCGCGCTCAACAATTCGGGCGGCGGCGGCTTCGGCGGGGCAGTTTCGGCGGCATGTCGCGCTGCCGGCGCGCCACCGTTCAGCCCGATCCTCGCCGATCAATATTACACAATCAAGCGGCCATCGAAGGCCATCTACGGTGATGCCAGCTATGACCTGACCGACAAGCTGACGGTCAGCATCGGGTTGCGCTACACATGGGACAAGGTCAAATATCTGAACGGCCGCACGACGCTGCTCGACCTCGCGGGCAAGAACATCGTCGCCAGCACCATTCCCTACACCTTCCCCTATGATCCCAATGCGCCGGCGGTGAACCAGTCGGAATCGGCGAACCGCCTCACCGGTCGCGCTAATGTCAGCTACAAGTTCACGCCCGAGATCATGGGCTATGTGAACTACAGCCGCGGCTATCGCAGCGGCAGCTTCAACGGGCTGGCCTATCAGGGGCTCAATCAGGTCTATTATATCCAGCCCGAGACGGTGAACGCCTATGAAGGTGGCCTGAAGATGCGGCTGTTCGACAAGCGCGTGCAGCTGAACCTCGCCGGCTTCTACTATGATTACAAGAACCAGCAGTTCACCCAGGTGATCGGCGCGACGACCTTCACGCGCAGCGGCAACGGCCGGCTGTACGGCGCCGAGGCGGAACTGGCGGTGCAGGCGCTGGACTCGCTGCGCCTCGATTCCTCGCTCGGCCTGCTCAACACGAAATATACCGGCAATACGATCAATCCGACCAATCCGAGCAGCGCCACGCTGCCGATCAACGGCAATCCTTTCCCCAACGCGCCCAAGATCACCTTCTCGGCGGGGTTCGACTGGGATGTGCTGCATACCGACCATGGCAAGCTGACGCTGCGTGGCGATACGTCCTACATGGGCAAATATTATTTCGACCCGTTCAAGAATTATGGCCAGACGCCGTGCGATCAGCCCGCGCCGGGCTTCAATATCCTGCAGGCGGGGTCGTCGATTGCCTGCGGCAATCCCGGATATTGGCTGTTCAACGGCCGGCTCACCTATAACACGTCGCGTTGGTCGGCGAGCGTGTGGGGCAAGAACATCACGAACAAATTCTATTATACCTACGGCCTCAACATCAACGTGTTCGGCCTCGACTATCTGAACCGTGGCACGCCGCGCACCTTTGGCGGTGAAGTGACCTTCCGGTTCTGAGCAGGGGAGAGGACGAGATGACGGGACTGAAGAACAAGGTCGCCATCGTCACCGGCGCGGCGCGCGGTATCGGCCGCGCGACCGCCGCCGCCTTCGCCGAGGCGGGGGCGACGGTGATCGCGACCGACCTGCTGGACAGCGAACTGGCGGATCTGGTGAAGCCGCTCGCCGATCGCGGGCTGAGGATCGAGGGCCTGCGGCAGGACGTGACCGACGCCGCCGCATGGCCCCGGCTGATGGCCGATGTATCGGCGCGCCATGGCGGCGTCGACATATTGATCAACAATGCCGGCATCGGCCGGATCGGGACGATCGAGGAACAGAGCCTCGACGACTGGCGCATCACCTATACCGTCAATGTCGAGAGCGTCTTCCTCGGCACGCAGGCGGCGATCGCCGTGATGAAGGCGCGGGGCGGCGCGATCGTCAACGTCGCGTCGATCGCGGGCAATGTCGGGGAGCCGCGGCTGGCGGCCTATAATGCCTCCAAGGGCGCGGTGAAGCTGCTGACGATCAATGCCGCGCTCCACTGCGCGAACAGCGGCTATCCGATCCGCGTCAATTCGATCCACCCCGGCTATACCGACACGCCGCTCGTCACCAACGCCATCGGCGGGATGCCGGAAGCGGAAGGGGCGGCCTTCACGGCCGAGATCATCGCCCATATTCCGATGCGCCGCCTTGCGACGCCGGAGGAGATTGCCGGGCCGATCCTGTTCCTGGCAAGCGATGCCGCGAGCTACATGACGGGCAGCGCGCTGATCGTCGATGGCGGGTATACGGCGGCATGAGCGCGCTCACGTCGCGGCATCTCTATGATGCCTTCGTCAGCCTTGCCCCGCCGATCGAGATCGGGCCGGGGCCGGAGGGACATCGCGCCATCTTCCCCATCGCAGACGGGACGGTGAAAGGGGAACGGATCAACGGGCGCTTCCTGCCGGTGGGGGCCGACTGGGCGCGCATCAGACCCGACGGATCGATCGCGGTCGACGTGCGCGCGACGATCCGGACCGATGACGACGCGCTGGTCCTCGTCACCTATGTCGGCCGTCTCGTTGCGCCGCCGGATATCCTGCCGGCGGTCCTCGATGTCGGCCGCGCCGAGCCGGTCGATCCGGCGCTTTATTATTTTCGCACGCTGGTGACGTTCGAGACCGCGAGCCCGGCTTATGCCTGGCTCAACGCGGTCTGCGCGGTGGGCGTCGGGCACACAGGCGTCGGCGGCGTCACCTACCGCGTCCACGAAATCGGCTGATCCGGAGGAGAAGGCAGGTGGTGACCACATCGATCGAGAATGGCGCGGCCGGGCGGCAGCCGGTACCGGGCTGGGCGGCATTCATGCTGCGCGTGCAGAGCCAGCTGATCTTCGAGGCCAAGGGCAGCCCGCGCATCAAGGTCGCCTACGCTGTCGATTTCCACAAGATCGTCACCGTCTTCATCATCTACGCGATGATGGTGGCGACGGGTAACTTCTCGACCGCAGCCTGGGTCTATCTCGCGCTCCACGGCAGCTATGGCTATTGCTGGATGATCAAGGATCTGGGCTTCCGCGATCACCAGCTCGATCGCACCACCGCCTGGTGGGGTGCGGTCAACATGTATGCGATGCTGATCGCCTGGTACTGGCTGATCCCCTGGTTGTTCCTGTCGCGGCATGTCGAGCCGTCCGGGCCGCTGCTCGCCGCCGCGATCGCGCTCCACACGCTGGGCGTCGTCACCATGATCGCCGCCGACGGGCAGCGCCACTTCACGCTCAAATATCGGCAGGGACTCTTCACCGGCGGACTCTACGCCTATACGCGCAACCCCAATTATCTCGGCGAGATCATGATCTATTCGTCCTATGCGCTGCTCGCCGCGCATTGGGCCGCGTGGGCGATCGTCGCCTATGCGACCGTCTCCACCTTCCTGCCGCGCATGTACCAGAAGGATCATGCGCTTTCCCGTCACCCCGGATGGGCGGCCTACAAGGCAAGCACCGGCATGCTCATCCCCTGGGGCCTGATCATGCTTCGCTCGCCCGCCGCCGATGCAGCCGCCTCCCAATCAAAGGACCAGTGATGTTCAAGGCGATCCTCCTCGAAAAGAACGACGCCGGACAATCGGCGCGGCTGGCGGACGTCGACGACGCGCAGCTGCCCGCAGGCGACGTGACGGTGCGCGTCGAATATTCGACCTTCAACTTCAAGGACGGGCTGCTGATCAGCGGCGCGGTTCCGCTCGTGCAATCTTATCCTATGGTGCCGGGCATCGACTTCGCCGGCGTGGTCGAAAGCAGCGACGACCGGCGCTGGTCGCCTGGCGACCGCGTCGTCATCAACGGCTGGGGGCTTGGCGAGCGGCACTGGGGCGGGCTGGCGCAGCGCGCGCGCGTAAAGAGCGAATGGCTGGTGCCGCTGCCCGAACGCTTCACCTCGCGGCAGGCCATGGCGATCGGCACGGCGGGCTACACGGCCATGCTGTGCGTCCTTCGCCTGGAAAAACACGGCATCACGCCCGCGTCGGGCGAGGTATTGGTGACGGGGGCAAGCGGGGGCGTCGGCAGCGTGGCGATCGCGCTGCTCGGCAAGCTCGGCTACCGCGTGATCGCCTCGACCGGCCGGCCGCAGGAGGCCGATTACCTGAAGGCGCTGGGTGCGGCCGAGATCATCGACCGCGCGACGCTGGCCGAAGCGGGCCCACCGATGCAGAGCGATCGCTGGGCCGCGGCGATCGATACGGCGGGCAGCCACACGCTGGTCAACGTCGTCGCCTCGCTGCGCTATGGCGGCATCGTCGCGGCGACCGGGCTGGCGCAGGGCGTCGACCTGCCGGCAACGCTTTACCCCTTCATCCTGCGCAACGTGACGCTGGCCGGGGTCGACAGTGTGATGCAGCCGATCGCTGCGCGCGAGGAGGCCTGGGCGCGGCTGGCGCGCGATCTGGATCCGGCGAAGCTCGACCGGATGACCGAGGAAGTCGGTCTCGCCGATGCCATCGCGCTGGCGCCCAAGATTCTGTCGGGCGCCATTCGCGGGCGGACGGTGGTGGACGTCAATCGATGACAGAATTGAATTTGAGCAGAATACTTACTTGTCCATATTTTATACAGCGGGATTTATTCGGCAATTTTTGTGCGCTGGCGTATCTGAGAAGTCTGCGTAACTGCCGTTGTGCAACGCCCGCTGCGCTAGGGTCAGGACCCATTGATATGATTGGGTTTGTGTGATTCAGGCTCCGAGAGGAGACTGGAATTAAGTGACCTGTATTGGCTGACGGACGAGCAGATGGCGCTGTTCGAGCCGTATTTTCCGAAGAGCCACGGCAAGCCGCGGGTTGACGATCGCCGGGTGCTGAGCGGGATCATCTTCGTCGATCGCAACGGGTTGTGCTGGCGCGATGCACCGAAGGACTATGGGCCGCACAAGCCTGTCCTGAGCTTGTCGAAGGGACGCTGTACAACCGTTGGAGGCGGTGGGGTGACAAGGGCGTGTTCCTGCGGATGATGGAAGGTCTGGCAGCGCCCCAGGCTTCGGAGCGCAAGACGGTGATGATCGACGCGACCTATTTGAAAGCCCACCGCACGGCATCGAGCCTGCGGGTAAAAAAGGGGATTATGGCCGCCTGATCGGGCGGACGAAAGGCCGCATGAACACCAAGCTTCATGCCTTGACGGATGCGAACGGTCGCCCGCTCAGCTTCTTCATGACCGCAGGGCAGGTCAGCGATTATATCGGTGCCGCCGCCCTGTTGGACGAGCTTCCCAAAGCCCAATGGCTGCTCGCCGATCGGGGCTATGATGCCGACTGGTTCAGGGACGCCTTGCAGGAAAAGGGCATCACCCCCTGCATCCCGGGCCGAAAATCCCGGAACAAGACCGTCAAATACGACAAACGCCGCTACAAACGCCGCAACCGCATTGAAATCATGTTCGGTCGCCGCAAGGACTGGCGACGGGTCGCAATCCGATACGACCGATGCCCAACCGCCTTCTTCTCTGCCATCGCCCTCGCCGCAACCGTCATCTTCTGGCTCTGATCAGTGGGTTCTGACCCTAGGCTCAATGGCCTGCTACCGCATTACCGCTGACACAAGAAAGTGTGGGGTATCTGGTGGGGTCATAGCGCCAGCAATCTCGCAATACGCTGGAAAATTTGACTTAATTACGAAGGACTGGCGGAGCGGGAGGGATTCGAACCCTCGATACGGTTTTGCCGTATACTCACTTTCCAGGCGAGCGCCTTCGACCACTCGGCCACCGCTCCGCATAGTCCTGGAAGGCGGCTCCCTAGTCGGTGTCGGCGGCGGGGGCAAGTCGCCCCTTCCGCTTGATCGCGCCGCGTGCCACACCGGCGCGCATGTCGATGCTCATCGCCCTCGCCCTGCAAGCTGCGGCGCACCAGTCCGCCGCCGGCGCTCCCGCCGCCCGTTCGCCCGCCGAGATCGTCGCCGCTGCGCCTGCGGGCGACTGGCGCGACATCGATCCTGCGGACCTGATCGTCCTCACCCTTGGCTCGGGCAAGGCGGTGACGATCCAGCTCGCCCCCGGCTGGGCGCCCGTCCATGTCGCCAATATCGAGGCGCTGGCCACCGCGCATTTCTGGGACGGGACCAGCATCAACCGGGTGCAGGACAATTACGTCGTCCAATGGGGCGATGCTGAGAGCACGAAGGCGCTGCCCGCCGGCGTGGTCGCGAAGCCGCCCGCTGAATATAGCCGTCCGCTTGCCGGCATCGGCTTCCGCCCGCTCGGCTATCCCGACGCTTATGCCAGGCAGACAGGGCATGCCGGGGGCTGGCCCGTCGCAACCGACGGCAAGCAGGCCTGGCTACCTCATTGCTATGCGATGGTCGGCGTCGGCCGCGATCTCGCGCCCGATACCGGCAATGGCAGCGAACTCTATGCCGTGATCGGGCATGGCCCGCGCCATCTGGAACGCAACATCGCCGCCGTGGGACGCGTGATCGACGGCATCGAGGCGCTGAGCGCGCTGCCGCGCGGCACCGCCCAGCTCGGTTTCTACGACAAGCCCGAGCAACGCGTCGCCATCGCCGCGGTCCGCCGCGGCACCGAAGGGCTGGCGATCCCGCGCTGGCAATATCTGGCGACCGACAGCGCCAGCTTCGCCGCCTATGCCGAGGCGCGCGCCAACCGGCGCGATGCCTTCTTCAACGTGCCCGCGGGCGGCGCGGATATCTGCAACGTCCCCGTGCCCGTGCGCCGCAAACCAGCCTGATCGCACCATGGCCGATGCCGATATCCTGATCCTCGGCGGCGGGATCGCCGGGTTGTCGCTTGCCTCCACGCTCGCGCGCGAGGCCGACATCCTGCTGCTCGAGGCGGAAGACGCCCCCGGCCATCACAGCTCAGGGCGGAGCGTGACCTTCTCGCATTTCGGCATCGGCAACGATGCCGTGCGCGCGCTGACGCGGCACAGCCGCGCCTTCTTCATCGATCCGCCCGAAGGCTTCGGCCAACTGAGCCGCCGCATGCCCGCCTTGTTCGTTGCCGACGACACCAGCCTCGACGCGCTCGACCAGCTTGAGGCGATCACGCGCGGGCTGTCTTCCGGGGTCGAGCGGCTCGATCCGGCGGGCATCGCCGCGCTTTGCCCGGTCGCGCGGACGGCCGACGGCAAGGTAGTCGCCGGCTTCGCCGATCATGACGGGCTGAAGCTCGACGGCGATGCACTGCTCCAGGGTCATGCCCGCGCGCTCCGCGCCGCCGGGGGACGGATCGAGACGCGCGCACGCGTCTCGGCCATCGCGCGCAAGGGCAACGCCTGGCAGGTCACGCTCGAGGACGGACGCAGCTTCACCGCGCCCATCCTCGTCAACGCCGCCGGAGCGTGGGCTGATCGCGTCGCGGCGTTGGCAGGCATCGCAACCCTTGGCCTCACGCCGCTGCGCCGGACGATCATCGTCGTCGATCCGCCGGCGGGCGCCGACATGACGGGCTGGCCCTTCCTCAAGAGCGTGGTCGATGAATTCTACCTGATGCCCGAGGGCGGGCGCCTGCTTATCTCGCCGGTCGACGAAGTACCCGACGAGCCGGGCGATGCCAGCCCCGACGATTATGACATCGCACTCGCCGCGCACCGGCTGAGCGAATGGACGACGATCGATCCGCCACGCAGCATCCCGCATCGCTGGGCGGGACTGAGGACCTTCAGCGCCGACCGCGTGCCGGTGGCCGGGTTCGCGCCCGACGCGCCGGGCCTCTTCTGGCTCGCGGGACAAGGCGGTTATGGGTTGCAGACCGCGCCGGCCATGGCCGCGATCGCGGCGGCTATCATCACCGGCGCGCCCTTCCCCGCGATCGACGGTGTCACGCCCGAACAGATACTGCCCGGCCGCCTCTCGCTCCCACGCGCCTGAACCGCTATGACGGCGGGCATTGGAGGAGGATTGACGATGGCCCGGCCCCGTTCGCTGCATATCCCGTGTGTCGCGTTCTCGCTCATCCTCGCCGGCTGTGGCAGCAATCAGGATGGCGGCGGCAATGCAAGCGCGGCGGCGGGAAGCAACGCCTCAACGCCCGAATCCAACGTCGCGAGCGCGCTCCCCACTATCGTCGAGACCGCCGAGGCCGCCACGCCCACCGGCCCCCTCGCCTGTTCGGCCGAGATAGGCCGGGCGGCGGCGCAGAAGCGCGCGGACCTGTGCGTCCAGGTCTCGCCCGCTACGCATCCGCCGTGCAACGTCGCCAATAGCTGCGCGATGATCGAGGAAGAGATTGCGCGATCCTGTGCGCTGATCGGCAACGGGTCCGATCGCCCCGCCGGCTGCGGCCCTGCTGCCGCCAGCGTCGCGGCCGCAGGCAATGTGATCCAGCTATATTATCGGGCGCTTGCCGCACGCGACTATGGCACCGCCTATGCGCAGTGGAGCAATGACGGCGCGGCGAGCGGCAAAAGCTATGATGCCTTCGCCAAGGGTTTCGCGGAAACGCGCACGACCAGCGTGACGCTCGGCCAACCCGGCGCGCCGGACGGGGCGGCGGGATCGAGCTTCGTCACCATTCCGGTCACGATCGCCGCGACGCTCAACAATGGCGGACAGCAGCGCTTCGCGGGCAGCTACACGCTCCGCCGCGTCAACGACGTGCCGGGCGCGACGCCCGATCAGCTTCGCTGGCAAATCCAGTCGGCGAGCCTGCGGCCCGCGCAATAAATCGACGTTTGGAGTCCGATCCACTGGCGTGGATGCGACGCCGCGCTCGATCCAGCTTCGCTGGATCAGACTTACCGGAAATTATCCGCGTAGGCCTGCAGCTTCAGCGTCCGCTGCGGCGCGGGGACGACATGATAGGCGATCCCCTCGCGCTCGGCATAGGCGGTGGCGGCCTCGAGCGACGGGAAGGTCAGGCGGAGCTGCCGGCGCGTGTCGGCCGAGCCTGCCCAGCCGGTGAGCGGATCGGGAAGCTGCGGATCGGCAGCTTCATATTCGAGCAGCCACTGATCGGTCCGCGCGCGGCCCGACTGCATCGCATTCTTGATCCGCTGGTAGATTCGCGCCGTCGCCATGAACATGCTCCTGTTGGCTCGCCAATAATCGCGCAGACCCGTGCAAGGCAAGCGTTCAGCCGCGCCGCGCATCAGCCTTTTTGGTGCGAAGTGTCGCGAGCGCTCCCGCCGGATCGTCCGGCCAGGGATGCCGGGGGTAGCGACCGCGCATTTCCTTTGCCACCGAAGCCCAGCTTCCTGCCCAAAATCCGGGCAGGTCGCGCGTCGTCTGGATCGGCCGGCCGGCGGGCGAGGTGAGGCTGAGGACGAGCGGCACGCGACCGCCCGCGACCGTGGGATGCTCGGCCAGACCGAACAGCGCCTGCGGGCGGAGCTCGACGCGCGGACCGCCTTCCGCCGCATAGTCGATCGCGTGGTTGCTGCCGGCGAGCGAGGCGAAGTGCGTGGGCGCGATCCGATCGAGCGTCTGCCGCCCTTCCCAGCCGAGCAAGCCGTCGAGCACACCGGCAAGCGCGCCCGGATCGATGTCGGCCAGCCGCCGCCGGCCCTTGAGCAAAGGCGGCAGCCAGTCGTCGAGCGCGGCCATCAGCGCATCTTCGGAAACGTCGACCTCGGCCCCGCCATGGCCAGCCGCGAAGCCGATGCGCGCGCGCAGCGCCGCAGCGCTTTCGGGCCATGGCAGCAACGACAGGCCGCCCGCGCGCACGCCGTCCAGCAGCGCCGCCGCGATAGCAGCCGGATCGGCACGGTCGTCGGGCCCGCGCGCCAGCAGGATCGCGCCCAGCCGGCGTTCGCGCGTAGCGGAGACGCCGCCGGTCGCGGCATCGAAGCGCACATGGCTGCCGTTTTCGATCCGGTCGGCGAAAAGGCTTTCGACCTCGGCCGGATCGAGCGGCGCGGCGGAGAGGATGCGCGCGCCCGATGCCGCGCCCTGCGTTTCGGCGACCGCAAGCCATTCGGCGCGCGCGAGCGGCGACGTGGGGTCGAGGCGAAAGCCGCGCCCGCCGACGCTGATCCAGTCCTCCCCGTCATGGCTGCGCCGCCGCGCGACGCGATCGGGAAAGGCCAGCGCAACGGCAGCGCCCGCGCCGCCGCGTCCGCCGTCGCCGCCCACCAGCTTCTCCCAGCGCGCGGCAAGCCTGCGCCCCGCCTCGGCGCGCTGGCCGCGCTCGCTCCCCCAGCGACGCAGGCGCAGTTCCAGATCGGGATCGTTGCCGCCCAGTCCGCGCTCCGACAACAGCACGGCAACCTCGGCCGCCGTGCGCGCCCAGCCAAGCTCGCGCGCCTCCACCAGCATATGCGCCAGCCGCGGCGGCAGCGGCAGTGTCGCCAGCTTTCGTCCATGCGCCGTCGGGCGACCGTCGACATCGATCGCGCCGAGGGTCAGCAACCGGCTCCGCGCTTCTGCGATCGCGGCTTCGCCCGGCGGATCGAGCCAGTTGAGATCGCGCGGATCGCGCACGCCCCAGATTGCGCAATCGAGCAGCAAGGCGGACAGATCGGCTTCGGCGATCTCGGGCGGGTCGAAGGGAGGCAGGCCGGCGGTCGCCGCTTCCTCCCACAGACGATAGGCGACGCCCGGCGACTGGCGCGCGGCGCGGCCGGCGCGCTGGGTGACGGCTGCCCGGCTTGCACGCTCGGTAACGAGGCGCGTCATCCCCGCCGCGCGATCATAGCGCGGCCGTCGCGCCAGCCCCGAATCGACGACGATGCGCACGCCATCGAGCGTCAGGCTGGTCTCGGCGATCGACGTGGCGAGGACGAGCTTGCGCTTGCCCGGCGGGGCCGCCGCGATCGCCACGCGCTGGGCGGCCGGATCGAGCGAACCGTGGAGGCGATGAAGATCGATATCGGGCGCGAGACCGTCGAGCCGCTCGGCGGTGCGCTCAATTTCCGCGACGCCCGGCAGGAAGGCGAGCAGCCCGCCCTTTTCCTCGGCCAGCGCGCGGCGGATCGCGGCCGCCATCTCATCCTCGATCCGCGCCTCGGCACGGCGGCCGATGTGGCGCAGCGTCAGGGGATGACTGCGCCCTTCGCTCTCGATCACCGGCGCATCGCCCATCAACGCCGAGAAGCGCGCGCCGTCGAGCGTCGCCGACATCGCCACCAGCCGCAGATCGGGACGCAGCGCCGCCTGCGCATCGAGCGCGAGCGCGAGCCCGAAATCGCTGTCGAGCGAGCGTTCGTGCACTTCGTCGAACAGCACGGCCGATATGCCGGCAAGCTCGGGATCGCTCTGGATGCGATTGCGGAAAATGCCTTCGGTCAGCACCAGCAGGCGCGTGTCGGCCGACTGCTTCGCATCCATGCGCGTCGCATAGCCGATCGTGCGGCCGACGGGTTCGCCCGCCAGCGCCGCCATCCGCTCCGCTGCGGCGCGCGCCGCCAGCCTGCGCGGCGACAGCAGCAGCACCTGCCCGGCGCACCAGGGCTCACCGAGCAGCACGGGGGCCACCGCCGTCGTTTTGCCCGCGCCCGGCGGGGCGACGAGCACGGCGTTGGACGACAAGCGCAAGGCCGCGAGCAGATCGCCAAGAACGGCGTGGATGGGCAGGGTCGTCATCGCCCGCCTCTAATTGCGCTCAGTAGGCGCGTGCGATCGCGAATTCGACGGCTTCGACCAGTGCCGCCTTGGCCTGCCCCGACGCGAAGCCGCCCAGCGCGTCGATCGCCCGCTGGCCGTAGAAACGCGCACGCGCGATCGTGTCGGCCAGCGCTTCGGTGTCGGCCAGCAATTGCTTTGCCTGATCGAGATCGGCGTCCGAGATGCGATGCCCCATCATCGCGTCGCGCCAGAAGCGCTTGTCGGCATCGCTGCCGCGCGCGTGGGCGAGGATGACGGGCAGCGTCACCTTGCCGTCGCGGAAATCGTCGCCCGTGTCCTTGCCCATCGTGCGCGCGTCGGACGCATAGTCGATCGCGTCGTCGACGAGCTGGAAAGCGATACCCAGGTTGCGGCCATAGGCGTCGAGCGCGAGTTCCTCCGCCTCCGGGCGTTCGGCGACGACGGCGGCGATGCGGCACGCGGCGGCGAACAATGCCGCGGTCTTCGCGCCGATGATCTCCAGATACTGGTCCTCGCTGGTATCGACGCGGCGCTGCGCGCTCAGCTGGTTGACCTCACCCTCCGCGATCACCGCGCTGGCGTTGGACAGGATGCGGAGCACCTTCAGGCTGCCGTCCTCGACCATCAGCTCGAACGATCGGCTGAACAGGAAATCGCCGACGAGCACGCTTGCCGGATTGCCCCAGATCATGTTGGCGGTGCGCTTGCCCCGGCGCAGGTCCGATCCGTCGACGACATCGTCGTGGAGCAGAGTCGCGGTGTGGATGAACTCGACGCAGGCTGCGAGCTGGTGGTGCCGCGTGCCCGGATAGCCAAGCAGCCGGGCGCAGGCGAGCGTGAGCATCGGCCGCATCCGCTTGCCCCCGCCCGCGATCAGATGGCCTGCAAGTTCGGGAATCAACGGAATGTGCGATTGCATGCGATCGAGGATGACGCTGTTGACCGCATTCATATCCTGCGCGACGAGCGCCATCATCGGATCGAGCGTAGGCTGGCGCTCGGCGCCGATGCGGTGAACTGTCGCAGTCATTGGGGCGATGTGGCGCGGGCGCGAGCCGAGCGCAAGCGCGAAGCGCTTGCGCTCGGGGCCGTCTGTGTCGAAAACGACCCAAACAGGGGATTCGAATGGCCGACGATACACTGGCGCGTTACCGGGAAAGCATCGACAATATCGATGCCGCGCTGGTCTTCATGCTCGCCGAGCGCTTCAAGATCACGCAGGCCGTCGGCCGTCACAAGGCGACGCACGGCCTGCCCCCGGCCGATCCGGGCCGCGAGGACCGCCAGATCGAGCGGCTGCGCCGGCTGGCATCGGACGCCAATCTCGATCCTGAATTTTCGGAGAAGTTCCTGCGCTTCATCATCGATGAAGTGATCCGTCACCATGAACGGATGCGCGACGGCGCGTAAGCGCCGCCGCAATGAGGAAGGGCGGTCCCTTTCGGAACCGCCCCATCATTCTTACCAGACCTTGATGCGCTGATCGGGCGCCAGGTAGAATTTCTCGCCCGGCTTCACGCCGAACGCCGAATACCAGGCGTCGAGATTGCGCACGACATAAGGCCGCCAGTTGCCCGGCGTATGCGGATCGGTGGTCAGCTGCTGCTGCACCGCCGCGTCGCGGCCCTTGTAGCGATAGATCTGCGCGAACCCGAGGAAGAAGCGCTGGTCGCCGTTGAACCCGTCGAGCACCGGCGCCGCCTTGCCCTTCAGCGAGATATGATACGCGTCGAGCGCGATGTTCACGCCCGCGAGATCGGCCATATTCTCGCCCAGCGTCAGCTCGCCGTTCACATGGCTGCCCGGGATCGGCTCATAGGCGCCATATTGGGCGACGACGCGATCGGTATAGGCCTTGAAGCGCTTCACATCCTCGGCCGTCCACCATTCGCTGAGATTGCCCTTGGGATCGAACTTGCTGCCCTGATCGTCGAAATGGTGGCTCAGCTCATGGCCGATCACCGCACCGATCGCGCCGTAGTTGACTGCATCGTCCGCATTGGGATCGAAGAAGGGCGGCTGGAGGATCGCGGCAGGGAAGACCACCTCGTTCATCAGCGGGTTGGCGTAGGCGTTCACCGTCTGCGGCGTCATGCCCCACTCGCTGCGATCGACGGGCTTGCCGATCTTGTCGAGGTTGCGCTGATATTCGAAGGCGGTCGAGCGCAGTTCGTTGCCATAGGCATCGTCGCGCTTGATCATAAGCGCCGAATAGTCGCGCCACTTGTCGGGATAACCGATCTTGGCGGTGAAGGCGGCGAGCTTGGCCCGCGCCTTTTCCTTCGTCTCGGGCGCCATCCAGGCCAGCTTCTGCAGCCGCAGATCGAGCGCGGCGCGCAGGTTGCCGACGAGGACTTCCATCTTCGCCTTGGATTCGGGCGGGAAATATTTGGCGACGTAAAGCTCGCCCACCGCTTCGCCCAGCCCGGCATTGACGAGATCGGTGCCGCGCTTCCAGCGATCCTTGAGCATGGGCGTGCCCGACAGCGTCTTGCCGTACATGTCGAAATTGGCCTGGACGAAGGCCTTGGGCAGCAGCGGCGCGGCGTTGCTGATCGTGCGTAGCGTCAGATAGTCCTTCCAGACATCCAGCGGCTCGGATGCGATCAGCGCCGCCGTGCCGGTGATCGCGCTCGGCTGCATGACGACGACCTGCGCCTGGTTCCCTGCGCCAGCGGCGGTCAGGAACGCCTTCCAGTCGAAGCCCGGATATTTTGCGGCTGCCTCGGCGGACGCGACGGGATTGTATAGCTTTTCGAGCTGACGCGATTCGGCGCGGGTCCAGTGCGTCTTGGCGATCTTGACCTCAAGATCGTAGATGCGCTGCGCCTTGGCCTCGGCATCGGGGATGCCGGCCAGCGTCAGCATCTGCGCGACATAGGCCTTGTACTTGGTCCGCGCCTCTTCGAACTTCGGGTTGGTGTCGACGAGATAATAGTCGCGGTCGGGAAGGCCGAGGCCGCCCTGGCCGATATAGACGGCGTAGGTGCTGTTGTTCTTCAGGTCCTGCTCAACACCCGCGCCGATCGGCGTGTCGATGCCGATGCGCTGATCCTCGCCGAAGATGCGTGCGACGTCGGCGGCCGACTTGATCGCCGCGATCTCATCGAGCTGCGGCTTCAGCGGAGTGATGCCCTTCGCCTCGATCGCCGCCTCGTCCATGAAGCTGGCATAATAGTCCCCCACCTTCTGCGTCGCCGAGCCCGGCGCCGCCTTGGTCTGGGCCGATTGCTCGATCACGATGCGGGTGCGCTGGTCGGACAGGTCACGCAGGATCGCGAAGCCGCCCCACGAGGCGCGGTCGTCGGGGATCTTGGTGTTCTTGTCCCAGGTGCCGTTGACGAACTTGTAGAAATCGTCGCCGGGCGCGACGCTCTTGTCCATGCCGGCCAGATCGACGCCGAAGTCGCCGAGGCTCGGATGGCCCGGCGTCGACGGCGCCAGCGTGGCGGGCTGCGCGGCCGTGCCCTGCGCCAGCGCAGGCTGGGCGATGGCCGTGGCGAGCGCAAGCGTCGCCGCGCCCAGAAGGATGCGATGAATCATGGATTGTCCCTGGGAAGTCATAAGAAGTGGCAGAGCTTAATGACGCAAGCGGAACGCGCAAGCGCCAGCCGTGTCGTTCGTCGTCAGCTGTCGGCGCTTGGCAGAAGCGCGCCCCTCAATCCGCGGCCGGGAGCCGCAGCCTGACGAGCAAGCCTCCCAGATCCTCGCTTTCCTCGAGCGCGACGGTGCCGCCGTAAATCTCGACGACGTCGCGGACGATGGCGAGGCCGAGCCCGGTCCCGGGCTTCGAGGTGTCCAGCCTCGCGCCGCGCTCGAACAGCTTGTCGCGCAGTTCCTCCGGGATGCCGCGGCCATCATCCTCGACCATGATCTCGACAAAGCCCGCATCGCCGGCGACGGTCACGAACACGCTGCCCCCGCCATATTTGGCGGCATTCTCGATCAGGTTGCCAAGCATCTCGTCGAGATCCTGCCGCTCGACGCGCACCGCCAGATCCTGGCGCCCCGCCATATCGAGCCGGACATGGCTGTAGAGCCGCCCCACCGCACGCTCGACAGCCTGCAGGCTGGGCCAGACCTCGGCCCGGCTGTGCGCATGGCCTCGCCGACCCACGGCGCGCGCGCGGGCGAGATGATGGTCGACCTGCCGGCGCATCGTTGTGGCCTCGCGCGCCACGGTCTCGGCCAGATCGGGCGCGCCTGCGGTCGCGGCGTTCATGATGACGGTCAGCGGCGTCTTGAGCGCATGGGCAAGATTGCCCGCGTGGCGGCGCGCTTCCTCGGCCTGCTTCTCGTTATGCTCGAGCAGCGCGTTCAGTTCTTCGACCAGCGGCGTCACTTCGATCGGCATCGCCTCGGTGATCCGGCTCGCCTTGCCGGCGCGCATCGCGGCGATCGCGTCGCGCACCTTGCGCAGCGGCCACAGCCCGTAAAATGTCTGGAGCGCGGCAAGCACGATCAGCCCCAGCGCCAGCAACGCAAAGCTGCGCACCAGCGTCTTGCGGAGCGAGGCGATCTGCTCGTCCAGCCCGGCGCGCGACTGCGCGACCTGGAACCGCCATGTCACCTTCGACCCCGGCAGCTTCACGTCGCGTTCGAGCACGCGCAGCCGATCGTCGGGAAACTCCTTGCTGTCATAGACGTGGATGTCGTCGTCGCCATGCCCGCTATGCACCTGCAGCGCGCGATCCCACAGCGAACGCGAGCGGAAATGGTCGAAGCCCTTGCCGCTGATCTGGTAGTAAAGCCCCGAATAGGGCTCGAGGAATCGCTGGTCGCCGAGCGGCCGGTTGAGCAGCACCTCACCCCCTGGCCCGATCTCGGCCGAGGCGATCATCGCGGTCAGCACATATTCGAGTGAGTCGTCGAAATTGCGCGTCACCGCGCCGGTCAGCACGCGATCGAGCGCCACGCCGCCGCCCAGCAGAAGCAGGCTGATCCACAGGCCGGCGATGACGATCATGCGCCGGCTGAGCGACCCCGTCGTCCGCCGGCGTTCGGCGGGCGGCACGGTCGGCTCGGTCATGCCGGCCGCCGGTTCGGGGGCCGGCACATCGGCCATGTCAGGCGGCCGGATCTTCGAGGCTGTAGCCGAGGCCGCGGATCGTGGTGATCACGTCCTGACCCAGCTTCTTGCGGATGCGCGTCACGAACACTTCGATCGTGTTCGAATCGCGATCGAAATCCTGATCGTAGATATGCTCGATAAGCTCGGTGCGGCTGACGACCTTGCCCTTGTGGTGAAGCAGGTAGCTGAGCAGCTTATATTCCTGCGCGGTCAGTTTCACCGGTTCGCCGGCCAGCGTCACGCGACCGCTGCGCGTGTCGAGGCGCACGTCGCCCGCGATCAGCTCCGAACTGGCATTGCCCGAGGCGCGGCGGATCAGCGCGCGCAGGCGGGCGATCAGCTCCTCCGACTGGAAGGGCTTGGCGAGATAATCGTCGGCGCCCGCATCGAGCCCCGCCACCTTGTCCGACCAGCTGTCGCGCGCGGTCAGCACGAGCACCGGCATGGTGCGGCCTTCCTTGCGCCAGCGATCAAGCACCGTGAGCCCGTCAATCTCGGGCAGGCCGAGGTCGAGGATCACCGCGTCGTAGGATTCGGTCGAACCGAGGAAATGCCCATCCTCGCCATCCGTGGCGAGATCGACCGCATAGCCCGTATCCTCAAGCGTGCTGCGAAGCTGCTGGCCCAGGCTCGGTTCGTCCTCGACGATCAGAACACGCATCGAAATCCTCTCAATGTAACGGAAGCGTTGCGCTTAATAGCCCGAACGGCCGACCACCTGTCCAGTCCGACCGTCGACATCGACCCAGATCACCTGCCCACCGCGCAGGAATTTGAGGCGATAATTGCCGCTCGCCGAATTGAACTCGGGACCGAGATAGGATGCGCCGGGCATGCGCGGGACGATGCGCCCCTCGATCTCGCGCAGCGAACGCACCTGCCCCTGCGCGCGGGCGCGGTAGGCCTCATATTGATCGCCGCGCCGGAAAGGCGGCCCGCCATAGGGGTAGCCCGATGGACCGTCCCGGCCGCCATCGCGATCCCGACCACCGTCGCGGTCGCGACCGCCGTCCCGATCCCGGCCGCCCGGATAGGGCCGTTCATAGCGATCGCCCGGATAAGGCTGCGCCCTCCGCTGGGCGATCGCCGAATCGGCGACCACCGCAGCGCCAACGGCGAAGATTATCGCTGTCAGGATGGGCTTGGTCATCTTCATTGCTGGTTGGCATAGGCGAGAGGCCTTGAATAGGTCATGAATGCCGCACAGGTCCGAAGGGGGAAGCCATGATCCGCAAACTGCTTGCTTCGCTGGCACTTGCCTGTGCGGCCGCGCATCCGGCGGCGGCGCAGAATGACGGGATGATCCGCGTCGCCGATCGCGCGCCGGGCGAAGGCGCCGGCCCCTATGCCACGCTCGTCGTTCGCGGTGCGACGCTGATCGACGGCAGCGGCGCTCCCCCGCGCGGCCCGGTCGATATCGTCGTCCACGGCAATCGCATCGCCGAGATCAGGCCCGCCGGCACGCCCGGCCTGCCGATGCGCGCCGACCGCGCGCCGCGCCAGTTCGATCGCGAGATCGACGCCACGGGCATGTACGTCCTCCCCGGCTTCGTCGACACGCACGGCCATAACGGCAATGCGGAGAAGGCCCCCGACGCATCCTATGGCTACAAGCTGTGGCTGGCGCATGGTGTCACCACGGTGCGCGGCGTTCCCTTTTATTTCGGCACACCCAACCGCAGCATGGACGACAAGCGCCGCAGCGCCGCCAACCAGATCGTCGCCCCCCGCCTCTATGTCTATCTCGTGCTCGGTGACGGCTGGAGCGGCGGCAAGGTCGACACGCCCGAAAAGGCGCGCGCCTGGGTGAAATGGGCGGCGGCGAACGGCGTCGACGGCATCAAATTCTTCAACATGGACCCGCCCGAGGTGATGAAGGCGGCGATCGAGGCGGCCAAGGCGGCAGGGCTCGGCACCGTCGCGCATCTCGGCCAGCTCGGCGTCGCGCAGGTCAATGCGCGCACCGCGGGCGAATGGGGACTCGGCACCGTCACCCATTTCTACGGCCATTTCGAATCGCTGCTGAAGGACGGCGGCGTCCAGAAATTCCCCAGCGACTACAACTACAATAACGAACAGCAGCGCTTCGGCGGCGCGGCCGCCATCTGGGACCAGACGGTCGAGCCCGGCAGCCCCGAATGGATCGCCTATCTGGAGGAGCAGAAGGCCAACCACGTCACCTTCGATCCTACCTTCACCATCTATTCGGCGAGCCGCGATCTGATGCATGCGCGCAATGCCGACTGGCAGGAACGTTATGCCCTGCCCTCGCTCTGGGACTTCTTCCAGTCGTCGCGCGAAAATCACGGCAGCTATTTCTACGACTGGACGACCGAGAACGAGATCATGTGGCGGCGCTTCTATGCGCGCTGGATGCGGCTAATGAACGATTACAAGAATATGGGCGGGCGCGTGACCACCGGCTCCGATCCGGGCTTCATCTACGAACTTTGGGGCTTCGGCTATATCCAGGAATTCGAACTGCTGCAGGAAGCCGGCTTCTCGCCGCTCGAGGTCATCCAGTCGGCGACGATCAACGGTGCACGGACGCTGGAAGAGCCCAAGGGCAAGGCGCCCGAGTTCGGGCTGGTGCGCGAAGGCATGCTCGCCGATCTGGTGATCGCGCCGGAAAATCCGCTCGCCAACTTCAAGACGCTCTACGGCACCGGACATCTTCGCCTAAACCCCGCGACCGACAGGCAGGAGCGCGTCGGCGGCGTGAAATGGCCGATCAAGGACGGAATCGTCTATGACGCGCATCAATTGCTCGATGAAGTCGCGAAGATGGTCGCCGACGCCAAGGCCAAGCGCGCCGCGCGATAGCCCCTCTGCCGTCATTGCGAGCGCAGCGACGCAATCCAGAAATGTTGGGCGCAAAGCTGGATTGATTCGCTGCGCTCGCAATGACGATATGCATCGTGACGACTGACGCGGGGTGACGAACGCCCTCGCCGTCGCTATCTCGCGCCGATCATGGCAGCACCCGTCCTAACCTTCGAAAATCTCGGCCTCATCCAGGGGAGCGGCTGGCTCTTTCGCGGGCTCGACGTCCATATCGGCGAGCGCGACCGGCTGGTGCTGATCGGGCGCAATGGCGCGGGCAAGACGACGCTGCTGAAACTGCTCGCCGGGCGAATCGAAAGCGACGAGGGGCGGCGCAGCATCGTCCCCGGCACCCGCGTCATCCTGCTCGAGCAGGACCCCGACGTCAGCAAGTTCGCGACGCTGCGCGATTTCGCGATGGCCGCGCCCGATGCGCCGCCGCTGCACGAGGTGGAGTCGATCGCCGACCAGATCGGGCTCGACCTGTCGCGCGAGGCGGCAACCGCGAGCGGGGGCGAGCGCCGCCGCGCCGCGATCGCGCGCGCGCTGGCCCAGGAGCCCGACGTGCTGCTGCTCGACGAGCCGACCAACCATCTAGACCTCGCGGCGATCGACTGGCTGGAAAGCTGGCTCAACCGCTTCAACGGCGCTTTCCTGGTCATCAGCCACGACCGAACCTTCCTGACCCGGCTGACGCGCACCACGTTATGGCTCGATCGCGGCAACCTGCGCCGTGCCGACGTCGGCTTCGGTGGGTTCGAGGCATGGATGGAACGCGCCTATGCCGAGGAAGCGCGCGCCGCCGAGAAGCTGGACGCCAAGCTGAAGCTGGAGTTCCACTGGCTCGAACGCGGGGTCACCGCGCGGCGGCGGCGCAACCAGGGGCGGCTGGAAAAGCTCAACCAGATGCGCGCGCAGCGGGCCTCGATGATCGGGCCGGCGGGCACGGCCAAGCTCGCCATCGCCACCGACGACGTGAAGACCAAGTCAGTCATCACCGCGCTCAACGTCACCAAGCGCTTCGGTGACAGGACGATCATCCGCGACTTCACCTTGCGCATCCAGCGCGGCGACCGCATCGGCATCGTCGGCGCGAACGGCACGGGCAAGACCACGCTGCTCAAGCTGCTCACCGGCGAGATCGAGCCCGACGAAGGCACGATCACGCTCGCCAAGACGCTGGACGGCATCGTCATCGACCAGCAGCGCTCGCTGCTCCAGCCGCAGAAGCGCGTCCGCGACGTGCTTGCCGACGGCGGCGACTGGATCGCGGTGCGCGGGGTCAAGAAGCATATCCAGGGCTATCTGAAGGACTTCCTGTTCGAGCCCGGTCTGGCGGACGCGGCCATCGGCACGCTTTCGGGCGGCGAGCGCTCACGCCTGCTGCTCGCGCGCGAATTTGCCCGCGAATCGAACCTGCTCGTGCTCGACGAGCCGACCAACGATCTCGACCTCGAGACGCTCGACCTGCTGCAGGAAGTGATCGCAGACTATGACGGGACCGTGCTGATCGTCAGCCACGACCGCGACTTCCTCGATCGCACGGTCACCATCACGCTGGGGCTCGATGGATCGGGCAAGGTCGATATCGTCGCCGGTGGCTATGAGGATTGGGCGAAGCGGCGCGAGCCGAAGCCCGAGCCGCACAAGGCCGCCGCCAAGCCGCAGGCCGTCGCCGCGCCCAAGGCGCCTTCGGCCAAGCTGACCTACAAGGACCAGCGCGACTATGACCTGCTGCCGAAGCGGATCGAGGAAATCGAGGCTGCGATCGCGCGCGACGAAAAAGCCTTGTCCAACCCCGATCTCTACACGCGCGATCCGGCGAAGTTCCAGGCGCTGACCAAGGCGATCGACGCCGCGCGCGGGGAAAAGGACGCAGCCGAGGAGCGCTGGCTGGCGCTCGCGGAAATGGTCGAGGCGCTGGGCTAGGCCAGCAATCCCCACTCCGTCATTGCGAGCGCAGCGAAGCAATCCAGAAAAGCCAGACACTCTCTGGATTGCTTCGCTAGGCTCGCAATGACGATCGAGGCTAGACCAGTTCGAGCAGTGCCGCTTCCGTCTCGGCGATCCAGCCGCCGCCGAGCACGCGGTCGCCATCATAAAGCACCGCCGCCTGGCCGGGCGCGACCCCATATTCCGGCGTGTCGAAGATCACTCGCCCATCGACGAGGCGCGCCGGCGCCGGCCTGGCCATCGAACGGACCTTGGCGGTCAGCGGCCCGTGACGATCGCCGCCGATCCAGTTGATGTCGGCGAGGCGCGCAGCCCCCACCGCCAGTGCGGCGCGCGGGCCGACGACGATGCGCCGGCTCTCCGCCTCGAGCCGGACGACGTAGAGCGGCTCGGCCTGCCCGCCAATCTCGATCCCGCGCCGCTGGCCGACCGTATAATGGATGAGCCCGCGGTGGCGACCGAGCACGCGGCCCGACTGATCGACAATCTCGCCGCCTTCGTCCGCATCGGGCCTGATCTTACGGACCACGCGCGCATAATCGCCGTCGGGGACGAAGCAGATGTCCTGGCTGTCGGGCTTGGCCGCGACCCCAAGGCCAAGCTCGGCGGCGATCGCCCGCACTTCGGGCTTGGGCATGCCGCCCAGCGGGAAGCGCAGATAGTCGAGCTGCTCGCCAGTGGTCGCGAACAGAAAATAGCTCTGGTCGCGCGCCGGATCGACGGCGCGGTGCAGTTCCGGCCCGCCCTCGCCCATCACGCGGCGGACATAATGGCCGGTCGCGAGGCAATCGGCGCCCAGATCGCGCGCGAGGCGAAAGAGATCGGTGAACTTCACCCCCATATTGCACTTCACGCACGGAATGGGGGTGCGCCCGGCCATATATTCGTTGGCGAAATCCTCGATCACACTCTCGCGGAAGCGCGTTTCGTGATCGAAGACATAATGGGCGATGCCCAGCTTGTCACAGACCGCGCGCGCGTCGCGGATATCCTGCCCGGCGCAGCAGCTGCCGGTACGCCCCACCGCTGCGCCATGATCATAGAGCTGGAGCGTCACGCCGATCGTCTCGGCTCCGGAACGGACGGCCAGCGCGGCCACCACCGAGGAATCGACGCCGCCGGACATGGCGACGATGATGCGGCGGGCCGAAAAAGGCGCGGCAAGCTGGAAATCCGGAGTCATCGCGGCGTCATTTAGGGGATCGCGCACGATTTCAACAGGGGCGCTTTACGGCCCCTTCATCCTTTCGGCGTAACAGAAATGACATCGCCGCACTATTCCGGAGTCGCCTCGTTTCATGGATCTGAGTTTCGCTCGTTTCGACTGGAAGGCGCGCGGACCGGCGACGATTCCCGACATTTCGGTGCTGCTCGCCGAACTGGCGGCGCGGCAGGCGGCAAGCGCCACGGCGATCGCCCAGGCGTCGTCGCTGATTCCGGCGCGATCGGGCGATCCCTCGATGGCGGGACGCGTCAATCTTTTCGGCGAGGGCGTTCATCGCGTCTCAGGCAGCTTTCATCCCGGTGTGGCCGCGCTGCTAACCGACCATAAACCAACATGACCGAGCTTTTTACCGTCACGTTTCAGCGTTCCTAAAATCCGCTGCTGTATCAGCCAAACCGAGTGGGACGGGATAATCCCAGCGTATCGAGGTAAACATGATCGAGAATCAGAAAATTCGTCCAGCTCAAGTGATCGGGCCGCTCGGGGAGCCGCTGACTCTCGATTCATTGCCGCCGGCCAACACCACCCGATGGGTCGTCCGCCGCAAGGCGGAGGTGGTGGCGGCCGTTAATGGCGGCTTGCTGACGGTCGACGAGGTGTGCGACCGCTACAATCTCACGGTCGAGGAATTTGCGAGCTGGCAGCGCGCGGTCGATCGCTCGGGCATGCCCGGGCTGCGAGTGACGCGCATCCAGCATTACAAGTCGCTCTACGAGCGCCAGCAGAAATATTGAGACCAGTATAGGCTCCGGGAAATGCGCCGACGGCGCGTTTCCCGAAGCAAATGTCAAATTTCCTGTAGGGTGCCGACTGCCGCATCCGAAACAAATTGCGTCATCGTCGGAACCGGCTCACCTTCCATTCGTCTATAGAGACACCGCCAGATGGCGGGGCGACAGGAGGGTGAACATGATTGGATTCATTATCTGGTTGATCGTCGGTGGCGTCATCGGCTGGCTCGCCAGCCTGATCATGCGGACGGACGCCCAGCAGGGCATCATACTCAATATCGTCGTCGGCATCATTGGTGCCTTCATCGGCGGCTGGATTTTCAGCGGCGGAACGATCAACAACGCTCCGCTGACACTGACGTCTTTCCTCGTTTCGCTGGTAGGCGCAGTTATCCTGCTGGCGATCGTCAATCTGATCCGGCGCGGCTCGGTCCGCTAAACCGCCCCGCTGGATTTGCGAGGCCGGCGCTCCCCCAAAGGGGAACGCCGGCCTTTCGTTTATTCGAGCTCGAACTTCACGTTGAGCGTGATGCCGACCTTCTGCTCGCCGGCGACGATCTTGGTCCGCGGGGCAGCCGCGACATCGGCCCGCGCCATCATCATCACCGGCACGGGCTGCGGGAAATCCGCCCCGCTCTCGCTGATCGAGATGATCCGCTTGACCTTGAGGCCCGCCGCCTTCGCATAAAGCTCGGCGCGCGAGCGGGCGATACCGAGCGCGGCGACACGCGCCTCGTCGAGCGCCTCTGCCGGCTTGTCGAGCATGAAGTTCGGCCCCGAAATCTGGTTGGCCCCTTCCTTCACCAGCGCGTCGAGCACCGTGCCGCTCTTGGCGATGTCGCGGAAGCGGATGCTGACCGTGTTGGTCGCCTGATAGCCGGTGATCACCGGCGCTTCGTTCTGGGCATAGCGATATTGCGGATTGAGCTGGATGTTCGCGGTCTGGATGTCGCGATCGGCGATGCCGGCCTTCTTGAGCGCGGCGATCACGCGTTCGACTCGCGCGGCATTGTCGCGCAGCGCGGCGGCGGCATCGACCGCCTGCGTCACGACGCCGGCCGAAATGGTCGCGACATCGGGGACGCGCGTCGTTTCGCCTTCCGCGCTGATGTCGAGCGTAGTGCCGGTGACGGCGATGACGGGCATCGCCTGGACTTGCGCCGCGGCCGGCGCGGCAGCGGCGGCGATCAGGGGCAGCAGGACAAGGGTCTTCATTTACGTCTCCTCCGTGGATGCGCGCCTAACAGCATAGACCGGCTGCACGCCGTCTGAACGACCCGGAATCGCGGCACGCAAAAACGCCGCTTGAGCCCGGTGACTTATTAATATAATACAGCTGCCATTGCGACTTGTTCGGGGCGGAAAGTTGAAGACGATGAACTACGAGGCCAGTTTCTCGCGTGGTGGCGACATGCTCGATGTGGACGGCGCGGCCCGCCGCCGCAGCCGGCGTCGCCTGATCATCGGCGCGGTGGTCGCGCTGGCGGTGATCGCCGCCGCCGCCTTCTACTTCATGCGCGGCAAGGAAGCCGCCAAGCCTGCGGCATCGGGCGATCAGTCGCCGACCGTCACGGTCTTCGTGCCCGGTCGCCAGCCGGTCGATCGCCAGATCCTCGGCACCGGATCGCTCGCCGCGCGCGTCGACATGCCGGTCGCTGTCGTCGGCGAAGGCGGGATGGTCACGCGCGTCCTTGTCCAGCCCGGCCAATGGGTCGGCGCCGGGCAGGTGCTCGCGACCATCGAGCGCTCGGTCCAGACGCAGCAGGTGGCGCAGCAGGAAGCCTCGCTCAACGTCGCGCGCGCCGATGCCCGCATCGCGCAGAATAATCTCGATCGTTCGCAGCAGCTTGTCAGCCGCGGCTTCATCTCGAAGGCGAGCGTCGACCAGCTGCTCGCTACGCGCGACTCGGCTGCGGCGCGCGTTCGCCTCGCCGAAGCGCAGCTCGCCGAAATGCGCGCGCGCAACGGCCGGCTCGACATTCGCTCGCCCGCTGCGGGCCTGATCCTCACGCGCGCAGTCGAACCCGGCCAGGTCGTACAGGCCGGCAGCGGCACGCTGTTCCGCATCGCCAAGGACGGCGAGATGGAGCTGCGCGCCCAGCTTGCCGAAGGCGATATGGCGGTGCTGCGCGAAGGCGTGACGGCGACCGTCACGCCCGTGGGCTCGACCAAGAGCTTCGCCGGCCGCGTCTGGCAGCTTTCGCCCGTCATCGATCCGACGACGCGCCAGGGCATCGCGCGCATCGCCGTGCCTTATGACCCCGAACTTCGCCCCGGCGGCTTCGCACAGGCGGCGATCATCGGCGGCTCGGCCATCGTTCCGCTGATCCCCGATTCGGCCGTGCAGAGCGATGACAAGGGCAGCTTCGTCTACGTGGTGGGCAAGGACAGCAAGGCCGAGCGCCGCGACATCAAGGTCGGCGACGTGACTGACAAGGGCGTCGCCGTGATCAGCGGCCTCGGCGGCACCGAGCATGTCGTCCTCTCGGCCGGCGGCTTCCTGAGCCCCGGCGAAACGGTGAAGCCCGTTCTCACCAAGACGCGCTGAGGGACTAACCGATGAACTTCCGCAACATCTCGGCCTGGTCCATCCGGAATCCGGTTCCGCCGCTCGTCATCTTCGCGGCGCTCACGCTTGCGGGCATCGTCGCCTTCATGCGCATGGACGTGCAGAACGATCCGGATATCGATTTCCCCGGCGCGATCGTGCTCATCAGCCAGCCGGGCGCCGCGCCGACCGAGCTGGAGACGCAGGTCACCCAGCGCGTCGAGGCAGCCGTGCGCACGATCGAGGGGATCGACGAGATCAACTCGACGGTGACCGAAGGCCAGTCGCAGACCTTCATCCAGTTCGCGATCGGCACCCCGATCGACCGCGCCGTCACCGACGTGCGCGACAAGATTTCGCAGATCCGTAGCAACCTGCCCGACGGAATTCTGGAGCCGCAGGTGATCCGCGTCTCCACCTCGGGCAACACGCTCGCTTATTACGCAGCATCCGCGACCGACATGACGCTCGAGCAATTGAGCTGGTATGTCGACAACACCGTCTCGAAGAAGCTGCTGTCGGTGTCGGGCATGGGCGACGTCTATCGTCGTGGCGGCGTCTCGCGCGAGATGCGCATCGTGCTCGATCCGGCACGCATGCAGGCACTGGGCCTGACCGCGACGGCGGTCAACAACCAGCTGCGCCAGGTCAACCTCAACGCGGCGGGCGGCCGCGCCGAAATTGCCGGCTCCGAACAGTCGGTCCGCATCCTCGGCAACGCCAAGAATGCGTTCGAGCTGGGCGAGACCCAGATCGCGCTGTCGAACGGCAAGAGCGTCAAGCTGTCGGACATCGCCGACGTCCGCGACCTGCACGACGAACAGCGCTCGATTTCCAAGACCGGCGGCAAGCAGGTGCTGACCTTCGGGTTCGAGCGCGCCAAGGGCATGTCCGACGTCACCGTCTATGACGGCGCGGTGAAGGTGCTGAAGGATCTCGAGAAGCAGAACCCCAAGGTCCATTTCACCGAGCTGTTCACCAACGTCGACTATACCAAGAAGCAGTATGAATCGGCGATGCACGCGATGATCGAGGGCGCGGTGCTCGCGGTGGTCGTGGTGTTCCTGTTCCTGCGCGACTGGCGGGCGACGATCATCTCCGCGCTCGCCATCCCCTTGTCGGCCATTCCGACCTTCTGGTTCATGGATCTGATGGGCTTCACGCTCAACAGCCTGACATTGCTTGGCCTCAGCCTCGTTGCCGGCGTGCTCGTCGATGACGCGATCGTCGAGATCGAGAATATCGTCCGCCACATGCGTATGGGCAAAAGCGCCTATCAGGCGGCGATCGACGCCGCCGACGAGATCGGCCTTGCGGTGCTCGCCACCACAATGACGATCGTCGCTGTCTTCCTGCCCGTCGGCCTGATGCCCGGCATCTCCGGCCAGTTCTTCAAGAATTTCGGCCTGACCGTCGTCGCTTCGGTGCTGATGAGCCTTGCCGTTGCGCGCATGATCACGCCGATGATCGCCGCCTATTTCCTGAAAGCGCATGGCGAGCAGGAACATGGCGGCGGCTGGCTGATGGACCGCTATATGGCGGCGCTCACCTGGACGCTCGACGAGAGCCGGATGGACCGGATGCGCGCCAGGGGCGGATGGCGCCGTCGTCTATCGCGCTTCGCAGATCATCGTGTGATCGTGTTCGGCATGGGGGGATTTGCCTTCCTCCTCACCATCTTCGTTTTCGCGCAACTGCCGATGACCTTCCAGCCCGCGATCAACAGCGACACCAGCCGCATCGCGATCAGCATGGTGCCGGGCACCACGCTCGCCCAGACCGAGGCGGTGGCCGACAGGGTCGCCGCGATGATGGACAAGCGCACCGACGTCGTCGAGAAGACGTTCGAACGCATCGATGTCGGCACCGCGACGGTCTACCTGCGCCTGCGTAAGGACCGGCCGATGACGAGCACCGAGTTCGAGCGCTCGGTCGCGCCGCAGCTTGCCGCCATTCCCGACGCGCGCGTCAACTTCCAGTCGCAGTTCGGCGGCGGCGGCGGCAGCAACCGCGACATCTCTATCACGCTCGGCGGTGACGATCCCGAGGAGCTCAATCGCGTTGCGGGCAACATCCTGCGCGAAATGTCGGGCCTCAGGGAAATCGTCGCGCCGCGCGTCGAGGGCAATCTCCAGCGCCCCGAGATTACGCTGCGCCCGCGCCTCGACCTCGCCGCACAGCTTGGCGTGACGACGCAGGCGCTGAGCCAGGCGATCCGCATCGCGACGCTGGGCGAAATCGACCAGAACAGCGCCAAATTCTCGCTTTCCGATCGCCAGATCCCGATCCGCGTCGCAATCAACGAGGATGCGCGCCAGAAGATGGCGACGATCAAGAACCTGCCTGTCCAGACCCAATATGGCGGCGCGGTGCCGCTCTCGGTCGTCGCCGACGTCGGCTTTGGCGCGGGACCGACGCAGATCGATCGCAATAATCAGGTCCGCCGCCTGACGATCGGCGCCGATCTCGCGCCCGGCCTCGTCAGCGGGCAGGCGATGGAGAAGATCAACAAGCTGCCGTCGCTCCAGAACCTGCCGATCGGCGTCAGCCGCCTGATCCTCGGCAATTCGAAGTGGCAGAACGAGATGCTGGTCAATTTCGCGATCGCGATCGTTGCCGGCGTGATGCTCGTCTTCGGCGTGCTCGTGCTGCTATACCAGCGGATCATGCCGCCCTTCGTCAACATGGGCTCGCTACTGCTGGCTCCGCTCGGCGGCGGTCTGGCGCTTTGGCTCACCGGCAACCCGCTGTCGCTTCCGGTGTTCATCGGCGTGCTGATGTTGCTCGGCATCGTCGGCAAGAACTCGATCCTGCTTGTCGACTTCGCGCTCGAGGAGATGGGCAAGGGTGTCGACCGCAAGGTCGCGATCATCGACGCAGGACACAAGCGCGCCCAGCCGATCGTGATGACCACGGTCGCGATGGTCGCGGGCATGGTGCCCACCGCCTTGTCGATATCGGGCGATGGCGCCTGGCGCGCGCCGATGGGCATCACAGTGATCGGCGGCCTCGTCGTCTCGACCGTGCTGACCCTGCTCATCGTGCCGGCGACGTTCAGCCTTGCCATGGGCTTCGAACGCTGGCTGGGACCCAAGCTGTCGCGCAGCCTGACCAACGGCGGTGCGACGCCGCACGGGACGGAGACGGCGCAGCCCGCCGAGTAACCACCGGCCATGATCGCAAAGGAATGAAATTGGGGGTTGAACCATTCCACCCCCGGTTCATTCTGACAGTATGAGCTTGTTCGCCCGCGCCCGATCGGACCGCGCCAGCCCCGCGCAGCGTTATGGCGGCATGCGTGCGGTGGCGACCGGGCTGCTGGTGCTGATGGCCGCGACCTATGCCGTCGCGCGCCATTTCGAGCCGCTCCATCCCGCCGCCGGGTTCGTCCGCGCCTTTGCTGAGGCGGCGATGGTCGGCGGGCTGGCGGACTGGTTTGCGGTGACGGCGCTGTTCCGCCACCCGCTCGGCCTGCCCATCCCGCACACCGCGATCATACCGCGCAACAAGGACCGGATCGGCGATACGCTCGCCACCTTCCTCAAGGATAATTTCCTGACGCCTTCCGTCGTCGCGCGGCGGATGCGCAGGCTCGACGTCGCGGGTGCCGCTGGCCGTTTCCTGGCCGCGCCGACGCCCGCCGGCGAGGGGCGGCTGCGCGACGGCGCGGCGCGGCTGGTCGCCGACATATTGGGCGCGCTCGACCAGGACCGGCTGGGCGGGATGGTCAAGGGCGCGATCGTCCAGCGGCTGAGCGCGATCGATTTCGCGCCGATCCTCGGCCAGGCGCTGAGCGCCGCGATCCGCGAGGATCGCCACGTCCCGCTGCTCGATGGCGCGATCCGCTGGGCCTCGCGCACGCTGGAGGCGAACGAGCATCTGATCCGCCAGATGATCCACGACCGCGCCGGATCGATCCTGCGCTGGACCGGGCTGGACGAGACTCTGGCCGACAAGATCATCGACGGCCTCCTCCGCCTGCTCGACGAAATGAGCATCGACCCCGCCCACCCCCTGCGCGTGCGCGCCGAGGACGGGCTCTGCAATCTCGCCGCCGACCTGCAGGACGACGAACATATGCGCGCCCGCGTCGCGGCACTGCGCGACGAGCTGCTCGAAAACCCGGCGATGCGGCGCTGGATCGACGGGATGTGGGAACAGGCGCGCACCGCCCTGCTCGCCACCGTCCGCGATCCGCAATCGGCGATGACCGGGCGGTTGGGCGAGATGATCAAGCAACTGGGCGAGGCGCTGCAGGGCGACGACCGGCTGCGCGTGACGATCAATCGCTTCGTCCGCCGCGCAGCGGTGGGCGCGACCGCGCGCTATGGCGACGGCATCGTCACGCTCGTTTCGGACACCGTCCGCGGCTGGGATGCGCGCACGGTGACCGGCCGGCTCGAGGCGGCGGTGGGCCGCGATCTCCAGTATATCCGCATCAACGGCACCATGGTCGGCGGCCTCGTCGGCCTCACCATCCACGCACTCAACCATTTGGGTTGAGGTCCGGCATTCGGACGGGGTTGGTCAGCCCTGCCCTTCGGCGTCGCGCCGCAAGGCGCGGAGCGGGACATCGAGGCGGACACGCAGCCCGTCGGCCTGCCAGTCGCGTTCGATGCGGCCGCCAAGCTGGCGTTCGATGCTGAGCGCGATCAGCCGCGATCCGAACCCCTCGTGCGTCGGGGCGATGACCGACGGCCCCCCGCACTCGCGCCACTCGATCGCGCAATCCTCGCCATCGGCGGAAAGCGTCACCAGCACGCGGCCACCCGGCGTCGAAAGCGCGCCATATTTGGCGGCATTGGTTGCAAGCTCATGGCACAGCAGGGCAAGCGGCGTCGCGGCGCGATCGTCGACCGCGAGGTCCGGCCCGGCAATCTCGAACCTGTCGCCGCCGTCGGTGCGATAAGGCGCGAGCAGCGCCGTCAGCAAGGTCCGCACGCCCTTCGTCGTGCCGGGTTCTTCCCCCGCCGCGCGCAACCGGCCCAGCTCATGCGCGCGCCCGAGCGCCAGCACACGTTCGCGCAGTTCGGCGGCCGGCACCGATATTTCGGGGTGCGCGCGCGCCGAGAGGCCGATCAGCCCGCTGATCACCGAGAAGATATTCTTGATCCGATGCGACAGCTCGCGCGCCACTACCTCGCGCTGTTCGTAAAGCAACTTCTGTTCGTGGATGTCGGTGCAGGTACCGAACCAGCGCGTGATATGGCCATCCTCGTCGCGGATCGGCTGGGCACGCCCCAGCGCCCAGCGATATTCGCCGCTATGATGACGCAGCCGATATTCGGTCTCGTATAGCTCGCCCGTCTCGAGCGAATGGCGCCAGCGCATCCATGTCTCCGCCAGATCGTCGGGATGGATGATCGCTTCCCAACCCTCGCCATCGGCCGACCCTTCGGGCAGGCCCGAAAATTCGTACCAGCGCGCGTTGAAATAGTCGTTGTAGCCATCGGGCAGTGCCGACCAGACCATCTGCGGCATGGTGTCGGCAAGGATGTGGAAACGCTGCTCCACGTCCGACAGCGCACGCGCCGCGCGTAGTTCGCTCGCCGCCCGCTCCTTTACCCCGCGTCGTGATTCAAGCCCCAGCATCACGCCACGCGCGAGGATCTTGAGCCCCTGCCGCTGAAGATCGGTCAGCCCGTCGCGCGGCTCGGGATCGATCACGCAGAGCGAGCCGAGCGGATAGCCCTCGCGCGAGACGAGCGGCATCCCCGCGTAGAAGCGGATGAACGGATGCCCTGTCACGAACATGTTGTTGACGAAGCGCGGGTCCACTCGCGCATCGGGAATGATCATCAGATCGTCGCCCAGCATCGTGTGGGCGCAGAAGGACTGGTCGCGCGGCGTCTCTATGATGTCGAGGCCGGTACGCCCGACGAAATACTGGCGCTCTTCATCGACGAGGCTGACCAGCGCTATCGGGGTTTCGCACAGCAGGGCAGCAAAACGCGTCGCTTCATTGGCGGCGCCCGACGTTCCAGGGCTCAGCCCCAGTCCGCGCAGCACATCGAGCCGCGCGACCTCGGTCGGCGTCGCCGGCTCGTCAGCCATCGCCCGCGCGTTCGATGTCGGCGCCGACCGCCTGCAGCTTCTCCTCCAGCCGCTCATAGCCGCGATCGAGGTGATAGACGCGCGCCACCTGCGTCTCGCCCTTGGCGGCAAGCCCGGCGATGATCAGGCTCATCGACGCGCGCAGATCGGTCGCCATCACCGGCGCGCCGGTCAGCCCCTCGACCCCGCGCACCACGGCGCTGCGCCCCGAAACCTGGATGTCCGCCCCCATGCGCGCCAGCTCCGGCACATGCATGTAGCGATTCTCAAAGATGGTTTCGGTCAGCACGCTGGTGCCGGCAGCAAGCGTGAGCATCGCCATGAACTGCGCCTGCATGTCAGTCGCGAAGCCCGGATAAGGCGCGGTCGACAGGTTGAGCGGGCGGATCGCGCCATTGGCGGCGACGCGCAGCCCGTCATTCAGTTCCTCGACGTGGAGCCCCGCCTCGACCAGCGCAGCGATCGTCGCGCGCATCTCGCCCGGCTCGGCGCCGACGAGGTCGAGCGCGCCGCCGGTGATCGCCGCCGCGCAGGCGTAGCTGCCCGCCTCGATGCGATCAGCCATCACCTTGTAGGTCGCGCCGTGCAGTTCCTTGACGCCGTCGATCACCAGCCGGCTCTCGCCGATGCCGCCGATCTTCGCGCCCATGGCGACGAGGCAGCGACACAGATCGACGATCTCGGGCTCGCGCGCGGCGTTGTCGATCACGCTGCGCCCCGAAGCGAGCACGGCGGCCATGACCGCATTCTCGGTCGCCCCGACCGAGACGATCGGGAAGGTGAAGTCGCCGCCGGGCAGGCGGCCGCCGGGTGCGGTCGCCTTCACGTAACCGGCGGTCAGCTCGATCTCGGCGCCCAGCGCTTCGAGAGCCTTCAGGTGCAAGTCGATCGGGCGGTTGCCGATCGCGCAGCCGCCAGGCAGCGACACGATCGCCTCGCCGGCGCGCGCGACGAGCGGGCCGAGCACGAGGATCGAGGCGCGCATCTTGCGCACGATGTCATAGGGCGCGACGGTCGAGGTGACGCGGTTGGCGCGCAGCGTCATCACCCGGCCGAAATCTTCCGGCGACGCGCCCTCGATCGTGGTCGAGACCCCCATCTGGTTGAGCAGATGACCAAAGGCGTCGACGTCGGCGAGGCGCGGCAGGTTCCGGAGCGTCAGCGGCTCATCGGTCAGCAACGCACAGGGAAGCAGCGTCAGCGCCGAATTCTTGGCGCCCGAGATGGGCAGGCGGCCTTCCAGCCGCTTGCCGCCATTGATGATGATGCGGTCCATCGATCCGGTCTAGCGCTTCGCCATAAACGCGCAAGCGCCCTTGGCGCAGACGCCGAAAATCAGCCGATCAGGCCTTTTCGAGCGTGCATTGCAGCGGGTGCTGGTTCTCGCGCGCGAAGTCGATCACCTGAGTCACCTTCGCTTCGGCGACTTCGTAGGTGAAGACGCCGCACACCCCCACGCCCTTCTGGTGGACGTGGAGCATCACGCGCGTCGCGGCCTCCATGTCCATGCGGAAGAAGCGCTGGAGAACGAGCACGACGAACTCCATCGGCGTGTAGTCGTCATTGAGCATCAGCACCTTGTAGGGGGCAGGCTTCTTGGTGCGCGTCCGTGTGCGCGTGGCGACGCCAAGGCCGGTGCCGTCCTCGTCCTCGCCATCCTTGTGGGTCGCCATAAGGGGTTCGATGCTTTGGGTCATTGCGTGTCAGAATATGGCAAGCGCCGAAGCGAGGGCAAGGGCGGTTGAAGGGTTAAGATGCGATAGAGCGTGTTGAATCGCGCGCGGCGCAGGCGTTTCGCGCCGAAAGAAAAAGGGCCGCCCCGATATTCCGGGACGGCCCTTTCAATGCTTTACGAAGTTCGGACGATCAGGCGACCGTCTTGATCTTCTCCGCCGCCACCGCGATGCGGTTCGACAGCGGCTGGAACACGTCGCCGGCCAGCTTCAGGAAGGCTTCGGTGTTCTTCGAGCTTTCGGCGACGAAGCTGTCGAAGGCCGAGCGCGCATATTCGCTCTGCAGCTGGAACAGCTCGGTCGGCGACTTGACCGACGCGAAGCTCTTCATCGCGGCCGTGGCCTTCTCGTAATTCTTGCGGGCGGTGTCAGCGGCCTGCTGGCCGAGGGCCTCGGCGCCCTTCGCGGCGACCTTGGTCGATTCGACCACGGCTTCGAGGTTGCCCTTGTTGAACTCGTTCAGTTCCTCGACGAGCTTGGTGCTCTTCTCGAGCGCGGCCTTGGCACGCGCGTTGAAGTCACCGAACAGCGCCTGGCCGCGCTCCACGGCTTCGTTGGCGATCTTGGTCACGGTCTCGGTCATTGCGGTCGTTCCTTTCTGCGCGGCAGCGGCGATCGCCGGAGCAGCGGGTTTCTTCAGTTGCGGCTTGAGGGGCGTCTTCGAGGAAACCGGGCCGGCGGGACGCTTGACCGCCAGCTTGGTAACCGCCGGCTTGACGGGAACAGGTTTCGCCTTCGGGGCCGGCGCAGAAACCGGCTTGGCGACCTTGGCCACGGCCGGCTTCACCGGCGCGGGCTTCGTCGCCTCGACCTTGACCGCAGGCTTCACAGCCGCCGGCTTTGCCGCGGCCTTGGGGGCCGGGGCGCCATCGGGCGCGGTCTTGTTCGTCTCGTCGCTCATTTCAGGCTCCCGAAAAGCTTGAACGCTCTTCTATGTTGCAATGCACAATATAGGAGCGTGATTCGCTTTTCAAGAGTTTTTGTGCAGTGCAACAAAAATGCAATCTGCTCGTCCGGCGCGGGAACGCGTGCCGGCTATATTGCATGTGAAGATAGCTACTTACCGGAAACCATGTCCTGATCCGTCGCAAGTTTCGCCCCGCCCCGCGCAAGCGCTTCAACGCGCAGGCGTGGAAAAACATCTTCGAGCGGCTTGGTGTCGGGCATCACATAGACATAGCCGCCCTTGCGCAGGAAAAGCGGACGCACGGTCTTGCCGTAGAAGGCGAGCGGCACGTTGATGCAGCCGAAGGTGATGCGATTGTCGTCAGACGTCGGCGACAGGAGTCGCTCGCGCCGGTGCTCTTTCTTGCTGGCGCCCGGCGGGATCGGATGGAGCGCCACAGACGTGGCATAATCGACCCACAGCACCCTTTCCTTGCCGGCGGCGAGGCCGAACTTCGCAAGGAAGCGCCCGGCCGGCGTCGTCTTTTCGGCGGGGCCGATCTCGGCGAGGTTCTTGCTGCCGATACCCGGCGTCGCCTCGTCGCCCGTCGCGACACCGATCAGCACGGGAACGGCGCCCACCGCCTTCCCCTTGGCGCTGAACAGGAAGAGCGAGGCGTTATTCTTGTCGACGATGGCGTAGGGCAGCCCGCGATTGTCGCCCGATGCGGCGATCCAGTCGACGACGCGCTCCGCATCCGGGGACGGCACGATCGCATTTTTCCTGACCGGCGCGGCTTCGGACTGCGACGGCGCCGGTTCGGACGGACGGGCGGCCCCTGCGGCCGGTGTGGCTGCCGCCAGCGCCAGGAATAAAGTGATCATCGACTGGAGCGCTCACAAGAAAAGCGTGGCCGCCCCGAGGAGCGACCACGCGTTATAGTCAAACTCTGATCAGCCGTTGCGGCTGCATCCGGTCAGTTGCGCGACCGCTTCTGCTGCTTCTTCTGAAGCGCGACGATCTGCTGCTCGGTCCCGTCCACGCGGGTGGTGAGCTGGTCGATACGCTGGCCGTTATTCTGCGCCGCCTGCGACGCGGCCTGAGCCTCTGCGAGGGCCGATTTGGCCGTGCCGTCGGTTTCCTGCAGCTTCGTCTCGAGTGCACCCACGCGCTCGCTGACCGGAGCGATCTGCTCGCGGACATAGGATTTGGTGGCGCAGCCGCCCAAGCTGATCGCGCCCACCAGAATGACGATGGCGGGGGCAAGTTTCACAGTTCGCGACATGCTAATTTCCAATTGTTGACCCAACCGCTCGTAAACAGCGCCCGCGCGCGGTTGTTCCGCCGTTTACCTCAATCCAACGGCGCGTCGCCTCGGTTCGGCGCATGACGGGGCGCCATCGAAGCTATCGAGGAACAATCCGTCAGGGGCTGGGGCGGCGCTTCGGGTCCGATGCGAAAGGATCTTTCGGTATCTTGCCCGATCGCTTTTCGACCTGCGCGTCGGCCGCCGGCTTGGCTCGCTGCGCCTCGACGCAGCGCCGCAATTCGGTAACCGCCGCACCGCTCCCGTCGAGCGCCAGCTGTTCCACCGGCGTGCTGCCGCGATAGATGTTGAGGGTTTTGGACGCCGCGAAATAGGTCGGAAACTTCGTCTCGAAATTGGTGACGAACCCCCTCTTCCCGTCTGATGCCATCCCCACCGCGAAATGATCGGGATAGGTGCCGCTGGACAGGCGAAAGCTCAGCTTCAACCGATCCTGCGGCTTGATCGACCAGTTGTCGTTCAGGACAGAGAGATGGTTGGCGCCATCGATGTCGAGGCCGAGAAGCAGCGTCGTGCCCCCGACGCCGTCATAGGCCTTGGTGATGAAGCAGCCATTTCGGTCCTTGTTGGGCGCGACCGTCCAGCCGCCGATGTCGCGTGCGGCATAGTCCTGAGCGAAGGCGGGCGCGCTCGCGAACAGCGCGGCGGCGAGCGACCAGGCCATCATGCGCGAAGCCGCGCGTTCGCAACGAACCGGTGATATCGAGGAGGATTGTCCTGACAAATTATACTCACTCATCTGCGTGATCGAGCAGCACCGGACGACAACGCCCCTCGCGACCGCCCGATGCGATCCTAACGCGCATGATCGCGATTAGTAACTCCCGCACTGCGCCTTCGGCCGGTTAGCCTTACGAGAAGGGCCGGCATTCAACTCAGATCGTCATTGCGAGCGCAGCGAAGCAATGACGGGAAAGCCACCGTTCCACCATCTGCGGATGGGGATGACGATCGGGATCATATCCGCTTCCCCGCGCGCCCGGCGAGCTCGGTCACATATTGCCAGGCGATGCGTCCCGATCGGCTGCCGCGCTGCGTCGCCCATTGGACCGCATCCGCCGGATCGAAGGGCAGGTCGTAGGCGGCGGCATAATGTTCGATCATTGCCAGATAGGCCTGCTGGTCGACATTGTGGAAACCGATGCTGAGGCCGAAGCGGTCGGCGAGCGCGAGCCGGTCGTCGACCACGTCGCGCACGTTGATCGCGCTGTCCTGCTCGGCGATGTCGCGCGCGACGATGTGGCGGCGGTTGGACGTGACGTGCAGTCGCGCATTGTTCGGTCGCGCCTCCGCTCCGCCCTCGAGCAGCGAGCGGAGCACCCGCGCACCCGCGCCATTGGCCTCGAACGCGACATCGTCGACGAAGATCGCGAACGCGCGCTCGACGCCGGCCAGCGCCGCGAACAGCGCGGGCAGCGTATCGAGCCGGTCGCCGTCGACCTCGATCAGCGCGATCCCCGCGCCTTCCGATTGCAGCGCGCCGACCACCGATTTGACCAGCGCCGATTTGCCCGTGCCGCGCGCGCCCCACAGCAGCACGTCATGCGCGGCGTGCCCCGTCGCCAGCCGCTGCGCATTTTCGAGCAGCGTCGCCTTCTGCGCGTCGATACCCCAAAGCATGTCGAGCGGCAGCGGACGAAAATCGCGCAGCGCCACCAATACGCCGTCGCGCCAGCCATAGGCCGGATGGGCCAACGGATCAGCGGCAGCCGGCGGAGGGGGCGCCATGCGCTCCAGCGCGGCGGCGATGCGGGCGAGATGATCCTCGGTCATGCCCCCCTCTAGCCGCGCGCGGGGTCCCGCTACAATTCCCCGCCGGCCGAACGCGCGCGTGCCAGATGCTGGCGAAAAGCTGGATCGTTCGGCGCGATCGCCAGAGCCTGCTCGATCAGCGCGACACCATAGGCCCGGTCAGCCCCGCCTTCGGCGATGATCGTGCCCAGCGTGTCGGCGAGCGCGGGGCTGGCGGGCTGGCGACCAAAAGCGAATTGCGCGAAGCGCAGCGCGCGAGCCTGATCCCCTGCCCCGTTCGCAGCCCAGGCGGCATTGTTGAGCAGCAGCAAATCGCCATTGCCGATGCGCAGACGCACCGAATGGATCACCGCTTCCGCCTGCGCCCACGCGCCCGCCGCAAGCATCGCGTCGCTCGCCGCGTTGAGCGCGGGGATCGAGCGCGGATTCTGCGCCAGGAACAGGCTGAGCGTCGCCGCCCCTGCCGCCGCGTCGCCTGCGTGCGTCTGCGCGTCGGCAAGCCGCAGCGCGACGCCCTCCGAAAATTGCAGCGAGGCGGCGTCCCTATAGGCACGCGCCGCTTCGCCCCAGCGCTGCATCGCCGCCAGCACGTCGCCTACCAGCATATGCGCGCCCGGCGCGCCGGGATTGCGCCGGAGCAAACGCTGCGCCTCGGCCAGCGCCGCGCCACCATTCCCGGCGATCATCAGCCCGCGCGAATAGCGCGCGACGGCGCGCGCATCGCCGCCCGCCGCTTCGGCTGCCAGCGTCGTGAGCGGCGTGGCCGGATCGATCGGGCCTCCGTCGTTGCCGCGAGCGACCGCCGCACGATCGAGGAAGGGAGCGGCCGCCACGCGATCGCCCAGCCGTTCATACGCGCGCCCGGTCAGCAGCAACGCATAGCTGTCGCCGCGCGACGCAAGCGGCGCGAGCGCCTCGATCGCCGCCGCCGGATCGCCCGCCCGCCAGCGCGCCAGCCCCAGCAGCCGGCGTGCAGCGAGATTGTCGGGCTGCTCGTCGAGCAGATCGTCGAGCTGGTTCGCTGCCTGCTCGAATGCGCCTTCGTGGATCGACAATGTGGCTGAAAGCAGCATCGCGCCGGGCACGCCGTTCAGGCGTTCCCCCACGCGATTGAGCATGTTCCGCGCGAGATCGAAGCGCCCCGCGCGCGCCGCCATCACCGATTGCAGGTAGAGGACCCGCGCATTGCCCGGATCGATCGCCAGCGCCGCCCGGCAGGCCGCGATCATCGCCTGATAACGTCCCAGATCGCCCAGCGTCGCCGCCTTCTCGATCAGCGCGGGCGCATATCCGGGATCGATCGCGATCGCCTGATCGAACCAGGGCAAGGACGCGACGAGGCCGAACTGATCGCGCACCATCTGCCCACGCACCAGCAACACCTCGGGATCGCGAGGATCGAGCTCAACCGCGCGCGCCGAAGCCTCGATCGTGCCGGCCATCTCGCCCGTGTCGCGGCGGAAGCGGGCAAGATCGATCCACAAGGCAGCATTGTCGGGCGCCCGCCGCAGCGCCTCGCCAAAATCGGCAACGGCCAACCCATTGTCGCCCAGCATCGCATGCGCGCGGGCGCGGATGCGCGCAGCGTAGACGGCATAGCGCGCCGGAATGTGGACGGCATCCGCTTCCGCGAGCGCGGCCTGCGCCTGCCCCTGAAGCAGCAGCGCTTCGGCGAGCAGATGATGGCTTATGGCGGCGGGAACGCCAAGGCTCCTGGCCTGTCCGATCTCGCCTGCTGCCGCCACGCCGTCGCCAAGCAGCAGCGCCGTCCGCGCCAGCAGCAATCGCACCGTGGGATCGCGCGGATCGGCGCGCACCGCATTCATGAAATGGACGCGCGCCTCGCGGGGATGATGCAGCCGCAGCGCCGCCAGCCCCGCCACCAGATCGGCACTCGCCGACGGCGCTGCGCCCAGCAGCAACAACGCGCCGGCAAGCGCCGCCAGCCTAGCTGGCCGAGATGTCATATTGCTTGAGCAGATCGTAGAGCGTCGGCCGGCTGATGCCGAGCAGCTTGGCGGCGTTCGAGATATTATTCTCGCTCCGCGCCAGCGCGCGACGGATCGCCTTGCGGTCGGCCTGCTCGCGCGCGGCCTTCAGGTTGATCAGATCGGCTTCCTCGGCATCGCCTTCGAGATCGAGATCGGCCGCGGCGACGAGCTTGCCGTCAGCCATGATCACCGCACGCTTCAACCGGTTCTCAAGCTCGCGGACGTTGCCCGGCCAGCTCCAGCGATCGATCGCGGTGAGCGCATCGGGTGTGAAGCCGCGTACATTGGGGTTCATCTGCTTGGCGAAGCGGCCGAGGAAGTGGCGCGCGAGCAGGCCCGCGTCGCCCGGCCGCTCGGCAAGCGCGGGGATCTTCACGACGATCTCGGCGAGGCGGTAGTAGAGATCCTCGCGGAAACGCCCGTCGGCGATCATGCTTTCGAGATTCTGGTGCGTGGCGCAGACGATGCGCGTATCGACGACGATCGGCTTGCGGCCGCCGATCCGCTCGATCACGCGCTCCTGCAGAAAGCGCAGCAGCTTGACCTGCAGGGGCAGCGGGATGTCGCCCACTTCGTCGAGGAAGAGCGTGCCGCCCTCGGCCATCTCGATCTTGCCTTCGGTGGTCTTGATCGCGCCGGTGAACGCTCCCTTCTCATGCCCGAACAATTCGGACTCGAGCAGGTTCTCGGGAATGGCGGCGCAGTTGATCGCGACGAAGGCGCCCTGGCGCCCGCTGGCGTCGTGGAGGCCGCGCGCGAGCAGTTCCTTGCCCGTGCCGCTCGCGCCGAGCAGCATGACCGAGACATTGTTGCCGGCGACGCGCTCGATCGTGCGCGCGACTTTCAGCATTTCCGGCGCGCCGGTGATCATCCCGCCGAGCACGCTGTGGCTGCCGTTCATGCTTTCGGCGAGGCGGCGATTCTCGGCCTCGATCGCCTGAAGGTGGAAGGCGCGGCGGACGATCAGGCCAAGCTCGTCGATGTCGACGGGCTTCTGGTAGAAATCATAGGCACCGCCTGCGATCGCGCCCAGCGCGCTTTCGCGCGCGCCGTGACCTGATGCGACAATGACCTTGGTATCGGGCGCGAGGCTGAGGATCGCCTCGAGCGTCGCGAAGCCCTCGCTCGTCCCGTCGGGATCGGGCGGCAGGCCGAGATCGAGCGTCACTACCCTGGGTTCGGCAAGGCGCAGCGCATCGATCGCCGACTGGCGATCGCCCGCGACGATCACTTCATAATCCTCATAGGCCCAGCGCAGCTGGCGCTGGAGGCCCTGATCGTCCTCGACGATCAGGAGGCGGGGCTTGTCGCTCATCAGGCGGCCTTTTCAACTAGGTTGTCAGGGGAATCACGCGTGTATGCGGGCTGGGGCAGCACGACGGTAAAGCGGCTGCCTTCGCCTTCGCGGCTTTCGACCTCGATCCGGCCGCCCATCGACATGACGAGGCTGCGCGCTTCGTAGGCGCCGATGCCGAAGCCGGCCGCCTTGGTGGACGCGAAGGGCTTGAAAAGCTGCGTTCGGACGAAATCGGCCGACATGCCGTGGCCGCGGTCGAGAATCTCGATCAGCGCCTCGAGCCCGCGGCGGCGGACGTTGAGGCAGACGGGCTCGCCAGGGGGGCTCGCGTCGATCGCATTCTGGACGAGGTGCCCGATGACCTGCTCGAGCCGCGCCGGATCGGCGAGCGCGAAGAGGTCCGCCTCGCCCGTCAGCGTGATCGGGTGAAGCGGGCGCTTGGCCGCCGTCACGCCTTCGACCGCCGCCATCAGCGGCACCGGGCGCGGCTCGGCCGGGCGCGCCTTGTTATGCTGCGACAGGCGCGCGAGCAGATCGTTCATCCGCGTCGCCGAATCCTTGAGCGTCGCGATCATGTCCGCCCGGAAATCGGGATTGGCGGCATGGCGTTCGGCATTGCGCGCGAGCAGGCTGATCTGGCTGACCAGATTCTTGATGTCGTGCATGATGAAGGCGAAGCGGCGGTTGAACTCGTCGAAGCGCCGCGCCTCCGACAGCGCCTCGGCCACGCGCGCCTCGGCCAGATAGCTGCCCGCCTGCCGCCCGACGACGCGGAGCAGATCGAAATCCTCCCAGTCGAGCCGGCGGCCGATCACCGGACGCGCGAGCAGGACGACGCCGGCGAGCCGGTCATAATGGACGAGCGGGACGGCGGCCCAGGCGGCGGGCGATGCCAGCATCCATTCGGGCAGCAGCCCGGCGTCCGGCCCCTGCCCGCTGCGCGCGGCGTCGAGCTCGGCGATCCGCCCCGTCGCCTCGAAGTGGCGGAGCAGATCGCCGTCGCCCGCCTGCACGGGGACGTCGGCGCCCGGCCAGTTCCAGCGCGCCTGCGTCGACAGCCCGCCGCTGTCGTCGGGGAGCAGCAGCAGCCCGCCGGGGGATTCGGTGATGTCGGCGATCGCCTGCACCACGCGCTGGTCGAGCGAGCCGCTGACAGCGCCGGGGCGGCCCATCGTCTCGGTGAAGCGCAGCCATTCGGTGCGATAGTCGTAGCGATGCTGGAAGAAATGCTTGGCGATCTTGACCTTGAACCAGGCGCGGAACGGCGCGACGGCAAGCAGCAGCAGTACCGCAATGGTCGATCCGAAGACGAAAGCGACCTGAACGCCGCGCGCGGCCTCGCCCCCGAAGCGTTCCAGCGCGGCGGTGACGACGACCATGACGACGAGATAGGCGCCGATCGCGACGAGCGAGAGCGACTGGAAGGCGACAGTGCGCGACAGCCGGACGGTCCATGTCTCGCGCCGCCAGGTGGCGAGCGCGAAGATCGGCGCGAGCAGCACCATCATCAGCCCGCGCAACGCGAAAATCTCCTGTGTCCAGCCGCTCGCCAGATAGGCGACGGTGTAGAGCTGGAGATCGTAGGTCCACATCACCGCGAGCGCGGTCATCGGCAGGCGGATGCCCGCGCGCGCGCCGGGCGCGGCGGCGGTGTAGAGATTGTGGACGAGGACCAGCGCGCCGATCGTCGCGGCGAGGCGCAGCACGACGGCGGCATAGGCGATCGCCCCGCCGATCGCGCGATCGGCGATGTCGGGATCGAGCGTGAGATCGAGCAGCATCTCCGCGCCGATCACCAGCGCGACGACGCCGTAGAGGGCGGAGACCGCGCCCTTGCGCTGATCGCCCTCGCCCCGCCTGAGGATGAGGAACATGAAGCCGAGCCAGCCGAGGTCGCGCAGGCTTTCCGCGAGGCGCGCGACCATCGCATCAGGCGCGATGATCGCCGAGGCGAAAGCCCAGAGCGCGGTCAGCCCGAGTGCGGCGGCCAGCATGCGTCGCTGGCTGGTCGGCGGCACGAGCCGGACCTGCCAGGCAGCGAGCGCCGCGAACAGCGTGGCCGCTGCCGCATGGCCCCAGATGCCGATGATCGTCAGCATCTCAGCGCGCTCCTTCCGGCCAGAGGATAACCCGCGCGGTCTGGAGCAGGATCAGCAGATCGAGGAAGGGCGTGTAGTTCTTGGCGTAATAGAGGTCATATTCGAGCTTGCGCCGCGCATCCTCGATCGAGGCGGCATAGGAATAGTTGATCTGCGCCCAGCCGGTGATCCCCGGCTTCACCATATGGCGTTCGGCATAATAAGGCAGGCGCGTCTCGAGATCGGCGACGAATTGCGGACGCTCCGGACGCGGGCCGACGAAGCTCATCTCGCCTTTCAGCACCAGCCAGAGCTGGGGCAGTTCGTCGATCCGCGTGATGCGCAGCAGGCGGCCGATGCGCGTGATGCGCGGATCATTCTCCTCCGCCCATTGCGGGACGCCCGGCGCCTCCGCATCGACGCGCATCGAGCGCAGCTTCACCAGCGTGAAATTCTGCCCGTAGAGCCCGACGCGGACCTGCCGGAAAAAGGCCGGTCCCCGGCTGCCCAGCTTCACCGCCAGCGCGCCGAGGAGGAGAAGCGGGAAGGTCAGCACGAGCAGGCACAGCGAGGCTGCGAGATCGAACAGGCGCTTGGCGAAACCCGACAGGCGGCGGCCCGACGAGAAGCCGTCGGAGAAGATCAGCCAGGAGGGATTGACGCTGTCGAGATCGACGCGCCCCGTCTCGCGCTCGAGGAAAGTCGACATGTCGTTGACATGGACGCCGGTGGTCTTGATCCGCAGCAGATCCTGAAGCGGCAGCGCGTTGCGCCTTTCCTCGAGCGCGAGCACGACTTCGCTCGCGCCGAGCAGCACGACATGATCGGCAAGGCTGTTGATCGCATCGCGATTGATCGCTTCGCCGATCAGCTGCTTGCCGTCGTTCATCGCGACATAGCCGACGATGACGAAGCCCGCGCCGCGCGCCGCCGCCAGATCGCGGATGCGCATCGCGCGCCGGCCGGCACCGAGGATGATGATCCGCCGCTTGAAGCCGGGGCCGCGAAAGGCGCGCGCCATCGGCAGGCGGACGCCCACGAGCAGCGCCGACGACAGGATCATCGCGTAGAAGAGGTTGGAGCGCCAAAGGCTGAAATCGGGAAGCAGGAAATAGACGAGCGACAGCAGGATGACGCCCAGCGAGATGGCGACCATCAGCCGGGCGGTCGCAAACCGCAGCGACTGAAGCGCCTCTACCCCATAGACGCCGACGCCGATCATCGTCAGCGACAGGCAGGAAGCGAAGGCGAGCAATTGAGGCGTGCGGCCGGCGAGCGACCCGGCATCCATGCCGATCTGATGCGCGCGCACCGTCCACCCCGCCTCGGCCGCGACGAGCAGCAGCGCTACATCGAGCAGCCAGAGCGCCAGCACCGCATGCGGCACATAATGTTTGAACAGCCTTATCATCGGCGCGCGCGACCCGGCCCTGCCCCACCTGTAAGAGATTCCGACACGGCCGGCAGTGTCGGCGAAATTGACAAATATTTCCTGAAGGCGGGTTTGGCGGAGCCAAAGGGGGCGTGGCGGGTTCTTTCCGCGGGGCGGGTCCATCCCCCCGTTTCGCGTGGAGAATTTACTGTTACATGATCAACGCATGAGCCATTCGGTCACCCCCGTCATCCTGTCCGGCGGCGCCGGCACGCGTTTATGGCCGATGTCACGCGCCGAGCAGCCCAAGCAGTTCCTGGCGCTGACGGCGGCGCAGACGATGCTTCAGCTGACTGTGTTGCGTACCGGCGACGATGCGCGCTTCACGCGCCCCATCGTCGTCGCGAACGGCGCGCATGCCGAGACCATCGAGCATCAGCTCGAACAAGTCGACATCAAGGCGGCGCGGCTGATCCTCGAGCCCGCAGGGCGCAACACCGCGCCGGCGATCGCGCTGGCGGCTTTCGCTGCGCCGACCCCCGACGCGCCGCTGCTGGTGATGCCGAGCGATCATGTGATCGACGATGTCCAGGCCTTCCACGATGCGATCGAGGCGGCCTTGCCTTATGTTGACGAGGGCTGGCTCGTCACCTTCGGGATCGAGCCCGACGCGCCCGAGACGGGTTACGGCTATATCCGCATCGGCGAGCGACTGACCAACCGCGTCCACCGCGTCGACCGGTTCGTCGAAAAGCCCGACGCCGTGCGCGCGGCGGCGATGCTCGCGGAGGGCGATCATGTTTGGAACGGCGGGATCTTCATGTTCCGTGCCGATGCCTATCTCGATGCGCTCGCCCATCACGAACCCGCCGTGTTCGAAGCGGCGCGGCTGGCGATGGCCAAGGGCACGCGCGAGGGCATACGCCTTTATCCCGACGCGCAGGCCTTCGTCGCCTCGCCGTCGATCTCGATCGACTATGCGGTGATGGAGGCTTCGGATCAGGTCGCCGTCGTGCCGGTGACGATGGGCTGGTCCGACGTGGGCTGCTGGGATGCGCTCCATACGCTCAGCCAGCAGGACGAAAGCGGCAATGCGATCGGCGGCGACGTGATCGCGATCGATACCGAGGGCTGCCTGATCCGCACCGACGGCCCGTCGATCGCGACGGTGGGGATCAGCGACCTGATCGTCGTCGCCAGCGGGGGTCACGTGCTGATCCTGCCGCGCGGCAAATCGCAGGAGGTGCGCAAGATCGTCGATGCCCTCAAGGCGCGCGCGGCAGAGAGCGGATGATCATCTGAGCTGCGTCATTGCGAGCGGAGCGAAGCAATCCAGTCCAGCGTCGAACTGGATTGCTTCGTCGGCTTCGCCTCCTCGCAATGACGGTGGCGATCAGTCCCCGACGATCGGGGGCGCTCCGGGCTCCGGCGCGACGGTGCGATAGACGACGCCGCCGAGCAGCCCGCCGATGATCGGCGCGACCCAAAACAGCCAGAGCTGGTGCAGCGCCAGCCCGCCGACGAGCAGCGCCGGCCCGGTGCTGCGCGCCGGATTGACCGAGGTGTTGGTCACCGGGATGCTGATCAGGTGGATGAGCGTGAGCGCCAGCCCGATCGCGATCGGCGCGAAGCCGGCGGGTGCGCGCTTGTCGGTCGAACCCAGGATCACGACGAGGAAGCCGCAGGTCAGGATCACCTCGATCAGGAAACCCGACAGCAGGCTGTAGCCGCCCGGCGAATGTTCGCCATAGCCGTTGACCGCGAGGCCGGTGGGCGTGAGCACGAAATCGGGCCGCCCGCTGACGATCAACAGCAGCAGCCATGCCGCGATGATCGCGCCGACGACCTGCGCCACGACATAGGGCAGGATGTCACGCGCCGGGAAGCGGCCGCCGGCCCACAGGCCGATCGTCACCGCCGGATTGAGGTGACAACCCGAGACATGGCCGATCGCATAGGCCATCGTCAGCACCGTCAGGCCGAAGGCGAGCGCCACGCCCGCAAAGCCGATGCCGAGATCGGGAAAGGCCGCCGCGAAAACCGCGCTGCCGCAGCCGCCGAAGACGAGCCAGAATGTTCCGAGGCTTTCTGCAAAGAGTCGCTTAAGGTCAGGCATGATCAATCTCCCCTCACCCACACGTCTGCGCAGGATGTTGAAAAGTGGAGGACTTGGCAAGCAATGCTTGCCGATCCGGCCTGTCCCTATAGGATAGGCTGCAGGCGGACGCGCCTTGTCCAAATGTAAAATTATGAGAGCCGCGCATCATGGCCAATCCCGGCACGCCGACGATCGACCAGTTGCGGATCTTCCTTGCCGTGGTGGACGCCGGCAGCTTCGCCGAGGCGGGGCGAAGGCTTAACCGCGCCGTCTCGGTGATCAGCTACGGCGTCGTCAATCTCGAGCAGCAACTGGGCGTGACGCTGTTCGAGCGCGAGGGATCGCGCAAACCGGTGCTGACCACCGCCGGGCGCGTGCTGCTCGCCGAGGCGCGGACAGTGACGCAGGGCGTCGATGCGCTGCGCGCCACGGTGAAGGGGCTGCTCGACGGGCTGGAGGCCGAGGTCGACCTTGCCGTCGACGTGATGCTGCCCGCCAACCGGCTGGGCGGCGTGCTCAAGGCCTTCGCGCTCGAATATCCGACGGTGTCGCTGCGCCTGCATGTCGAGGCGTTGGGCGCGATCACGCAGATGGTGCTCGACCGGCAGGCGGTGGTCGGCATTTCAGGACCGCTCGCCGCCGGGGTCGAAGGCGTCGATTGCATGGCGGCGGGCGCGGTGCCGATGGTGCCCGTGGCGGCGCCCGATCATCCGCTCGGGCGGCTGGAACGGATCGCGCCCGGCATGGGGCGCAACTTCACCCAGCTGGTGCTGACCGACCGGTCGCGCTTCACCGAGGGGCAGGATTTCTCAGTGCTCAGCCACCGGACCTGGCGGCTGGCCGATCTGGGCGCGAAGCACGCACTGCTCCGCGAAGGGATCGGCTGGGGCAACATGCCGCTGCCGATGATCGAGGAGGATCTGGAGAAGGGCCGGCTCGTCAGGCTCCACATGCCCGATCATCCGGGCGGCATCTATCGCTTCGCGGGCGTGTGGCGGCGCGACACGCCGCCCGGCCCCGCCGCGTCATGGCTGCTCGATCAGTTCGTGCGGCTGGGCGCGGACGACAGCGACCAGGGGCTGCCGGATATCTAGAGTCCGTTCGGGGGCGGCGCCGGCCCTGTCTCTTCTCCACATCTGACGCTGCCGACGAGTTGGATGA
>NZ_JBYTEN010000013.1:0-110083 GCF_058790595.1 Sphingomonas sp. EU05-FHT14C10 | reverse complement strand
AGGGGTAAGCCTCGGCCCGACCGTCGTGCGACTTACCTCTGGGTTTGCAGAAAATCAATCTGCTGCTGAGGTAAATGAAATGAATACTACGGCTAAACGCTCCATCGGAACTCGTGCGCGCACGGGAGAAATTTGTCCCGAAAGTGGCGTATGGAGGGTGGAAGGGACGCCTTCAACCACCGCCCCGATTGCGAAGGGCAATCGTATGCCCCCTTATAACAATCAGGCCGTTATCTGGGTGCTGATCCAGATCGCGTAAGCGACCAAAAAACCTGGCGAGGCAGTTCACGTTGCCTCGCCACTTTCCTATGGTCACTACGATCGACTCCCACGCCAGTTTCGCTAGCGCAAGATTCACGATCTCGACCAACATATCGAAAGCAGTAGCCACTTGGCGCAGCCGCAGTGGAAACTGGCGCAAACATCCGCAAAGCAAAAGGGCCGGGGATCGCTCCCCGGCCCTTCGCATTGGTCCGGCTTGTCGGCCGGGCGTGGAGGGGACTTAGAAGTCCATCCCGCCCATGCCGCCCATGCCGCCGCCCATCGGGGCAGCCGGCTTGTCTTCCGGCAGCTCGGACACGGCGGCTTCCGTCGTGATGAGCAGACCGGCGACCGAGGCCGCATCCTGCAGCGCGGTGCGCACGACCTTGGTCGGGTCGATCACGCCGGCGGCGACGAGGTTCTCGTAGGTGTCGGTCTGGGCGTTGAAGCCCAGCGAGGTGTCGTTGCCCTCGAGCAGCTTGCCCGAGATCACGGCGCCGTCATGACCGGCATTCTGCGCGATCTGGCGAACCGGGGCCTGCAGCGCGCGACGGATGATGTCGACACCGCGGGTCTGGTCGTCATTGGCGCCCTTGAGGCCTTCGATCGCCTTGGTGGCGTACAGCAGGGCCGTACCGCCGCCGGGGACGATGCCTTCCTCGACCGCGGCGCGGGTGGCGTGAAGCGCGTCATCGACGCGATCCTTGCGCTCCTTCACCTCGACCTCGGTCGAACCGCCGACCTTGATCACGGCAACGCCGCCGGCGAGCTTGGCGAGACGCTCCTGGAGCTTCTCACGGTCGTAATCGCTGGTGGTGTTCTCGATCTGGGCGCGGATCGCCTCGACGCGGGCCTTGATCGCGGTCTCGTCACCGGCGCCATCGACGATGGTGGTGTTTTCCTTGTCGATGGTGACGCGCTTGGCGGTGCCGAGCATGCCGACCGTGACGGTCTCGAGCTTGATGCCGAGATCTTCCGAGATCAGTTCGCCATTGGTCAGGATCGCGATGTCCTCGAGCATCGCCTTGCGACGATCGCCGAAGCCCGGAGCCTTCACGGCCGCGACCTTCAGGCCGCCGCGCAGCTTGTTGACGACGAGCGTGGCCAGAGCCTCGCCCTCGATGTCCTCGGCGATGATGAGGAGCGGACGGCCCGACTGCACAACCGCCTCGAGGATCGGAAGCATCGACTGGAGGTTCGACAGCTTCTTCTCGTGGATGAGGATGAACGGGTCGTTGAGCTCGACCGTCATCTTCTCGGGGTTGGTGATGAAGTAGGGCGAGAGGTAGCCACGGTCGAACTGCATGCCTTCGACGACGTCGAGCTCGAACTCGAGGCCCTTGGCTTCCTCGACGGTGATCACGCCTTCCTTGCCGACCTTCTCCATCGCCTCGGCGATCTTCTGGCCGACTTCGGCATCGCCGTTGGCCGAGATGATGCCGACCTGGGCGACTTCGTTCGAACCGGCGACCGGCTTCGAGCGCGACTTGATGTCCTCGACGACCTTCGAGACGGCGAGATCGATGCCGCGCTTCAGGTCCATCGGGTTCATGCCGGCAGCCACCGACTTCATACCCTCGCGAACGATCGCCTGGGCGAGAACGGTCGCGGTGGTGGTGCCGTCACCGGCGAGGTCGTTGGTCTTCGACGCGACTTCGCGGATCATCTGCGCGCCCATGTTCTCGAACTTGTCCTTGAGTTCGATTTCCTTGGCGACAGTCACGCCGTCCTTGGTGATGCGCGGGGCACCGAACGACTTGTCGATCACGACATTGCGGCCCTTGGGGCCAAGCGTCACTTTCACCGCGTCGGCGAGGATGTCCACGCCGCGCAGGATGCGCTCACGCGCGTCACGCGAAAACTTGACGTCTTTCGCAGCCATTATCCTGTTCCTTCCTAGAAATTTCGATTGGGGTCAGCGCAATCGGGGCGTCGGCTTCAGCCGACGATACCGAGGATGTCGCTTTCCTTCATGATCAGCAGGTCTTCGCCGTTGACGCGGACCTCGGTGCCCGACCACTTGCCGAACAGGATGCGGTCGCCGGTCTTGACGTCCAGCGGCGTCACCTTGCCGTCTTCGGCCTTGATACCGGTGCCGGCGGCGACGACTTCGCCTTCCTGCGGCTTTTCCTTGGCGGTGTCGGGGATGATGATCCCGCCCGCAGTCTTCTCTTCGGCCTCGACGCGGCGCACGAGCACCCGGTCGTGAAGCGGACGAAAGTTCATTTCGGCCATCCCTTATGCTTGTAGCAGGGCCCACCCCTGCCTTCGTGGAACATGATTAGCACTCACACAAGGCGAGTGCCAACGGCGGCCATATGTGTGCGCCCCCGCCCCGAGTCAACGCGGAGGCGACGAGTTTTTCGCTTTTCGCGCCGGAATGAGAAAAAGCCCCGGCGCACCGGGCGCCGGGGCTTTTCCGGTGGGTTGGTTTAAGCGCCTATCAGGCGAACGTGACAGCAGCCTTACGCCGGCGGACCGCGAAGCCCGCGAGGCCGAAGCCGCCGATCAGCAGCGCCCAGGTCGCCGGCTCGGGCACGCCGCCGGGGCCGGTCGCGACATTGGCGCCCAGCACATCGAACGCCCAGCGGCTTTCGCGGCCGATGAAGTTGCCGCCGCCCGAGAAGCCGTTCGAGAGGTTCGGACCCATCGCGAAGTTGCTGAACGCGCTGATCGACACGGTGTAGGTGCCGGCAGCCAGCGCCTGCGAGAAATAGGTGTCGTAGTGATTGCCGGTATTCGGATCGGCCGGCACGAACGAGCCGCCGTCGTCATTCTGGCCGATCAGCGCGCCGCTGCTCTTGTCGAACAGCGCGAGAATAGGGTCGAAGCCGCCGCGCGCGATCGTATCGCCCGCCGCGTTGACGCCGCCGGCATAGGAATAGGTGCGCAGGGTGACCGTCGAAAGCGAGTCGATGGTGAAATCGAAGAAGGCTACGTCGTTCGCGTCGGCAAGGTTCCCGGTGAACGAGAAATCGGCGGCCGAGGCAGGCGCTGCCATGGCAGCGCCGGCGAGGATCGAAGCGAGCAGAAGTTTACGCGACATAGATGACCCCTTCAAAAGATATCCGCCGCCTCGCAAACCCTATGCCAACGACGGATTTCGCCCAAAACCCCTGTAAACGGACAAAGTTAATGTCAAGCGCACCGACAGGGTGAGCGGATTTTAACGCGACGGGCTCTATTCCATAAGCGATGGGCCGCGTTAAATGGCGCGAGGATCGGAGACGTTGAACATGGGATTGCTGCGCGGCGCCTGGCGCATATTGGTGGGGGTCAAGGACGCGCTGGTCCTGCTGTTCCTGCTTTTGTTCTTCGGGCTGATCTATGTCGCGCTGTCGGCGCGGCCGATGCCCGCGAGCATCGGCGACGGCGCGCTGCTCCTCAATCTCAAGGGATCGATCGTCGAACAGCCGACCGATGCCGATCTGGTTTCCAGCCTGTCCAGCCGCGCGCCCGAGACGCGCGAATATCGGCTGCGCGACGTGGTGCGCGCGCTCGATGCCGCCGCGACCGACGCGCGGGTGAAGGCTGTGGTGCTCGATCTCGACGGATTCCAGGGCGGCGGGCAAGTCGCGCTGATCAGCGTCGGCGACGCGCTGGGCAGAGTCCGCAAGGCAGGCAAGCCGGTGCTGGCCTATGCCACGGGCTATAGCGACGCCGCCTATCTGCTCGCCGCCCATGCCTCCGAAATCTGGATGAACCCCATGGGCGCGACGGTCTTCGCCGGGCCGGGTGGATCGCGGCTCTATTATAAGGGCCTGATCGACAAGCTGGGGGTGACCGCGCACATCTACCGCGTCGGCACCTACAAGTCGGCAGTCGAGCCTTATATGCGCGCCGATCAGTCGCCCGAGGCACGCGAGGCGAGCAAGCAGCTTGCCGCCGCACTATGGGAAGGCTGGCAGCGCCATGTCGCCGGCGCCCGCCCCAAGGCGAAGCTCGCCCCCTATATCGCCGACCCGACGGGCGCGCTGGCCGCCGCGCACGGCCAGATGGCCGAGGCGGCCGTCGCCAATGGCATCGTCGACAAGCTGGGCGACCGCACCGCATTCGGCGCGCGCGTCGCCGCGATCGCCGGGGGCGACGACGCCAAGCCCGCCGGCTGGTTCCGCCGCATTGCCTATGACGACTGGGTCGCCGCCAATCCCGCGCCCGGCGGCGGGCAGATCGGCGTCGTCACCGTCGCCGGCGATATCGTCGACGGCGATGCCGATCCCGGCACCGCAGGCGGCGCGACGATCGCGCGGCTGATCCACAAGGGTATCGCCGAAAAGCCGCTGAAGGCCATCGTGCTGCGCGTCGATTCGCCGGGCGGATCGGCATTGGCCGCCGAACAGATCCGTTCCGCATTGCTCGACGCGAAGAAGAAGGGGCTGCCCATCGTCGTCTCGATGGGATCGGTCGCGGCTTCGGGCGGCTATTGGGTGACGACCGTCGCTGATCGCATCTTCGCCGAGCCGACGACGATCACCGGATCGATCGGCGTTTTCGGCATCCTGCCCACCGCCGAGAATGCGCTCGCCAAGATCGGCGTGACCAGCGACGGCGTGAAGACGACGCCGCTCAGCGGCCAGCCCGACCTGTTCGCCGGCACCACGCCCGAATTCGACAAGCTGGTGCAGGCCGGGGTCGAAGACATCTACGGCCGCTTCCTCACATTGGTGTCGCAAGCGCGACACATGCCCGTCGAACGCGTGAACGAGATTGCGCAGGGCCGGGTGTGGGACGGCGGCACCGCGCGCCAGATCGGGCTGGTCGATGCGTTCGGGTCGATCGACGATGCGATCGCCGAAGCAGCGCGGCGCGCGAAGATCGACCCCGCGACCGCCAGGCCCGTCTATCTGGAAAAGCGCGCCGATAGCTGGGCCGCGCTCGCACGCAGCTGGGCGCGCAAGAAGGACGACGATCAAGGCAGCGAAGGCGATACCGATCTGATGACCCAACTCGCCCGGCAGAATCAGGCGCTGCTGTTCGGCGCGCTGGCCGACGCACAGGCTTTGCTGCGCGGGCCGGCGATGCAGGTGCGCTGCCTTGAATGCGCCAACTATGCCGTGGCGCGTCCGGTTTCGGAGAAAGAAGGGGAAACGATGATGCAGTGGCTGCTCGCGAGGTTCGCGCGATGATCCTGATACGCCCCGCCGAAGCGGGCGATGCGGCGCAGATCACCGCCATCTACACGCCGCACGTCGCCGCCAGCGCAGTTTCGTTCGAGACCGAGGTGCCGACGACGCGGACGATGCGGACGCGCATGGAATCGTCCAAGGGGCTCTATCCGTGGATCGTCGCGACCAGCGAGGATCGCGACACGATCCTGGGCTTCGCCTATGCCGCGCGCTTCCGCGAGCGCGAGGCCTATCGCTTCTGTGTGGAGACATCGATCTATATCGCGGGCGGGCTCGAGCGGCAGGGCGTCGGCCGACTGCTCTACGAAGCGCTGATCGATACGCTGCGCGCGCAGGATTTCACGCAGGCGATCGCAGTGATCACGCTGCCCAACGAAGCATCGATAGCGCTGCACGAATCCGTCGGCTTCCGCCGCGCCGGCGTCTATCGCGAGGTCGGCTGGAAGCAGGGGCGCTGGCACGATGTCGGCATCTGGCAGGCGAGCCTTGCCGAGCCCAACGGCACCCCCGACGAACCCAAGCGCTTCGCCGACATAGGCGTGCGGCGCGACCCCTGAGCCGCGCCGCCAGGCGCCGGGCTTACTCGCCTTGCGCCGCCAGCGTCGCGCAGTCGCCGGCCGGCGCGGTGCCCGCGAAGCGATCGTCGATCCACTTGATGACTTCGCCGGCGCTCTTGAATGCCGCGAAGGCGTGCTTGACGCCGGGCAGCGCATCGATCGTCACGTTGCGCCCTGCGGCGCAGAGCGACCGGGCATAAGCGATCGTCACCGAGGGACGGACCAGCTCGTCCGCCATGCCCTGCGCGATGAACACGGGGACGCCCGTCGGCGTCTCGCCCGGCGTGTTGCGCGCGGCGATCGATTTCCACGGCTCGACCGCTGTCAGATTGGGCACCGAGAGAAAAGTGTCGGCGAGGAACTTGTCGGCGGCGCGGCGCTCGCCCCTGCCGCGTATGGCGCCGATGCACTGCTGCGCGAGCATGTCGACCTTCGGTAGCGCCTCGGGCAGCACGACGCGATCGAGCGGGACATTGTAGATCTTCGACCACGCCCACAGCGCCATCGACGCGACATTCTTGCCGCCCGGACCCGACAGGCTGTCCATGAACAGCGTCGCGAGATCGGTCGCGGGCGACGCGACGGCGACGCCGAGCAGGCTGAGCTCGGGCGCATAGCCGCCGCTGCGGATCGCGCTGAACAGCGCGGACTGGCCGCCCTGCGAATGGCCCCACAAGGCGAAGCGGCGCGAGGCCGCCGCATCAGGCAGGTTGATCGCCGCGCGGACGGAGTCGAGCACGGCGCGCACCTCGCTCTCGCCGATCAGAAACGGGTGCGGGCCGCCGACGCCGAGGCCGGCATAGTCGCTGGCCGTGACGATATAGCCGCGCGCCAGCAAGTCGCCGAGACCCGGGATCATCAGCATACGCAGCGGCGATTGCGACGGCGCGCAGGGCGCGACCACGCCGCTGGTCGGGTGCGCCCAGGCGACGATCGGACGCCCGCCGGCCGGCGCGGGCCGCGCGGGGATGAAGACCATGCCCGACACCGCGATCGGCCTGCCGTCGGGATCGGTCGAGCGATAGATGATGCGCCACGCGCTCGCCCCGGCCGGCGCGCCGTCGAGGCTTTCGACGCGGATGATCGATCCGGGCGCGCCGGGGACGTCGCTGTCGGCGACAGTGTAGAAGGGCGGCATCTCGGCCAATGCCGGCGACGCAGCGACGACGCCCACAAGCGCGAGACCGAGCAGGAGGAACAGGTGACGCGCGAGGAGGCGAAGTGAGTTCATGGCTGCCGATCCGCTCCGAATTATGGCCTGCCGCCGATTCGCCCGCAAGCCACTGCGCGCGCCTCCTACACTGAAAGCGCGCGGCGGGCAGCACTCTATTTGACGCTTGTGTAACGACCCGCGGCGCGGCGGCGTTTTGACCATCCCGCAACCATCGGCGCGAATGCAATTATAGTTAATATGTTTTAAATCAACAAATTATCCCGATCGCACTCCAGCAACGTTTGGTCGCAACCAGCTTGCGGCGAAACGACCCGAAGCGCTTCCTGCGCCTCACAACCGCAATCACAACAGCTTCGAGTCGCCCACGCGCATTGGCTTTGCGCTCCCTTGTCGGGAGGCGTTGCATGGTCCGGCTCGATTCCGCGGCGCATATCGTCCGCGCCCCTTCCCCGCTTCCGCGATCCATCGCCGCGCATGACGTGCGGAGGCGCGCATGAGCGACGATGTCTGGACCGCGCTGGTCAAGGGCGTCCTCGGCTTCGCCAACAGCCGCGCCGGCGACATGGTCGGCACTACCTTCAAAGACACCGGCTCCTTCCTCAAATCGCTGTTCGACGGGACGAGCGGGACGACCAAGGACGCGATCGACCGGATCAAGACCGACGTCGACAATCTGACCCCGATCGGCAAGGCGCTGGGCGAGGCGCTGAAGCCCAAGTTCGAGGCCGCGAAGACCGCGGTGACGAACATGGCGACCGAGATCGGCACCGATCCCTTCACCATCGAGGCGGCCGGGCGCGCCGCGACCGAGCTTGCCTATGTGCTGATCGCCTTTGACGAGGCGCTCGACATATTGGCGGAGAAGATTGCCGAGCGCGAGAACAACCCGGCGAGCAAGCAGCAGGTGCTCGACGCGATCGGCGGGATCACCGATCCGTGGAAGGCGCCGTTCAAGTCGCTGGGCGCGAGCACGGTCAAGGCATTCGACGATGTGTGCAAGGCGGTGCTCGACGTCGACAACGCCCATAACGACGTCGCCAACGCGCTCGTCTGGAGCCGCCCCGACAAGAAGCTGGGGCTGAAATTCCTGAGCGCCGGGCCGAAGACGCTGGGCGCGATCAGCTTCGACGGCGCCTATCTGGAAGCCTTCTTCGACTACAAGACCAAGGCCAAGGTCGGGATCGAGCTGCACACCAAGCTGCAGGCCGGGCTGCGTTCGGACAAGATGCTCGAGAAGATCATGCCCGGACAGGGCAAGACCGCCGAGACCGACCAGGTGGCGATCACGCTCGACAGTTCCGACGGGCTGACCTTCGGCGCGGGCAAGGACAAGAAGATCATCCTGCCCGTGCGCTTCGCCTTCCCCGGCGTCGAGCTGCGCGAATTCGCGATCATCCAGCCGGCGAAGGACAATAAGGACAGCCAGAACCGCATCGACGTGGTGATGACGATCGCCGGCAAGTTGGGCGACGCCTTCGCGATCGTCGTCGAGGGCGGCGGCGTCTCGATCCGCTGGGTCGACGGCAGCGGGCCCGACGCCGCGCCCAAAATCCCCACCGGCATGGGCGTGCGGATCAACACCGGCATCGTCACCGGCGGCGGCTATCTCCGCTATTCCGAGGATACCAAGGAATATGGCGGCATCTTCGACCTGCAGTTCGCCAAGTTCGGGATCACCGCGATCGGCCTGCTCGGCACCGATCCGTTCAGCTTCGTCATCGTCATCGGCGTGCGCTTTGCGCCCAAGATCGACCTCGGCTTCGGCTTCACGCTCAACGGGCTGGGCGGCATCCTGGCGATCGAGCGCGCGATCGACACGATCGCGCTGCGCGACGGGCTGAAGACCGATATCGTCGGCCAGCTGCTCTTCCCCTCCGATCCGGTGGCGGCGGCGCCGCAGATACTGGATTCGCTGGGCAAGGTCTTTCCCTATCGCGACGGCGGTTTCGTCGTCGGGCCGATCGCCGAGATCGGCTGGGGATCGCAGGCGGGCTTCGTCAAGGCGCGGCTGGGCATCGCGCTCAGCCTGCCCGATCCCAAGCTGGTCATCCTCGGCGCGCTCGAGATCGGCGTCCCTTCGGCCGACATCAAACCCGACAAGCGCATCGTCGACATCCACGCCAATCTGATGGGCGAGATCACGCCCGACTATTTCCTGCTCAAGGTCTCGATCGCCAAGTCGAAGCTGTTCACGCTCAGCCTGTCGGGCGACATCGCCCTGTTCATCAAATGGGCGGGCGAAGGGGCGTTCGCGCTCTCGGTCGGCGGTTTCTTCCCCAAATATGACGCACCCAAGGAAATCGGGAAGCTCGACCGGCTGTCGATCGGCTTCAAGCCGCCGGTCGACTGGCTGAAGATCACCGCCGAGGCCTATGTCGCGATCACGTCCAACTCGATCCAGTTCGGCGGCAAGCTCGATCTCAGCGCCGATGTCGGCATCGCCTCGGCCCATGCGTGGATCCAGCTCGACGCGCTGTTCCAGTGGGCGCCCTATTTCCACTTCATGGTCATCCTCGACGTCGGCATCGAGGTGAAGGCGTTCGGCGCGACGATCGCGGGCGTCCATTTCCACGGCGAGCTTTCGGGCGACCAGCCCTGGCGGCTCGAGGGCACGGCGACGGCCGAAATCCTGTGGTGGGACGTCGATGTCGATATCGGCCCGATCACCTGGGGCGAGCCGCGCCCGGCCGACGCGCCGATGGTCGACAGCGTCGGGACCGCGGCCGAGGCGCTCAAGGCCGACGCGGCCTGGACGCCGATCCTGCCGGCCGACGCGCTCCAGCTCGTCCGCTTCGCCGATACGGGCAGCGACCGGCTGTTCCATCCGCTCGGCCGGCTCGAGGTCAAGCAATCGCGCGTCCCGCTGGAGACGCAGATCGACCGGATCGGATCGAGCCCGGTTTCGGCATCGCGCGTCTATCTGGCGCCGCCCAAGGTCGGCGGTGACGACGCCGCTGCCGTCTCGACGGTGCAGGATCGCTTCTCGCCGGGGCATTTCCTGGCGCTCAAGGACGATCAGCTGATGGCGCGGCCCGATTTCGAGCAGATGCCGGCGGGTATGGTCGTCGCCGCATCGTCGAAGCCGATCCACGGCACGGCGGTCAATGCGGCCTATGCCTGGAACACCGTCTATCCCAACCGCCCCGAGCCGGTGGTCGATATCCCGGTCCGCTGGAAGATCGCGGGCGCGAGCAAGGGCATGCTCGCCGCGTCGGCGGTGGCGAAGGCGCGCAAGACCAGCGCCAACCCCTATCTCGCGGTTGCGCCCACGCCGCCCGAACCGGTGCTCGCCGATCCGGGGCTGGTGACCGTCGTCAATCGCGCGACGCTCGCGCCGCTTGCTGCGGCGACGACCAATATCGGCCCGACGCACGCGGCCGAATTCATGGCCGGGTCGAACGACCTCGGCGTTCTGGCAAGCGGACTGGCGGCATGATCGAATCTCTCAGCATCGCGAAGAATTTCGTCGCCGACGCGCGGGTCAACCTCGTCGCGCCGTTCAAGCCGGAGGATATCGTCCTCCAGGACTATGACTTCGTGCCCTATGTGCGCAACGGGCTGGCCGGCGCGATCGCGGGATCGCCTGGCGCCGCGCCCTGGCGCGCGATCGTCAAGGTCGCGTTCGACGTGTGCGGGACCGGGGTCGCCTCGGTTCCCGTCTCGCGCGACCTGACGCTCTACGGCCCGGGCGATGTCGTCGGCCTCGATCCGGGGCAGATCATCCGCCGCGAGCCGGCGCCGGGGACGAGCAGCGCCGAAGAGACCTTCATGGCGCAGATCGAGTTCGACCGGCCCGACCTGCCCTGGATGTTCAGCCCCTCGGCCCCGGCGGGCGAGCGGCTGGAGCCCTGGCTCGCCCTCGTCGTCTGCCTGCAGGACCGGTCGACCATATTGCCCCCCTCGTCGCCCGGCCTGCCGCGCGTGCTGGCGACGCGATATGGCGAGCTGCAGTCGCTGGATGACAATGCCTATTTCGCGCATGCGCAGGTGGTGGGCGGCACCGGCCCCGCGATCGCTGATCGCCTGTCGGACGAACATGCGCTCGCCAATCTCTCGCGGCTGATCTGCCCGCGCAAGCTGGAGCCCGGCAAGGCCTATCGTGCGGCGTTGGTGCCGGCCTTCGATTGCGGCGCCAAGGCAGGGCTGGGCGTCCCCGGCGGCACGCTGGACCGGGCATGGTTCCGCGCGCCCGACGGCAGCGACGCCGAAAGCCTGATCCAGCTTCCCGTCTTCGACTCCTGGGAGTTCGAGACCGGGCCTGCGGGCGATTTCAAGTCGCTGGCCGAGCGGCTGGTGCCGATCGGTGCGCCCTGGCAGATCGGCAGGCGGATGATCGACGGGACCCAGCCCGGCGGCGGGATCGATGGCGCCGCGCCGGGCGCCGACGGTGCGGTGCAGGTGCTGAGCTGCGCGCTGCGATCACCCGCCACCGCCCCCGCCAACGGGCCGAGCGACAATGATCCGGGCTGGCCCGCACCGCTGCGCGACAAGCTGCGCATCCGTGTCGATACCGCCAATGAGAATACGCCGCTGCTGCCGCGCGTGGGGCCGCGCCTCTACGCCCGCTATCAGGCCGCGCGCAACGCGGTCGGCCCCGTCTTCGGCGATCCGCCGACGAGCAACGCCGCCGCCGACGCCAACTGGTTCAGCCAGATCAACACCCATCCGCTGTGGCGCATCGTCGCCGGGCTGGGCACGCGCGTGGTGCAGAAGGATCAGGAACTGCTGATGCAGGCGGCCTGGGCGCAGGTGAGCGAGATCAACAAGCTCAACCACCAGATCCAGCAGCATCAGTTCGCCAAGCTGATCAACCAGTCGCACATGAAGCGGCGGATCGCGGCGCTCGATCTGGGCGCGATGACGCGGCTCACCCGCCCGCTGCACGATCGCATCCGCGTCGCCGCGCGCCCCGACAGCCTGTGGAAGCAGATCGAGGACAGTCGCACCGCCGGCAGCACGCTGAGCATGACCGCGCAGCGCGTGACGAGCGTGTCGGCACCCGCGATGCGCAAGGGCATGGCGCTGCGCGCGCTGGCCAAGGCACCCGATTTCGTCGCCGACGCAGGGCGCTTCCGCGACCAGCGGCTGACCTACGCCAATCCCGACGGGATCACCGCGATCGCCGACAAGGGGCTGGAAGTGCTTGGCCCCGATCTGATCGGGCGCGTGCTGGGCGTCGCGCCCACCGTCGCCTTCCAGACGCTGAAGGACCGGGTGAAGCCGCTGTCGCGCGGCACGGCGATCGCGCAGCTGGCCGGCGGCGCGACTGAGTGGCGCGTCGATGCCGGGCGCACCGTCGGCGGACTGTTCGCCGATTATTTCGCCGGGCGCATCGACAAGCAGGTGCCGGGCGCGGCCGACGGGCCGGGCGTGCTGCGCGCCGAACTGGCGGGCGCGGCGCTCGCCGGGATGGCGCGCGTCACCGCCCCCGGCTTCGCGACGGCCAGCACCACGCGGATCGCCGCGCTCGCCACCGCGCTCCCCGTCGCCACCGTGCGGCGCGACGTCGCGGCCCCGGTGCAGCCGGGCATCAGGACGGGCATCGCGACGAACATCGCGGCGACCACCATCCGCACCACGCCCGCCGCCGCCAACCGCGTCACCGACAATATCCTCGGCCGGCGTGGCCCCGTGGTGGTGCGGCCGACGCCGACGCCGACCATCCCCGTAACCCCCGCAGCCGATCCCGCGACGCGTTTCGAAACGCAATTCTCGCGCGATCTGACGCGCAACCTCGCCGAGATTTCGGCGCTCAAGCTGACGACGCTGGCCCAGGGCTTCGATGCGACGATCAACAAGGTCGCGCTGCCCCCGGTGCGCGACACCAAATCGGTGCCCGCGCTGGCGCTGACGACGCAGCAGATCGTCGAAACGCTCGATCCGGCAAAACGGATGACCGACTATCTCAAGGGCCGGATCCGCAAATGGCCCGCCTTGATCCGCCCCGGCTGGTTCGACGATCTGCGGATCGACCCCGTCATGGCCGCCCCCGCCTTTCCGCGCGCCATGTACGAAGCGCTCGACGCCTATGACCGCGACTGGCTGGTCCCCGGACTGGGCACGATCACCCAGCCCGATTTCGTCACGCTGCTCGAGGCCAATGCCTCCTTCTGCGAGGCCTTCCTCACCGGCCTGTCGGACGAGATGGGCCGCGAGCTTCTGTGGCGCAATTATCCGACCGACCAGCGCGGCACCTATTTCAAGCGCTTCTGGGACAATGAGCAGGACGAGCTGACCAAGCCGATCCACCAGTTCGGCTCGCAGCCGCTGGGCACGCACATGTCGATCGGCGGCACGGGCGGCCCCGGCTTCCTGCCCGTGGTGCTCGTCGTGCGCGGCGCGATCGTCCGCCGCTATCCCCATGCGATCATCGCGGCGGTCAAGGCGACCAACGGCAACTTCCCACCGACCTTCGTCGAGGACAGCGAGGCCGAGATACTGTTCCACGCCCAGCTCGATCCCGATTATCTGCTGGTCGGGTTCAAGCTTTCCGCCGCCGAGGTCAAAGCCGATAACTGGTGGTTCCTGCTTGCCGAGCATCCCACCGCGCCGCGCTTCGGCATGGCCGAGGCGCCATCGGGCAATCCGCGATCGGCCGCCGCGACGATCGATCAGGGCGATCTCGACTGGAACGATCTGACCGCGCTGGTCGGCGGCGTGCCGATGCTCGATCGCGGCCAGTTCCTCGCGCCGCACGCGCGCAGCGTGAACATCCGCGACGAAGGCAGCGATCCGGAGGTGCAGGGCTGGCCGGGATCGTCGGCCGTGGTTGCGCGCACGCTGCTGCGCGACCCCGTCCGCGCCGCGTTCGCCGGCAAGGATCTTCTCGAGAATATCGAAAGCGCAGGAGGGCCGAATGCCTGATCCCACCGATCGCCTGTTCGGCGAAGTCCACCGATCGACGGCATCGCTGCTCGACCAGATCCAGGGCAAGGATGCCGAGATCGCCAAGCTGGGCGCCGACCTGCGCAGCGCGCGCGACACGCTGGCTGCGGCGAACGCCACGGGCGACCGCGCCGCCGCCACGCGCAGCCAGCGCCGCATCGAGACGCTGGCGGGCAAGGTGGAGGAAGCGCGGCGCGACCGGCTGACCCTAGACCGCGATCATGCCGTGCTGATCGACAGGCTCAAGCAGCGCGAAAGCTGCGACGCGCCGGCGGACGTGCCTTTGCTTCTCCTCCCCGTGCGTATCGAGACGCGCTTCAACGCGGCGGCCAACGCGCTGCGCATCCGCATCTATCCCGACGAGATCCATGTCGATCGGCTCGACCGGGGATTGTCCGACAAGGAAGTCGCGGCCGGCCAGGCCTATTGGATGCAGCTTTGGTCGACCACGGGCGCCGAAGCGCAGGCCGACGCCTGGAACATCCTGGTCAACGCGATCGGCGCTGGCCGCGCGCATTGGGTCGTCCGCGCGATGACGCCCGACAATGTCGCCGATCTCGGCACCGGCGCGCCGGCCTTCCCAAGCCCCGCCGCACGCGGCGGCGGCGCGGCGCTTGCCCGGCTGCTGCCCGACCGCTTCGTCGCGATCGCCGAGCAAGGCACGAAGCGCTCGCGCGCCGTGGGGTCGGCGATCCCGCCCGAAGTGCGCATCGGCCTGCTGACGCAGGAAGAAACCCCGATGGTCGAGCAGGACGGGCTGAAGATCCTGTCGGGAACCGAATGGGTCGCCGATTTCGACGCGGCAATCGCGAAGGGGCTGGCGCTCACCCTGCCGCTGTCGCAGGCGGGAGCGATCGACCGGCTGATCGTCGCCGGCGTCCGGCGCAGTCGCGATCCGGCGCAGAGCGCGGCCGAGCTGACCACGCTGCTCGAGGCGCATTGGGAAAGCGACGGGCTCGCCTTCCTCCCGCAAGGCACGCCGACGAACAATACGGAGATCGCGCGCGCCGCCTGGCAGCGGCGGATCGCGCAATCGGCTCCGCCGCTCAGCCAGCCGGCCGCGCCCGCCGACAGCAATGCCGCAACGCTGATGCGCGTGCTGGGGATCGATGCGCCGTGGATGGGCGGGGTCGATCATGCACTGGAGCATGAGCAGGCTGATGCCGCGGCGATGAACAGCGCGTTGTGGCCGGCGACGCTCGGCCAGTTCCTCGACTCGGTCGACGAGGGCAATGACGCGATCTCGCCTGCGGTGATCGAGCGCATCCGCGTCTTCCACCGCGATCATGTGCGCGGGCGCGGCCCCGTTCCGGCGTTGCGGATCGGCAGCCAGCCCTACGGCATCCTGCCCGTCTCCAATTTCGCCAAGGCGTGGAAGGACGACGCGGCCGACAAGTTCGGCGGCCAGCTGACCGGCTTCCTCCGCAAGCTGCGCCCCAACTGGATGGCGGCGACGAGCGATCTCGCCCATGTCGGTTCGGGCGACGATCTGCGCGAGACGATGGACCGGCTGCTCGGCCAGTCGGGCGTGTCCTATGGCGTGCGCGCGCGGCGCTGCCTGTCGGGCAGCATGATCGGCGCGGTCGGGCAGGTGACGACCACCGCCAAGGCGGCGACCGACATCGAAGCGCTGCTGACGCGGATGCTGCAGGAAGCGATCGGCAATTTCAGCTACGCCAATCTGGGCGCGTCGCTCGACGACAAGGCGCGTCCGGTACTGCTGCCCTATGCCGACGACGCGCGCGACGCGGGCTTCCTCGCCGCACTGCTCGCCAGCGGCAATGGCGGCAACATATCGAGCGTGTTCCAGGCGCTTGTCGCTATCGCGGCGGCGCGCGTCGCGGCGAAGCGGCGGCCGGGGCGCGATTTCATCGACCATTTCCGCGTATCGGCGACACTGCCCGTGGCGGTCCGCGACGCGATTGTCCGGCAGATGAACGAGCCCGGCAACGCCGATCCGGCGACGCTTGATGCGCTCAAGGCCAAGCTGCCCGGCGCCGACGATCCGGCTGCGCGCCCCGCCGCGCGCAGCTTCGCCATGGATGCGATGCACGAAATGGGCTTCGCCGCCTATTTCGACACGGTGAGCTCGACGGTGGCGCGCGACTATCTTTCGGTGCTCGTCGCCGACGAGTTTCTCAGCGTCGAAGCGGTGAAGGCCGAGTTCCGCGCCGCGCTCGATCATCTGTCCAGGGATGTCGGCGACCCGGCCGATCAGGCACGCCACCTGCTGGTCGGCGAGACGCTCGACACCGTATCGCACCGGCTCGACGCGTGGATCACCGGCGCGGTCTCCCGGCGGATGGCGACCCAGCGCGCAGCCAAGCCGGCCGGCCTTTCGATCGGCGCCTTCGCCTATGTCGAGAATCTCCGCCCCAAGCAGGCGGCAGGATCGGCCGACGGCGGCTATATCCTCGCGCCATCGCTCGCGCATGCGACGACGGCGGGCATCCTGCGCGCGGCGCATCTCAGCCACACGCCAGCCCCCGGCCAGCGCAACCCCTATGCGATCGGCCTGCCGTCGGCCGACGTCCGCGACGCGCTGCACCTGATCGACGGCATCCGGCAGGGGCAGCCGCTCGGCGCGCTGCTCGGCTACCGGATCGAGCGCGCGCTGCAGGACGGGCAGCTGGGCTATCTGGTGCTCAACCTGCGCGCCGCCGCCCCGCTGACGCAGGGCAAGCTGAGCGATCGCGGCGAAGCGATCGACCAGGAAGCGCAGGAAGCGATCGCGGCGGCCAATGTCTGCGACGGGCTTCGCCTCGTCGAGATGTGGCGCGCCCCGGGCGGCCCCGATGCGATCAAGGCCAAGCTGGCCGCCAAGCCGGCGAACAACCCCTATATGCCCGCCGGCGCGACCTGGCCTGCGATGACCAACGCGATCTGGAACAAGGTCGATGCCGAGATCCGCAAGCTCGATATGAGCGTCGACGCCGTCGCCGATCTGCTGCTCGCCGAAAGCGTGCATCAGGTGGCGCAGGGCAATCTCGCGCGCGCCTCGGCGACGATGGACGCGTCGGGCCGCGGCGACGTCGCCCCGCCCGAACCCGATTTCGTCAACTCAATGCGCGGCGGGCAGCCCGTATCGCACCGCCTGCTGATCATCGGCCGCGAAGGGGCCTGGGATGCCGATGCGCCGCGCGCGCGGCTGGCGCCCGGGCTGGAAGGCTGGGCCGCCGAGCGGCTGGGCGATCCGGCGCGCATCGTCATCGGCTTCGCCGACAATGGCGACGCCGTCCGCATCCCCGCAGGCTCGATCGCCGCGCTCGATCTGGTCGCGCTCAGCGACGATCCCGCCTCGGCCGCGCGCCGCGCCGCCGGCAGCGCTTCCTTCGATCCTGCGCTGTCCGCCGACCCGCGCCTCGCCGCCGGCGACATCGCGCTCGCCGACATATTGACCATCGCCGACGGGGTGCGCCGCGTGCTGACCAGCGCGCGCGTGGCGGGCGGCAGCGATTTCTGCCTGCCCGGCGCGCCTCCCGCCTACGGCCCCGATCCTGCGGCGCTGGCATCGCTTGCAACGCGGCTCGACGAGACAGCCCTGCTGTTGTCGCAGCGGCGCGAGGCGCTCGCCGCGCTCATCGTCTCGTCCTCGGTCAACGTCACCGATCTGTCCCCGGCGCTGGTCGCGATGACCGATTTCGGCATCGCGACGCCCAGCGTCTCGCGCGCGCAGCTGGGCGAGACCGCGCTGCTGGCCGATGCCGAGGCGCAGCGCCGGCTGGCGGCCTATGGCGCGCTGGCCGGATCGCCGCTGGATGCCGAGGGTCTGGCGCAGCGCGCGCAGGCGCTGATGGGCGCGGACTTCATCCTGCCGATCCCCCAGATCGCCAACGCCAACCCGACTTTCGAGGTCATACTCGATCCCGTCGCGCCGGCTTCGATCCGCCGTTATCTGGGCGACATCGGCACGGTGCGCGCGCAGGTGCGCACCTTCTACGACCATCTGATGCTCAGCGACAGCCTGGGCGTCACGCCCCGGCTGGCGGTGATGCAGATGGGCGGCGTCGCCGGGCGCTGGGTGGCGGAAGCGCTGCCCGACGATGCGAAGACCCCCGATGCGGCGGTCATCTCGATCGTCGCCGATGCGCCCGCCGCGATGCCCGCGGCTTTTGCGGGGCTGGTGATCGACGACTGGACCGAGACCTTTCCGCGCCGCGCGCTCAAGGGCGAGGCGGGTGATGCCAGGATTGTGCTGGAAACCACGGCGGGGGTCGCGATCCACGCCAACGCGCCCAACGTCCAGCCGCCGCAGACGATGCTGCTCGGCATCTCGCCCGACGGCGCACGCTGGACCGACGATCGCGTCTTCGATCTGGTCACCGAGACGATGGAGATGGCGCGGATGCGGCTGGTGACGCTCGAGACCGTTCCGCTCGCCGCGCGCATCCTGCCTGCCATCTACACGCAGAGCTGGTCGCTGCAGGGCGAGAAGACGATCGACTGGTCGAAGTTCGGTGATGCCTTCCTCAAGGCTTCGCTCGTGGGGGCGCCGCTGCGCGCCTTCGCCATGGTCGAGGAGAACTGATCATGTGCGCGGATATCGTGAAGGAAGGCGTCGCGGCCTTCGTCGAGCTTTCGCCGGCCATGGCGGTTCGCTTCCCCATCGTCGCCCCGCCGGCCTGGACGCGGCTGGAGCCGCAGAGCCTCAGCGGCGAGCCGGCGCAGGCGCTGGCCGCGCGCGTGCACGATCCGCTGTGGCTGCTCGCGCGCCAGTGGCAGTTCGGCGAGTTTGACGGCGAGGATGCGGGCACGCCCGTCGCGGTCGAGCTCAACGCCAATGCCCGGCGGATGACCGCCTTCGCGCCCGAGGGCCATGCCGCGCGCGCGATCGTCGAGCGCGACCTGATCGAGCCCGAGGCCGAAGCCGAGCCCTTCGCCGGCGCGACGCTGCGCGACCGGGCCGAGGCCGGCGCGCTGCTCGTCGCGATGCTTGCCGATGCCGGGGCCGATCTGCGCGCCGCGCTGTCAGCCGCCTGCCCGCTGCCTGTGCCGGCCGACGGCGGCCCGATCGCGCCCGTGCCGCCGATGTGGAAGCTGCTGGCGCGCGGCGGCGTCGACGGATCGGCCGCTGCGACGCAGATCGAGGACAGCAGCTTCACCGGCAGCTGGGCGTCGGGCGCGAGCGCCGGCGCGGTGCAGGCGGCGCGCGACTGGCTCGACTGGTTCCGCGCCAATATCGAGCCCCGCGATGCGCTCGGCGATTGCTGGCAGCAGGACCGGCTGGAATATAGCTTCGCCGTCCGCGCGGGGACGAAGGCCGATCAGCGCGTCTGCCGCGCCCCTGCGCACGATGGCGGCCCGGTCGACTGGCACAGCTTCGATCATGACAATGCCGCACAGATCGCGGTCGATGGCGACGCGGCGGGCGCTGGCGCAGAGGCGATCGAAGCGACCGTCCACGCCACGCGGCTGCGCTATGCCGGCATGCCCGCCAACCGACTGTGGCGCTTCGAAGACGGGCAGGTCAATTTCGGGATGGTCGAGGTCCAGCCGCAGGATCTGACGCGCGTCGCCTTCCTCGATTTCGCGACCGTCCATGCCGACGACTGGCTCGTCGCCCCGCTCGACGTGCCACGCGGCGCAGTGGTGGAAATGGGCTCGGTCTTCTACCGCACCACCTTCAACGAACGGTTCGAGGTCAAGGACGGCAATAGCGGCCCCGACGATTTCGAGCTGTTCACGCTGAGCGCCGCTTCGGGCGGGACGCTGCGCGCCTTGCTCGTGCCGCCGGGCGGGCGCAATGCCGTCGAAGGCCCGGCGCTGGAGGAAGTCGTCTTCGCGCGCGACGAGACGGCCAACATGGTCTGGGCGATCGAGAAGCGCGTGCAGGGGCCGACCGGCGACCCGCGCGAGCGCGCGATCGAAGCCAAGCCGCCCGAACAGTTCACCACCCCCCTAGAGGCCGATCTGACTTATCGGCTCGAGAAGGACGTGCCCGACTGGTGGATCCCGATGGTGCCCGTGCCCGATGGCGGCAAGGGCGGATTCCACCTGCGCAAGGGCAGCTTCACCGACGACGACCCCGCGCGCGGCCGCATCCTCGCGCCGCTGCCGCTCGACATGTTCGAGGAAGAAGTGCCGCGCGAGGGCGTCGTCGTCCGCCGCGTGCCGGCGCTGGTCCGCGACAATCAGGGGCATCTGCGCCGCTGGATCGCGCGCCGCGTCTCCGTCGCGCGCGGCGAGGCTAATTCGGCACTGGCGTGGGACAGCGCGCTGAGACGCTGAGAGCCCATCTGAGAACGCAGCTTGCCAGGCCGTGCACGCACGCCCGGCATCGACTCGCCTGCTTGACTCTGTAACCAGACAGGCAGACTAGAACATATAGTGAACATATCGATGGTTGAGTCGGTGAATGCGCCATGCGCCTTGCAGGGAAGAATCGCACGGATCGCCGAGCGACCGCACTTTGGCGGCGCGCCGCTTGGCCATGCGTCGCTCGACGCTGCGATCGGCGGCGGGCTGGCGCGTGGGCGGCTGCACGAGCTGTTCGCGGCGACGCCCGGGGATGGCGGCAGCGCGGCGGGTTTCGCGGCGATGCTGGCGCGCCTTGCCGCCCCGGACGATGCGCCGCTGGTCTGGCTGCGACAGCAGGATGCGGAACGGCAGGGCGGGCAATTGCACGCACCGGGGCTGGCCGAAATCGGGATCGATCCGACACGATTGCTGCTGATCCTGCTCCCCGATCCGGTGGCGCTGCTGCGCGCCGCCGCCGATGCGGTGCGCTGCACCGAGTTGGGCGCGGCGGTGATCGAGCTGTGGCGCAACCCGCGCGCGCTCGACCTGACGGCAAGCCGGCGGCTGGCGCTGGCGGCGGACGCATCGGGCGTCACCACCCTGCTGCTGCGCGTCGAGGCCGATCCCGCGCCCAGCGCCGCGCAGACGCGCTGGAGCATCGCCGCCGCGCCTTCGCTCGCGCTGGATGCCGATGCGCCCGGCTTGCCGGCGTTCGACGTTCAACTGTTGCGCCAGCGCGGCCGCCCCGATGGCGGACGCTGGCTGCTGGAATGGGATCGTGACCGTGCCTGCTTCCGCGAAGCGCCGCTTCCTAGCGCTGTGGTTTCCCCTGCTGCCGGCCAATCGCTGGTTGGCGACGCACGGCGGCACGCCTGATGCACCGATCGCCTTCGTCGAGAAGCAGCGCGGCGCGATGCGCGTCGTCGCGCTCGACGCGCGGGCGCTGCGCCTTGGCCTCGCGCCGGGGCTGACGTTGGCCGACGCGCGGGCACGCGTCCCCGAACTCGCGGCGGTCGATCATGATCCCCATGCCGATCGCATCTGGCTGGAACGCGTCGCCGACGGCTGCGATCGCTGGACACCGATGGTCGCGCTCGATCCGCCCGACGGCGTGACGCTCGACATTAGCGGCTGCGCCCATCTGTTCGGCGGCGAGGCGGCGCTGGCGGCGGATATCGAGCAGCGGATCGGCGCGGCCGGGATCAGCCTGCGCCACGCGCTTGCCGCGACGCCCGAGGCCGCGCAGGCGCTTGCCCGCTTCCAGACCGCGCCCGCCGCCGACGAGGATCAGGCGATCCGGCGCCTCGCCGTCGCCGCGTTGCAGCTCGACGAGGAAGCCGAAACGGCGCTGCGCCGCGCGGGGCTGAAGACCATCGGCGATCTCGCCGCCCGCCCCTCGGCGCCGCTCGCCGCGCGTTTCGGCACGGAAACGGTGGCGGCGCTCGATCGCCTGCTCGGCCATGCCGACAGCCGCATCTCGCCACGTCGCGCGCTGCCCGCATTGCTTTTCGAGCGCCGCTTCCCCGAGCCGATCGCGCGGACCGAGGATGCGCTGACCATACTCGACGATCTCGTCGGCGAGGCCGCTCTGGCACTGGAGGAGCGGCGCGGCGGCGGCCGGCGCTTCGCCGGGCGCTTCTACCGCAGCGACGGCGCGGTGCGCGAGATCGCGATCGAGACCGGGCTGCCCACGCGCGACACCGGATTGACGGCGCGGCTGTTCCGCGAACGCATCGACACGCTCGCCGACCCCATCGATCCGGGCTTCGGCTTCGATCTCGTGCGGCTGGCGGTGCCGGCGGTCGAGCCGCTCGCGCCGTCGCAGCTCCAGCTCGAAGGCGGCAGCCTGAGCAGCGAGGCGATGGCGGCGCTGGTCGACCGACTGAGCGCGCGGCTGGGGCGCGGGCGCGTCCGCCGCTTCCATCCGCGCGACACGCATATTCCCGAACAACAGACCCTGTCGCTGCCCGCCGTCGAGGCCGGCGCATCCATATCCTGGCCCGCACCGCCCGCCGGCGGACCGCCGCTGCGTCCGCTTCACCTCTTCGATCCGCCCCAGCCGGTCGAGGTGCTGGCCGAAGTGCCTGACGGGCCGCCGCGCAGCTTCCGCTGGCGCCGCGCGGTGCATGAGGTGAAGCGCTTCGAAGGCCCCGAGCGCATCGCCGGCGAATGGTGGCGGGTGAATGTCGATCGCCTGCCCGATCCCGTCGCCACGCACGCCCGGCGCAGGCCCGGGCGCGACGACCCGGCGGAGGATGACGAGCCCTTGCCGCCGCTGCCCCATGCGGGGCGTCCGCTGCTCACCCGCGACTATTTCCGGGTGGAGGATGCGCGCGGCCGCCGCTTCTGGCTGTTCCGCCACGGGCTTTACGAACGCGAGACCACGAGCCCGGCCTGGTACATCCACGGCCTGTTCGCATGAACGCGCCGCCTCCCTTTGCCGAACTGCTCGCCGCGACCAGCTATTCCTTCCTGCGCGGCGCATCGCACCCCGCCGACATGGTCGCGCAGGCGATCGCGCTCGGCCACAGGGGCATCGGCATTGCCGATCGCAACACGGTGGCAGGCGTGGTGCGCGCGCATGTCGCGCTCAGGGATGCCCGTGCGCAGGCTGCGGCCGAGGGTCATGGCGATCTCGGCTTCCGGCTGGTGGTCGGCGCGCGCCTCGTCTTTGCCGACGGCACGCCCGATATCGTCGCCTATCCCATGACGCGCCACGGCTGGGGCCGACTTACCCGCCTGCTGACGCTCGGCAACCGCCGCGCCGAAAAGGGCGAGTGCCTGCTCCACCTCGCCGACCTGATCGAACATGCACAGGAACTGCTGCTGATCGCCGTCGCCGACGACGAGCATGAACTCCTGCTGCGCCGGCTTGCCCGCCACGCTCCCTTGTGGATCGCGGCGACCATGGCGTGTCGGGGCGACGACCGTCGCCGGCTCGCACGGCAGCAGGCGCTGGCGCGGCGCACCGGCATCCCGCTGCTCGCCACCTGCGACGCGCTTTATGCGACGCCCGAGCAGCGCCCGCTCCACGACGTCATCAGCTGCATCCGCGAAGGCACGACGATTGCCGAGGCCGGCACGCGCCTGCTCGCCAATGCCGAACGGCATCTGAAGCCGGCGAAGGAAATGGCGCGGCTGTTCCGCGACGCGCCCGAGGCCGTCGACGCCGCCACCGACATCCTGTCGCGCATCGATTTCACGCTCGACGAGCTGCGCTACGAATACCCGCACGAACCCGTGCCCGAGGGCTGGGAGCCGCAGGCCTGGCTGGAGCACGAGACGCTGCGGCTGGCGCGCGAGATGCGCTATCCCGAGGGCATACCCGGCAAGGTTCAGGCGCTGCTCGACGCGGAATTCGCGATTATCCGCGCACGCGACTACGCCCATTATTTCCTGACCGTCTACGATCTGGTGCGCTACGCCCGTTCGCTCGATCCGCCGATCCTGTGCCAGGGCCGCGGATCGGCGGCCAATTCGGCGGTCTGTTACTGCCTGGGCATCACATCGGTGGATCCCAACCGCTTCAACCTGCTCTTCTCGCGCTTCGTGTCGGCCGAGCGCAACGAGCCGCCCGACATCGACGTCGATTTCGAGCATGAGCGGCGCGAGGAAGTGATCCAGCATATCTACCAGCGCTATGGCCGCAGCCGCGCCGGCATCGCCGCCACCGTCATCCACTATCGCCCGCGCAGCACGGTGCGCGAGGTGGGTAAGGTGCTGGGGCTTTCCGAGGAGGTGACCGCACGGCTGACCAGCACGGTCTGGGGCAGCCATGCCGGAAGCATGGAGGCCGCGCGCATCGCCAATGCCGGCTTCGATCCGCACGCGCCCGAGCTTGCCCGGCTGCACTGGATCGTCGGCCAGCTGCTCAACGCGCCACGCCATCTGTCGCAGCATGTCGGCGGCTTCGTGCTGACGCAGGGGCGGCTGGACGAACTGGTGCCGATCCACAATGCCGCGATGGAGGACCGCACCTTCATCGAATGGGACAAGGACGATATCGACGCACTCGGGTTGATGAAGGTCGATGTGCTGGCGCTCGGCATGCTCAGCTGCATCCGCAAGGCCTTCGATCTGATGCGCACGCACGGTCTCGGCGATCTGACGCTGGCCGGCGTGCCACAGGAGCAGGCGGCGGTCTACGACATGCTCTGCACCGGCGACAGCATCGGCGTCTTCCAGGTCGAAAGCCGCGCGCAGATCAACATGCTCCCGCGCCTGAAACCCCGTTACTTCTACGATCTCGCCGTGCAGGTCGCGATCGTCCGCCCCGGCCCAATCGAGGGCGACATGGTGCATCCCTATCTGAAGCGGCGTGCGGGCAAGGAGCCCATCGATTTCCCCTCGCCCGCGCTGCCGCACGATCCGGGTGAGCTGCGCGAGGTGCTGGGGGGCACGTTCGGCGTGCCCCTGTTCCAGGAACAGGCGATGAAGCTCGCCATCATCGCCGCCGGCTTCACGCCCGACGAGGCGAACCGGCTGCGCCGCGCAATGGCGACCTTCCGCAATCTCGGCACGATCGGCGAATTCGAACGCAAGATGATCGAGGGGATGACGGCGCGCGGCTATGCGCCCGAATTCGCCCAGCGCTGCTTCAACCAGATCAAGGGCTTCGGCAGCTATGGCTTCCCCGAAAGCCACGCCATCTCGTTCGCGCTGCTCGTCTATGTCTCGGCGTGGATCAAATGCACGCGGCCTGCCGTCTTCGCCGCCGCGCTGCTCAACGCCCAGCCCATGGGCTTCTATGCGCCCGCCCAGATCGTGCGCGACGCGCGCGAACATGGCGTCGAAGTGCGCGCCGCGGACGTCAACCACAGCGACTGGGACAATGGCCTGGAGACTGGCGCATCCGATGGCGAGGCGCATGCCCGGTGGAGCTGGGACATCGCGGCGCACCGCGCGGACAAGGGCTTCGCGCTGCGCCTCGGTTTCCGCCAGATCGACGGCTTCCGCGCGGAATGGGGCTATGCCATCGCCGCCGAACGCACGACCGGCGGCCCCTTCACCAGTGTGGAGGAACTCGCCCGGCGCGTCGGCCTGCCCGTCCGCGCGCTGCGCTTGCTGGCGGATGCCGATGCGTGCGGATCGCTGGACCTCGGGCGGCGGCAGGCGGCGTGGGATGCACGGCGCCTGCCTGCCTCGACCGAATTGCCGCTCTTCGCCGCCGCCCGCGCACGCGAACTGGCTGACGAGACCGACGCACGGCTGCCCGCCATGCTGCTCGCCGAGGAAGTAGCGACCGATTATCAGACGACGCGCCTCTCGCTGCGCCGGCACCCTCTGCACTTCCTGCGCGCGACGCTCGCGGCTGGAGGCATCAAGTCGAGCGAGGAGCTGGCGGCGACGCCCAACGGACGGCGCGCCAGGGTGGCGGGGGTGGTGCTCGTCCGCCAGCGGCCGGGCAAGGGCAACGCCATCTTCGCCACGCTGGAGGACGAGACGGGGATCGTGAACATCCTGCTCTGGGCACGGATGTTCGAGCGCTATCGCCGCCCGCTCATGGCCTCGCGCCTGATGGAAGCGCACGGGCAGGTGCAGCGCAGCGAGGAAGGCGTGATCCACCTGATGGCCGACCGCATCGTCGATCGCAGCGACCTGCTCGACCGGCTCGGCGAAGAGCAGCGCATGCCTGTCGACCTCTCACCCGCCGATGTGTTCGCGCACCCCGTTCTGCCCCGCGCACGCCATCCCCGCGACGTGCGGATCATCCCCAAATCGCGCGACTTCCACTGACCTGGCTGATTTTCCTGCCCCCGGCGGCGTTTTCGAAATAAGGCTCTAGCCCGTCCACGGAGCAAGCAGATCATGACTCATCTCAGCGACTTCGACGCGGCCTTCGCCCGGCTCCCGCTCGTCGCCATCCTGCGCGGCATCCGTCCCGACGAGGCCGTGGCCGTGGGCGAAGCGCTGGTCGACGCCGGCATCGCGCTGATCGAAGTGCCGCTCAATTCGCCTGATCCGCTCGACAGCATCGCACGCCTGTCGCAACGGCTGGCTGGCCGCGCGCTGGTTGGCGCGGGCACCGTGCTGTCGGTCGATCAGGTCAATGATGTCGCCCGCGCCGGCGGCGCGCTGATCGTTTCGCCCAATAGCGACACGGCCGTGATCGCCGCGACGGCGGCACTGGGGCTTGTTTCGCTGCCCGGCTTCCTCACCCCCAGCGAAGCCTTCGCCGCGCTCGGCGCTGGCGCGGTCGCGCTCAAACTCTTCCCCGCCGAGGGGGCCAGCCCGGCCCAGTTGAAGGCGATGCGCGCCGTCATCCCCGCCACCGTCCCGGTCCTGCCCGTCGGCGGCATCGATGCCGCGTCGATGGCGGAATGGCGCGCGGCGGGCGCTTCGGGCTTCGGCTTCGGATCGTCGATCTACAAGCCCGGCGACAACGCGGACGTCGCCGGCGCAAAGGCGCGGGCGCTGGTCGCGGGCTGGACAGCGACGGCGGGCTGAACACCCACCGCCATCATTTCCTCAGCTCAGATTGGGACGCAGCCAGCGCTCGACTTCGTCCTTGGGCCGGCCGCGCCGCGCGGCATAATCCGCCACCTGATCCTGCCCGATCTGCGCAACGCCGAAATATTCGGACTGCGGGTGCCCGAAATAGAAGCCCGACACCGCCGCCGTCGGCAGCATCGCCATGCTCTCGGTCAGCGTGATGCCCGCAACGTCGCCTGCGCCGCCCGCCAGCATCTCGAACAGTTCGGGCTTCAGCGTGTGGTCGGGACAGGCCGGATAGCCCGGCGCGGGGCGGATGCCGCGATAATGCTCGCGGATCAGTTCCTCGTTCGACAGATTCTCGCCGACCGCATAGCCCCATAGGGTGGTGCGGACATGTTGGTGCATCCGCTCGGCAAAACTTTCCGCCAGGCGGTCGGCCAGCGCCTTGAGCAATATGTCCGAATAATCGTCGCTGTCAGCCTTGAAGCGCGCGAGATGCGGCTCAATCCCGTGCCCCGCCGTCACCGCGAAGCCGCCGATCCAGTCGCCGTCGGGCGAGATGAAATCCGCCAGGCAATAATTGGCGCGCCCCTCGCGTTTGGCGACCTGCTGGCGCAGGAAACTGATGCGGCGTTCGCGGCCATTTTCCTCGACAATGACGTCGTCGCCGTCGCGCCGACAGGGCCAGAGCCCGACCACGCCCCGCGCCGTCAGCCATTTCTCGGCGATGATCCGGTCGAGCATCGCCTGCGCATCGGCGAAGAGCGAACGGGCGCTTTCGCCGACCACCGCATCCTCGAGGATGCCGGGATAGTTGCCGGCCAGTTCCCACGATCGGAAGAAGGGCGTCCAGTCGATCGTCTGGCGCAGATCCTCGAGGCTCCAGTCGTCGAAGCGATGGAGACCGGGGCTGGCCGGCGCGGCCGGCTTCAACGCCATGTCGGCGACGAAGCCGTTGGCGCGCGCGTCCGCCAGCGACACGAGGTTCGATCCGCTCGCATTGGCGCGCTTGATGCGGACGTCCTCATATTCGCCCTTGGTCCGCGCGACGAAATCCTTCGACTGGTTCTCGGAGACGAGCGAAGTGCAGACGCCGACGGCACGGCTGGCGTCGAGCACATGGACGACTGGCCCCTTATAGGCGGGGTCGATACGCAGCGCGGTATGGACGCGGCTGGTGGTGGCACCGCCGATCAGCAGCGGCATCGTCATGTTTGCGCGCTGCATCTCCTCGGCCACCGTCACCATCTCGTCGAGCGAGGGGGTGATCAGGCCCGACAGGCCGATCATGTCGGCCTCATTCTCGTTCGCCGCCTGCAATATGGTCTGCCAGGGCACCATCACGCCGAGGTCGATGATCTCGAACCCGTTGCACTGCAGGACCACGCCGACGATGTTCTTGCCGATGTCGTGGACGTCGCCCTTCACGGTCGCCATCACGACGCGGCCCTTGCCCTTGCTGTTCGCGTCCTTCTCGGCCTCGATGAAGGGCAAGAGATGCGCCACTGCCTTCTTCATCACACGTGCGGACTTCACGACCTGCGGCAGGAACATCTTGCCCGATCCGAACAGGTCGCCGACGACGTTCATGCCGTCCATCAGCGGCCCTTCGATCACTTCGATCGGGCGCGTGGCGATCTGGCGCGCTTCCTCGGTATCGTCGACCACATATTGGTCGATGCCCTTGACCAGCGCATGTTCAAGCCGCTTGGCGACCGGCCATCCGCGCCATTCCTCCGCCGCCTTCTCGGCCGCCGCGTCCTTGCCCTTGAAGGTCTCGGCTACAGCGATCAGCCGCTCGGTCGGGGTCTGATCCGGATCGCGCTGGGGGCGATTGAGGATGACGTCCTCGCACGCCTCGCGCAGCACCGGGTCGATCTGGTCATAGACGTCGAGCTGACCGGCATTGACGATCCCCATGTCCATCCCCGCCGGAATGGCATGATAGAGGAAGATCGAGTGCATCGCGCGCCGCACCGGCTCGTTGCCGCGGAACGAGAAGCTGAGGTTCGACAGGCCGCCCGAGATATGGCAATGTGGGCAGCGCGCCTTTATCTCACGGCACGCCTCGATGAAGTCGACGCCATAATTATTATGCTCGTCGATACCCGTCGCGACTGCGAACACGTTCGGGTCGAAGATGATATCTTCCGGCGGGAAGTCGACCGTCATCAATAGCTTGTAGGCGCGTTCGCAAATCTCGACCTTGCGCGCCTGCGTGTCGGCCTGGCCGGTCTCGTCGAACGCCATGACGACGACGGCGGCGCCATAGGCCATGCATTTGCGGGCATGGTCGAGAAAGGCTTCCTCGCCTTCCTTCATGCTGATCGAATTGACGATCGGCTTGCCTGAGACGCATTTGAGCCCGGCCTCGATCACCGACCATTTCGAACTGTCGATCATCACCGGCACGCGCGCGATATCGGGCTCGGCCGCGATGCGCTTGAGGAAGGTGGTCATCGCCAGCTCGGCGTCGAGCAGGCCTTCGTCCATGTTGACGTCGATAACCTGCGCGCCATTTTCGACCTGGTTCAGCGCAACGCTGACCGCAGCCTCATAGTCGCCGGCCATGATGAGCTTCTTGAACGCCGCCGATCCGGTGACGTTGGTGCGCTCGCCCACATTGACGAAAATGGCGGTCGGCGCGGTATCCTCGGTGTCTTCGATCATGGTCATGCGGGGATCAGCATCGGTTCGAGGCCGGCAAGGCGGGTCTGGGGCTTGAGCACCGGCGGCACGCGCGGGGGGAGCCCGGCGACACCGTCGGCGATCGCCTTGATGTGCGCGGGGGTCGATCCGCAGCAGCCGCCGAGGATGTTGACCAGCCCCTGTTCGGCCCATTCGCCGACGAGGCCGGCCGTGGTAGCCGGCGCCTCGTCATAGGCGCCCAACTCGTTGGGCAGGCCCGCATTGGGATAGACCATGATCAGCGTGTCGCAGATGCCCGACAGGGTGCGGACGTGCGGGCGAAGCTGCTCCGCGCCGAACGAGCAGTTGAGCCCGATCGTCACCGGCTTGGCATGGCGTACGGCATGCCAGAAGGCCTCGACCGTGTGGCCCGAAAGATTGCGCCCCGAAAGATCGGTCAGCGTCATCGACAGCATGATCGGCACGTCGCGACCGATCGCCTCGGCGGCTTCCTGCGCGGCCATGATCCCGGCCTTGGCGTTCAGCGTATCGAACACCGTTTCGATAAGGATGAAATCCGCGCCGCCCTCGATCAGCGCGTCGGCCTGCTCGCGATACACGCCCTTCAGATAGTCGAAATCGATCTCGCGATAGCCGGGATCGTTGACGTCGGGCGACAACGACAGCGTCTTGTTGGTCGGGCCGATCGCGCCCGCGACGAAGCGGCGGCGGCCATCCTTCGCGGCGAACTCGTCGGCGATGCGCCGCGCCATCGCCGCGCTCTCATAGTTGATCTCGCGGACCAGATGCTCGGCGCCGTAATCGGCCTGGCTGATGCGGTTGGCCGAGAAGGTATTGGTCTCGGCAATGTCGGCCCCGGCCTCGAAATAGGCGCGGTGGATCGCCTCTGGCACTTCGGGCTTGGTCAGCGCCAATATGTCGTTGTTGCCCTTCTGGTCGTGGCTGAGCCCCAGGCTGCCGGCATAGTCCGCCTCGGACAGTTTCCAGTTCTGGATCTCGGTGCCGAACGCGCCGTCGGTGATGAGGATGCGGTGCTGGGCCGCTGCGATCAGCGCGGCGCGCGCGCCATGGTCGGGGGAAGGTGCGGGCATGGTCGAATCGTCCGTGAACGACCCAGTGCTTGGGTCTCGTCACTCCAATATAAAGATATCTTTATATGTTCAAGTCGCGCGTCACGCGGGCGCGCCGAAAACCAGTCGGGCCGGCCCGAAAGCGGCGGGATCGGAACAGGATGCAGCCCCCGTCTCGATATGCCCCGCCAGACGAGTCTCGCCATCGCCATGATCGACGAGCAGATCGTACCAGCCATGGCTCGCCATCAGGTCGAGCACGATCTCGGCCTTGCCGCCGGCCGAAAGCGGCAACTGCTTCTCGGGCGCGCCATAGGCGAGATCGCGCACCGCGACGGGCGACACCTTGCCGTCCAGTCGCGCGATCCGGAGTCGCGCCGCGCCTGGCCCGCGCCGCGTATCGAGCCGCACCGTCACCGCCCCAGCCTTGCCGGTCAGGCGCCGGTGGAAGCCGTTGGGGCCGAGCAGGAAGACATCGAAGTGCCCGTTACCGCGCGTCGGCAGCGGCACGTCGACAATGCGTCCCGCACCCACAGTGTGCCGGCGCGGCGCAGCGGAGAGATCGCCCACATCATAGACTTGGAACACCGCCGCCCGATCGCGTCCGCGATTCGAGAGGCGCAGCGCAAGGCCGCCCCACGCATCGCGCGCCAGTTCGGCTTCGAGATCATAGGGCGTCGCGCGCCGTGGCCGCAGTCCCTGCTCCTGCACCGGCGCCGTCGCGCCGAAGGGGATGTCGGGATGAAATTCGGGCAGGGTCGCCGCGCGCGCCGCCATCGGCTGCGTCGTCGGCAGCGCAGCCACGAACGCCTCGTCGTCGCGGCGCGCAAAATCGAAGCATGAGGTGAGGTCGCCGCATACCGCGCGTCGCCACGCGCTGATATTGGGCTCCTCGACGCCGAAGCGTGTCTCGATGAAACGGATGATGCTCGTATGATCGAACACCTCTGACGAGACGTAGCCGCCGCGGCTCCACGGGGAGATGACATAGAGCGGCACGCGCGGGCCGAGGCCATAGGGGCGATGCAGATAGGGCCGGTCGCGATCGTCCTGCGCATGGACATGATATTCGTCGTCGACCGGAACCGTGCTCGACCCGAGCAGGATCGACGGATCGCGGGTGTCCCGCGCCGGCGCGGCGGGCGGCGGGACATGATCGAACAGCCCGTCATTCTCGTCGAAGTTCAGCAGCAGCACCGTCTTCGACCATGTCTCGGGATTGGCGGTCAGCGCATCGAGCACGCGCGCGGTATATTCGGCGCCCTGCAGCGGCGAGGATGGTCCGGGATGTTCGGAGAAGCGCGCGGGCGCGATGATCCACGAGACCTGCGGCAGCTTGCCCTGCTCGACATCGGCGCGCAGCCGATCGAGGTCGCGCGTCGCTATCGTGCGGTCGGCCAGATCGCGCAGCCTGCCCCCCGTCGCCGACCGCGCCGCGCGATAGGCCTGGAAACCCGGAAGCGGGTTGTCCTCGAAATTGTCAGCCATATCCTGATAGATCTGGAAGCTGATGCCGGCCGCCTGAAGACGCTCGGGATAAGTGCCCCAGCGATAGCCGCCATGGCCGAAGGGATCGACGAAATTGTCGTAGCTGTTGTCGATCGCCGGCCCATTGGCGCGGCCCGACGGATCGTTGGTCGCCGTCCAGATGAACAGCCGGTTCGGGTTGGTTCCGCCGTGGAATGAGCAATGATAGGCGTCGCAGATCGTAAAGGCCTCGGCGAGCGCGAACTGGAACGGAATGTCCGCGCGCGTGAAATAGCCCATTGCGTGATTATGCTTGGCTTGCGGCCAGGCGCTCATTCTCCCTTCGTCCCACGCCGCCTGCGCATCGGGCAGGGTATGCGGCGTCCCCGCGAGCCTGACGAGGCGGAAATCCCTGGCCGTATCGAGGTGGAAGGGTATCACCACCCTGCCCGTGCCCGGCGCTTCGTCGGGCTGGACGAATATGGTGCGCGATGCTGCCCCCTCCTCCGCGCGGGCAGGCAGGACGAAGCGATCGCCAAAACCCCGCACCCCGCTCAGCGTGCCGAAATAATGATCGAAGGAACGGTTCTCCTGCGTCAGGATCACGACATGCTCGACATCGGCGATCGTCCCCGTGCGCCGGTGCGCGGGAATGTCTATCGCGCGCGCGATAGACGGCAGCAATCCCGACCCGACCCCGCCGGCGGCGATCATGGCTCTGATGAACGATCGGCGATCGCCGTGAAGTCTGGACATGAAGCCCCTCATAAACAATCAGGTTGCCGGCAGATGACAATGCGGCCGCGCCCCTCGCCTGCATCGCCCCTGCCGATTCCGCAACGCCGCTGTTGCGCCGGGCGGCGCAGCTTGCCAGTCTCCGCGCCATTCTCCTGGGAGGGACAAGAACCATGCGCCTGAAGATGCTTGCATCGCTGCTTGCCGCCACTGCCTCGATGGCCGCCGCCGCGCCGACGCCGAAAGAGCAGTTGATGACGCCCGCCGCCGGCGCGCGCCACTATACGATCAGTTCCACCGCCGGAAAGCATGGCGACGTCTGGTCTTGGACCATGCCTGACGGGCGCATCGCCTATCGCATGTCGATGTCGCTGCGCGGCTGGGTGACCGAGACTGATGAAGTGATGACCCTCGGCGGCGACAGCCGGCCGACGCTGATCGCCATTCGCGGCTATACCGATCAGGGCGAGGCGACCGAGGATTTCAACGTCGACACGCAGGGCGTGGCGCATTGGAAAACCGAGATCGACGCGGGCTCCGCGCCTTTCGCCGGCAAGCGCTACAACAGCTATGGCGGCCCCTGGCTGGCAAGCGAGCAGGATATCGACGCGTTAGTCGCCGCCGGCGACAAGGGAATCGACCTGCTGCCGACCGGCCATGCCAGCATCAGCATTGGCCAGGCGGTCGAGATTCAGGGGCCGCAAGGCCCGAAGACGGTCAGCCTCGCCTTCATCAAGGGCTATGGCTTCTCGCCCTCCCCGGTCTGGCTGGACAGCAACAAGCGCTATTTCGGCAATGCCGGCGTCGTCTCGCTCCTGCCCGAGGGCTATGAGAACGTAGGGCCAAAGCTGAAGGATATTCAGGACGAGGCGACTGCGGCGATGGTCCGCGACATCGCTCACCGCTTCCTCAGCCCCGCCAACCGCACCCCGACGCTGATCGACAATGTGCTGATGTTCGATTCGGTCAGCGGTCGCTACCTACCCAACCGCGCCGTGCTGATTGCGGACGGCAAGGTCGCCGCGGTGGGCGCGGCAGGATCGATCAAGGCGCCCGCCGGCGCTACGCTGATCGACGGGCGCGGCAAGACGCTGACCCCCGGCCTCTGGGATTCGCACCAGCATGTCGGCGACGACTGGAACCTGCTCCAGAACCTCGCGACGGGCATGACCAACTATCGCAGCCCCGGATCGATGATCGACGAGGCGCTGAGCATCTACAAGCGCCGCGCGGCGGGCGATCTGCTCGCGCCCGACGGCAAGATCTCGGTGATCATCGACCGCAAGGATCCGCTCGCGGCGCAGGGCGCGCTCACCGTCTCGTCGGCGGCGGAGGCGGTCGCGGCGGTCGACAAGATCAAGGCGGCCGGGCTGTGGGGTGCGAAATTCTACACCTCGATGGACCCGGCGTGGATCGCGCCCGCCGCCGCCGAGGCGCACAAGCAGGGTCTGCACGTCCACGGCCACATCCCCGCCGGGATGCGCCCGCTCGACGCCGTGCGCGCGGGCTATGACGAGATCACCCATATCAACTTCATCATGATGCAGGTCATGCCGCAGGCGGTGGTCGACAAGGCCAATACCGCCGCGCGGCTCGAGGGGCCGGCCAAATATGGCAAGGACGTCAATCTCGACTCCCCCGAGATGAAGGCCTTCTACGCCGAACTCGCCAAGCGGCAGACGATCATCGATCCGACGCTGACCGTCTGGGAACCGCTGATGACCTCCGACGGCACCAGTATCCCGCCCGAATATGCGCCCTTCGCCGATATCGCCCCGCCCGCCGTCGCGCGCGCTTGGCGGATCGGCGGCTATCCGCTGTTCGATGGACTGACCCGCGACGATTTCCGCAAGAGCTTCGACAAGATGGTCGGCGTGGTCGGCAAGCTGCACCAGGCTGGCGTACGGATCGTCGCCGGCACCGACGGCTATGGGCTCGAACTGGTCCGCGAGCTCCAGCTCTACCAGATCGCCGGCCTGACCAATGCCGAGGCGCTGCAGACCGCGACGATCGTTCCCGCGCGGATGACGGGCGTGGCCGATCGCGTCGGATCGATCGCTCCGGGCAAGACGGCCGACATCATCCTCGTCGACGGCGATGTCTCGAAGGACATCGGCAATCTCCGTCATGTCGAAACCGTTTTCCTCGACGGCTATCGCCTCGACGGACAGGCGCTGCGCCAGGCAAGCGGGCTCAGCGGCATGCCGAAGTGATGAGGGCGGCTCCGGTTTGAGCATAAGGCGGCGCGGGGGGCCGCCTAGAATTGGCCCAGTCTGGCCGCTACCGCCTGCATGCGCTTATATTCGAAGCTGGCCTTTGAGGCATCGTGGAACGCCGATGCCGACTTTGCGAGCAATTTGCGCCCGCCGGCCACATCGCCCCGCGAAGCCGCGATCTGTGCGCGGGCCATATCGATGTTGGCGCCCCAACGCGGATCGCCGACCAGCTGCGCCACCTTGGTTGCGTCGCAGGAATCGAGCAGCGGCGCGGCCAGATCGGGCATGCCATTCGCGATCAGGCATTCCGCCGTATAATATCGCGCCGCGTGGACGAGAGGATAGTCCGGGCCGAACGCCGCCTCGGCATCCTTGAGCGCAGCCTTCGCATTGGCGAGGCCGGCAGCCAGATCCTTGCCGCCGCGACATTCGTCCAGCGCCAGATCGATATGACCCACCAGCGCCTGATGCGAGAGCGGACCGGAGGTGATGCTTGCGCCTTCCCAGACGCGCCGTGCGTCGATCGCGGCGTCCTGATAGCGCCCCAGCTCGCCGAGGCTGTCGCCGCGCGCCGAACGCAACGCCAGCGTGAGACGGTGATTGGGACCATAGCGCTTTTCGAACAGCGGGAGCAGCGCATCGGCCTCGGCGACGGCTTCGGCGCTGCGATGTTGCAGCACGATCGCGTTGATCAGATTCTGGCGCGCATTGAGCGTATCGGGATGGTCGGGTCCGAATGCCGCGCTCTCCGCCGCCACGACGCTCCGCATCTCGCGTTCGGCCTCGGCCGCCCGGCCGAGGCGCATGAGCACGAGCGCATGCGTGGTGCGCAGGCGGAAACCTTCGCGCATGCTGACCGCCCCCGGATTCGCGCGGGCATAAGCGTCCGCGCGAGCAAAGGCTGCTTCCGACGCGGCCAGGTTCCCGAAATAATTGGCCGTCCCTTCGGCCTTCGCCAAAGCGAACCCGATAGCGCCGGTATCGGCCGCCGCCCCGAGACGCGCGCGTTCGGCAGCGATGATGACGCCGGCGCGTTTCAGCGCATCTTCTTGCCCTGATGCGGCTTCGGCCTGCGCCCGGGTCAGCCGTGCGATCGTCGCCTGTTCGCCGTCCCGCTGACCGGCGGCGCGAAAGCCATGCTCCGCCGCATCGAATTGCCGACGCATCTGTTCGATGTCGCCGCGCTCCTGAAAGGCCCGGCCCAGCGTTGCGTGAAGCCGCGCCGCGACGAGCGGCTGGTTCGCGAAGCGCCGGTCGATTTCCCCCGCCGCCCGCTTGACGGCGTCGGCGAGCGTTTCATCCACCGCCTGTCCCTTGGCCGGATCGGTGCGCCCCAGCAGATCGTCGGCGAGGAAGCCATAGCTCGCTTCGGCGATTTCGCCTTGTCGCTGTGCTTCTGTCCTCTGGCGATTGGCGACGAGCGCAAAGCCAGAAGTCGCGAATATGCCGATGCAGGCGGCAGCGGCGGCGGCCCGAATCCAGGGCCGGCGCGCGGCGCGGCGCTCCTCGGTCTGGCGCAGAGACGCCAGCTGTCTTTCATGGGCAGCCACGGCCGCCGCTTCGGCATGCCGTTCGTCCAGCCGGTCGAGCCTGTCGGCGAGCAGTGCGGCCGAGGCGATACGACGATCGGGATCCCCGGCGGCCGCTTCCGCGATGTCCGCGCGCAGCACGGGGTCGTCGATCGCATTCTCCCACCCCGGCGCAAGGCTGCGTCCGAAATCGCCGGCCACGAGCTGAAAGAGGATGAGCGCGAGCGCGTAGATGTCGGACTTGGCAGTGGGGAGCGTATCGCCGATCAGTTCGGGCGCGCGATAGAGAGCGGTGCCCGATCGCCCACCCCCCTCAATCGCGTCGGCCTCGGGCGGCGTGATCGCATGGGCGGCGAGCAAATCGTCGTCGACGACCAGCCCGCTGCCGAAATCGGCAAGGCGCACACGAAAGGCGCCGTCGCGCTCCTCGATCAGGATGTTGGCGGGCTTCAGATCCTTGTGCAGCACGCCGACGCCATGAACGGTCGCCAGCGCACGCGCTATCGCGCGCGCGACAGCAAGCCTGCGCGGCAACGAAATAGCGCCGAGGCCGCCGCTCGCATGCGCCCAATCGACCAGACTCGCGCCGCCATCCACGCTTTCGAGCCGATAGGGTGCCACATCGAAATTCCATTCGAGCAGAGGCACGAACGGGCCATCGGCGCCAAGCGAGGCCATGAGCAGCCGCGCGATCGCCGCCTCGCGCTTCAACGCGCGCAGCCGATCGGGAGCGTCAGCGAACTTGAAGACGCGGCGCGCGCCGGTCTTTTCGTGCTCGGCGCGCCAGACGTCGCCGGCCCCGCTGTCGCCAAGCGCCTCAACCAGCCGCCACTGGGTGCGCCCGGGAACCTTGTCGCCGGCCGCGAAAGCGAAACGCGGCGCGAGCGGGCCGGTCAGCGCCTCGACGATCACGGGCACGCCCAGCCGATAGCCGATGCGTGGCACGGTCTCGATGATTCTACTGTCGCGATCGTCCAGCGCGCGCCGCAGCTTCGAGATCGCCGTCGGCAGCGAGGCTTCGACCACGGAGATGCCCGGCCATACGGCGTCGAGCAGTTCGTCCTTGGTGACCACTTCACCCGCGCGCAGCAACAGCTCATGCAGTAGCTCGAGCGGCTTCGTCTCCACCGCCACCGCCGCGCCGCCGACGTCGAGCGCCCAGTTTCCCTCGTCAAATGCCGCGGTCGCGAAACGCCAAAGCCGCCGGCGCCTGCGGCTGACGGCCGTCGTTGCGCTCATCCCTACCCCCACAGCAGGGCCTTCAGAAATCCTTCAGAACTCCGTCAGGACATCACGACCCCTGTTCCCCCAGAATGGATGACATCGAAGGCACGCGCAAGCGGGGATGGGGATATGGGTCAGAATAAGCGTTCAGGATCAATGAGCTCCAGGGGGAGCCGTGGGCCGACCGGCCCGCGGCGCCGCGTGCCGCAGGCGCTGGGGGGCATGATCGGCCAGGCAGCCATCGGGACAATATATGGGCCGGCCTTTCTGCTTCTCGCCGCCTGCGGCAGCGGTTCGGGGAACGTCCAGCAAGCCGAGACCCGAACGCTGAAGGAAGGCGAAGGCCGTCACGGCGCGATGAGCTATAGCGGCAAGAAGATCGAGATTTCCTGCCCGTCCAAATTCGACATACCCGCGCTGCCGCAAGGCGCGCCCGCCGACGACATAAAGGGGCTGCGGCTCGGCGTCAGCTATGACACCGCAATCCGCCACGCCCAGTGTCCCGACGGCGACGAAGCGGATTCGATCCTCGCCGAAGGCTTCGGACCCAGCTTCTCGCGCGACGTCCGCGGGCTGAAGATCAGGACCTCGGCGCTGGTTGCGATCGGCACGCATCCGGAAAAGCCGCGTTACGACCGCAACCCGCTCGATTTCGATCCCTCGAAGGGCCTCGACGACGTCCAGTCGATCTGGAAATTCGTCGCCGACGGCATGCCGGGAAAGGAGATCGTCTATGGCATGTGGCGGACGCAACCTTTCAAGGAAGGCGAGCAGCCCACGATCCAGAGCCAGGTCGAGGCGCTGACCGCCAAATATGGCCAGCCGACCACCACCGATGGCGACGGACGGAACCTCTATTGGCTGCAGACCCCCGACGGCAAACCGGTCCAGCCATTCGACCGCGACCGCATCAATCGCTGCAAATATGCGATCAGCGCCACCAACGAGAGCCTCAACTGGGGGCCTGATTGCGGACGAACGATCGTCGCCGCGATCAGCCCGACGCAAAGCCTTCAGCTCGCGCGCTCCGTCACCGTCGCGATCTTCGATCCAGCGAAGCTCTGGGACTATCAGCAGCATCGCTTCGAGCAGGAACGCGACGCCGTCCTTGCCGGGCAGACATCGGAAGCTGCGAAGAACGCGAAGGGAGGAGATTTCTGATGCGCACGCACTCCCTTTGCGCGGCGACCGCTCTCGCCGTTGCACTCGCCGCATGCTCCTCAAAGAACGCTGAATCCGGCAATGCTGTCGAAGGCGCGCAGACCGGCGGGGCGTCCGCTGCGGCTGCGGAGGCGATTCCGTCTGCTGCGGCGCAGGGCGCTGCGCCCACTGCCGCCACGCCCGACGTCAAATGCAGCGACTACCAGTCCGATGTCGAGAATGGCGACATGGTGATGATCTATCACGCCGTGTCGGGCATCACTCCCGCTTTCGACAAATGGGCGGAATCGATCCTCTACAAATTCGATCGCAGCATCGATCCCGAAGGCGCATGGAAGAAGGCGAATGAGCAGATCCAGGCGCAATATGCGGCCGTCGCACAGACGCGCTGCATCACACTGCGCACCGATGCCGGTATTCGGGCCTATGATCCGGCGCGCGGCGGCCTGATCGTCGGCAGCTTCAGCCCGGACGCCTATTATCCGTTCCGCGACTTTGGCGAGGATGTCCGGCTGCGGATCCGCAACGCCGAGGCTGCTGCGATCTGGAAGCTGCCGGCCGACCGCGCCGAGGCGCTGATGCGCGGCAGCTATAATTTCGGCGGGGCCAGCGTCGTCGCGCGGCTCAAGATCGTCTCCGCACGGCCAAGCTCGGGCAACGGCGTTATCGAGGCCGATGTCCAGAGCTACGACATCATGCCCAACGGCAACGGCGCCAAGATCGCCACTGTTGAAGTCGTGGGCGCGCCATAGGCCGGTCGGCCTTCCCGGCACATTGGGGAGTAACGCACATGCTCTATCTTCTGATTTTCATCCTGCTCGTCGCAGGCTTTTTCATGATCCGCCTCTACAACGGCCTTCGCCAATATGCCGAGGCCGTGAAGCGCGCGCAATCCAACCTCGTCGGCGAGTTGCGCAAGCGTGCGACGCTGGTCAATCAGCTCATCGACGTCTGCAAAGGCTATGGCGACCATGAAAAGCTGACACATCTGACGGTCTCCGCCGCGACGCAGAGCGATACCGACGCAGCGGGTCTCGCCCGCGCGACCAACAACGTGATGACCGGCGTCAATCTGATCGCCGATCGCTTTCCGGAGCTGAAGGCCAACGAAACCTACAAGCAGCTTATGGGGCAGCTCTACGCGATCGAGGAATCGCTGCAGACGAAGCGCGAGAAGCTGAATGTCGAGGTCGAGGCCTATAACAAATATCGCGGCCAGTTCCCCGCCGTCCTGATCGCAGGCCAGCTCGGCTTCCCCGAAGCCGCCTATTTCTCGACCGACGAGGCGGGGCTCGACCAGTCGGCGCAGTTCACGACCGACGATGGCCAGATATTGCGCGCGCAGTTTGCGAAGATCGGCCAGTCGGTGGGCACCGCCGCCAAGCAGATCGGCACCAAGGCGACCGAAGCCGTCCAGGCGGCGCAGGCCGCGCAGGCGGCCCGCGCGCCCCTTGCCAAGGAACCGCCCGCCATCCCCCCACCCGCGGAGGATTGAGGCGCAAGCGGTGGAGCGGCTTCGCTGCGCAATGCGATCCCCGGCCATATTGGTTCTGGATGCGCAGCGAAGCCGATCCTAAAGTGGCGGGATGACGATCACGCTCCATTCGCTGCAGGTCGGCAGGATCGCACCGCTCGGGCCGGACGGGGTGCCGAGCGGCTTCGTCAAACATTCGGTGCTGGAGCGCATCGACGTTGCGCCGCTCGGCCTGACGGGAGACGAACAGGCCGACCTCACCGTCCATGGCGGACCGGAAAAAGCGGTCTACGGCTATGCGCTACGCCACTATCCCGTCTGGCGATCCGAATATCCTGAACATGTCGACAAACTTATCCCCGGTGCATTCGGCGAGAATCTGACGATCGACGGGCTGACCGAGGACGATATCTTCGTCGGCGATATGCACCGCATCGGAAGCGCGCTGCTGCAGATCTGCCAGCCAAGGCAGCCTTGCTATAAATTCGCGCTGCATTTCGGCGACAGGCGCTTGCCCAAAGCGATGGTGCGATCAGGGCGCGCGGGGTGGTATTATCGTGTAATCGAATCGGGCGCCTTTGGTGCAGGAGACGATATCCAGCTGGTCGATCGCCCGCAGCCTGCGTTCCGTTTCTCAAGGCTGGTTGCCATCATCCACCGAAGCGAAGCGACGATCGAGGAAATCGCCGCGCTCGCCGCGATGCCCGAGGTCGCGTCGTGGGTCCGCAAGCTGGCGCAGGACCAGATGGGCATGGCGGGCGGAAAGCGCGTCTAGCGCCCCGGCCTTGATGCCTGGCGGCCTAGAAGGCGACGTCCACGAGGATGGTATCGACATAGCGACCGGCCGGGGGCGTGGGCTGAGCCGGATCGATCCTGGCGCGATAGACGAAGCCCTGGGTCGTGCTGCCGTCATATGTCCCCGGATTGACGTCGGCCGAAGCGCTGCTGCGCCGCTCGCCGCCGGTGGCACCCCATCGATCGACGCCGCTCGCGCCCTTGTAGAGTTCGTAACGCATAAAATTGCTGCCCAGCCGCAGACGGCGCGCGCCGCCGCCATAATTTTCGCCATTGCCCAGACCGACCGTATAGCTGGCGCCGGCGCTGCAGCGCACCGATACCGTGCGAGTGACAGGATTGAATCGTGACGCCAGTGGCGCGGTTCCGAAGTCGACATCGGGCGCGGTGATCATGCAGTCATTCTCGATATTGAGCGTGACCGTGATGGTGACCGGAACGCCTGCCCCCCAGTTTATCGGCGTGAAGGCGATGGGCCGGACAAACCCCGGGCTTTGCGAATAGGCGAGGCAGACGCCGACCCCGATCGAGCAGATGGAGAAATACCAGCGCAGCGAAACCGTGCCGGTGTAGGTGCCGGCGACAAGGCCGGCCGTCGGCGTCGTGCGGAAATAGAGCGGAACCGTCCCGCCCGGCCCGACGAAAAGGTTGAGCAGATCGAAGCTCGAAAAGTCCACTTCGGCGCCGGCGTTGATCGCAGCTCCGCCTGCGGTCGAGGAAACGGTGAATGGAATGGTTTTTCCGCTCGGCCCGGTCATGGTGAAGGTCGAGCTTTCGAGCCTGACCTTGAGATAGGACACGGTGGCGATCGAGAGCGCGCTGCACCCGAGCCCACTCGACCCGCTGCCTTGCTGCAGAGTCTGCGCGGCGGCGAAAGAGGTTATGGAGCCGAGATTGGGGCTCGCGGCCGCAATCGTGCACGAACCATAGGTCTGCGCCCTGGCTGACGGGGCGAACAGCCAGATCAATGCGGCAAGCGCCAGGCCGAGCGCGCGGGTCATTGGCATGTCACCGGTCCGATCAGGCCCGCCCCGCCGGCCTGCGGGGGCGCCGCCACCGGCGCGGTGCAATGCCCGCCGTCGGGCAGGCTGACGGATAGGAGGTTGCGGTCCTGCATGTCGGTGAGGAACAGCAGCCCATCCCAGCCGACCACTTGCGGTTCGCCGCCATTCATGGAGGCGAGCGCCCCCACCGGCACATAGGCGCCGGTGCGATCGACCAGCGTCACGCGCGCCGTGCGCGGCGCGCTCACGGGAAAGCGAAGAATTGCGCCGCTACCCCGGGCCACGGACAGCCGGTCCTCGACCTTGGGCGCGACGACCTCCGCCGGAAGCACCAGCGGATTGATCGCATAGCGCGCCGCATAATAGGACGGCACCCACGGAATGAGGAGATGACCGCTGCGATCGGTCTTCCCCACGCGCTGATTTTCATAGGTGACCGGAATGCCCTCCTGTCCGTCGGTGCTGACTAGCACGAAGGCGTCGGCGATCCGGTTGGCGGCGACGAAGGCGCCGTCCATCAGCACCAGCGCGCCGCTGACCCCGCCCCATGGCGTGACGCGTCCGCGCTCTCCGAAAATGCCGCTGCGCACGTCGAACGAGCGCGTCCGCCAGTCGATTTCCCCGGAGCCGGACATTCCCGCCGTCGACGATCGGGCAAGCGACAGGCTACCGCCCAGCCCGCCCTCGCCGGGAACGGCGCGACCATAGTCAAGCCGCTCAACATACCCACCGCCCGCGTCGCGCGAGATGCCGACGGCGGCGGTCCCGCGCCGGCCGCCGAAGGGCAGGACCAGGTTGAGCGCGGCGGTCCATCCCGATCGGCGCACATCGTAGGTCCCCGACCCATAGAGCGCCACGCCGCGCTTGACGGGCAGCGACCAGGATGCGCTGGCGAGCGAATCCTTTTCGCCACGCCAGCGGCGGCTTTCCACATAGCTGGCCCCGAAAGATCCGAACGCATCGGTCGAAAGGCTCGCGGCCACCGTCGTGACGCGACGCCCATTCTACCCGAGCGGATAATCCGCAAGATCGGCAAAATCGCGGCTCTCGCGAACATGAGACGCCGCCACCCCGAGGCGGCGCGTGCGATATTGATATCCCAGGGTAAGTCGCCATCCCATAGTCCCGTGAGCGCTGCTGACGGCGAGATTGGTGTTCGCGACCCCGAGGAGGCCGAGCTGGACCTGCCCGCCCAGGCTCGCATTCACCCGCCCGTCGCCAGCTTCCAGCGAGCCTTCTGCGGTAAGGTAGGAGGTAAGGCCATAGCGGGCCGCCGCCATGCCCGCCGCCGCGCCATAGGAAAAGCTGCGCAGGCCATAGCCGCGCCGCAATGCCCCCAGGGCGAACGAATAGTCGGCAAGGCCGGGTCGAAGCAGATCGTTGGCGACATAAAATGGCATGGTCGTCGTCAGCCGGCGACCGAGCATATCGGTAACCGCGAGCGTCGCCTCCCCCGACCCGTTCAGCCCCGGAATCGCGCCGACGCTGAAATTGCCCGGCCCGACATTGCCGGCCACCGCCCGATAGCCGTCGATAAACAGGTCGACGGCCGAAGGCAGGGCGGCCTGACCGGCAAAAGCCGGCAAGGGATAGGTGACGACATCCGGACGAACCGAAAAATCGCGCGAAATCTGAACGCCGGCCATGCGGATGGCACGGTTGCCGACGAGGCTGCGGGTCACGAAGTCTCCCGCCTCATAGGTGATCATATGCTCGTCGTCCGAACGGAGCCAGCTCAGGTCGTAGCGCGTCAGCCGCCCGCGCTGTGCGGCCCCGGTCAGCGAGATCCGGCCGAAGCCACCGAACAGGCGGGCCTCCCCCCAGGCCGATTCGTGCGCATCGCCATTTTCGACGACGATGTTTGCGTCATAGTTCAGCAGCAGCCCGAAGCTGCTGACGGCGCGCCCGCGATCGAGGCCGGCTGCGTTGATGGCGCGGTGCGGAAGCCAGGCGGGCGGGACATCGACATTGAGCCGCTGGCCCGGCTCGTCATAGTCGACCCGCACCCCGTCCAGCATATCGAGCGGGACCCTGTCGCTCACGCCAGCCGGCAGCGCGATGCCTGCCGCTTCAAGGTCTGAGCGCATGACCGAAAAATGCCCGCCATCCAATTCTGCGGCGATCACCTGGCCCGAGGTTACGCCGTTGACAACGAGCTCGAGTTGAAGCGCGAGATGCCGGGCGACCCGGTCCGAAACATCGGGAACCGCAATGTCCGCGAGACAATTGGGTGCGGCATGCGCCGGGCACCATGCCGCACCCGCGAGCAGAACGATCCGCGCCAGATAGGCGCCAGCCGCTTGCCCTAGCCTGATCCCCCGCATCCCCGATCACCGCTTCCGGCACCCGATTGCGCCCGTGACACCCCTCACCATGGGCGTCACGGCACACGCCCCGACGGGGACACGCATGACCGTTGCGCCCCTCCGTTCACGGCAAAATGCAGGACGCCCGCTCCACCGGCCGGCGCCAGCGGCCAGCGCATCGACGAGCCGGCGAGGACATAACCCAGCAATCCTCTCGCCATCGCTTCGCGGTCATTTGAAAAGCCGGCGTCGACGAGGCGCGCATGCCCCGTCCCATCGTTACGGATTTCAATGAAACGCTGGCCATCGCTCGCGACGATCGCGCAACTGAGCCTGGGAGCTGCGGCGGCCGGGGCCGGCGCGCCCGGGGGCGACAGCCCCGGCCCGTAGCTGAACAGCGGAACGGCGTAACGCATGCGGAACCGGATGCGGGGACCCGCCTGGGCCTGCTCAGTCGCTGGCGGGAGCTCGTCGATGATCACCCGGTAGGCACGCTCGCCCTGCGGCGAAAATCCGGATGCCTTGGTCAGCCGGACAAGCTGCCTCTGCCCCGGCGCGATCCGAACGACCGGCGGCGTGGCGATGATTTCGGACTGGGTCGCCAGATGCTCGTCAAATCCCGCCTGCGTCCACGAGAAGATACGAATCTGGAACTGGATCGGCGAGGTTCCAGGGTTTTCAAGCCACAGGGCTGCCGCCCGCTCCTGGCTTGGGATCAGCGGATCGATCGGCCAGATGAGCACCGGCCCCGATTGCCCAAGGGCTGCCGACATGTCGCCGATCGCCGCGGCGATGGACAATGCGCAGATTATGCGTAGGCGCGCCATCGCATCTACCAGCTCAAGACCAGCGTAAGCGTATCCGCGTAGAGACCCGCCGGGAGGTTGCCGGGCAATGTGAGACGGCCGAAAATCGGCAGCCTCACGTCATCGGCATTCGCGGTGGTCACGGCGATGGCGACGGGCTGGGCAATCAGAATCGGCTGGACGCATGCGGCGTCGCTGCACAGCGCATAGACGATGCGGCTGGCCACATCGCTGCCGCGCTGCAGATGGCGGAGGCCGCCGCCGACGTGCTGGCCGGCGTCGATCGTCATCGACAGCATGGTCTGCGGCGTGCAGCGCAAGGTGAGCGTCGCGGCGTTCGCCAGCGTCGCCGTCCGCGTCTCGGTGGACAGTGCCGATGCGGATCCGAAGTCGAGCGTACCGAAATTGCCTCCGGAAGCGCCGGGTCCCTCGATCAGGCATCCCGATTCCACCGTCGCGCCGACCTGGAAATTGGCGCTCGTCTCCGCCCTGGCTCCGACATTCGCGAGGCCAAGCGCGCCTGCCGCCACCAACCGAATTCCGATCGCTCCAATGCGGCCCATCGCGCCTGCCCCTCAAAAGGCGAGCGTCACCAGGACGCTGTCGGTATAAGTGCCGGAGACGAGCCCCGTCGCGCCGAATGCGCGGCCATAGACCCGCACCGTCTGCGCGCTCCCGTCGCTGGCGAGACCGAGGCTGCCGTTGATGGCGATCAACGTATTGCGCCCGGCGTCCGAATAGAGGCCGTAATTGACATATTGGCCCGCGCTGCTCGTGTGGGCCATGGCGCGATTTCCAGCGCCGCTGCCCTGCCCGTCATGCTGCCCCGCGCCGAAGCTGAGCGTCGGAACCACGCCCGGGCTGCATTGGACCGCGATGCCGGTCGTCCCACCGGATACTTCGCCGTCTGCGGTCGCGAACAAAGTATTGTGTGTACCGAAATCGATGGTCCCGAAGTCGACGCCCGTAGCGCCGTCATCGGCAGACTGCCCGTTGATGATGCATCCGGTCGTTAAATTGATCGTTGCGTCGATCGAACCGGTGATCTGCGCGGATATTGCCTGCGGTATCGCAGAAGACAACATCAGAAGGGCGATTCCAGAAAGACGAAACATATCATCTCCCGTTTTAATTTCACACGTAAGAGGAACTATATATTATTGCGAAATTACCCCTCACATATTTCCCAATTGTAAATTTGTTGGATGCGCATGTTAAAACGATCCACATTGGATTAAATAGATTCCTTTGCCGATTCTATCACGATGATTGCGATCACTGCTCCTCGTCCATAGCCGGAGCGATTTGCGCAAGATTGCACCATGACCCTCGCCGGGTGCGGACTCCACCTAAGTGAACGGCTTGATCCGAGCCGCTTACCTATGGCCTGCGGTTTCTCGTCGGGGATTGCGCGACACATACTGCCGAGCGGTGGCGGGCGGAAACCCTAGGCCGCCCTGCGGAATAGCTTGAGAGTCATGCGAGGCGGCTGCGATCAGCCGACGTCGATTGGATCGAGCGTCCAGGCGACGCGCTCCCCCAGGTCGCCGATATGGACGAGATAGTTTTGGAAGTGGCGGGTGGCTCGATGCGCCGCGACCGCAGCCTGGTCGACATAAAGCTCGTCAAGTACGAAGCGCCCAGGCACCGTTGGATCGGCCCATAAATCATAGCGCAGATTGCCAGGTTCCGCCCTGCTTGGCCCGACCAGATCCTCGAGCAGCAGGCGCAATGCGTCGACCCTGCCCGGGTGAGCACTGAGAACCGCGATGGTCTTCACTGCGCCTGTCATCGGCGGCATCCTCCCTCTGCGGCTATCGCATCGCCGGCGCAACAATCGGCGCCGGAAGGAATTGACCTTGAACGATGCGGACGATCGAACCTGCGGCAACGCCCAGCACGACCAAATTCGCAAAGCCGAACAGCACCGGCGCAAGATAGCGCACGACCCCGGCGTCGCCGAGTACGACCAGGCGCACCGGCGCTATCGCCAGCGCCGTCGCGCCGAACGTGAAGGCCCACCAGGACGGCGCGAACGGCTCCTCTATGAGCCACGGCAACAACCTCAACAGGATGAGCGCCTGAAGCAGGCCATAGCCGATCATGGCGTGGACAAGGACGGCTGGCGAAGTGGGCGCAACCGCGATCAGCGCGACCGCGCCGACGACCGGCGGGGCCAACTGGATACCCAAAGTCGGCCGCAGTACGGCAGCAAGCGCGGGAGCGGTCAGAAGGCGATGGAGCAATACTGACTCGATCGCCAGCCATCCGAAAAAGCCCATGCCGAACAGAAACGTGCCGGCATCAGCAAAGCCGAGCGCGCTGCCCGCCGCGGCGGCGACGAAACTCCCCGCGACGCTGGGCAAGTAAAGCACGGCGGTCGTCTGCGCGGGGTCCCGTCCGCCCCGCCACAGCCCGCCTGTCCGCCACACGGCGAACCCGATCGTGAAAGCCGCACCGGGCAGATAGAGCACAAGCGCGAGCGTCGACGACCATGGCGCCAAACCGCCCGCCACAAGCATCGTCGCGACGCCGGCAAGCCCGACGAAGCAGCACTGTATCGGATGCGCGACCTCTGCGCGGGCGGCTTCGCGCGCGAACGACCATTTGAGCGCATAGAGCGTCGCCACGACCAACCATATGATCAGTGCGGCCGCCATCATGATCTCTCCGACCGCCCCTGGAAGGCCCCAGGCGGCATGTGCGGCGCGCCAAGCGCTGGCGAGCCCGGCGAGACCGAGCACGATACCGAAGAAGGCGGCCGGCACGATGGGGAAGCTCAAACGCATCACCATGGCGATCGCGCCCTATTGTCCGGCCGCGAGGAGTTTCTCCACCGTCTCGTCGGTGCTCCAGATCGCGTTGGCCATAAAGCGATAGTTGATCAGCGCGGCGAGATATCCGTCTCCGTCCGGCAGCTTCGGCGCGGCGACGGCGTCGCGAACCACGGCGACCTCAAAGCCGGTCTCGAGCAGGTCGCGCATGTGCGATTCTACGCACATATTCGCCAACATGCCCGCAAGGATCACTTGTCTTACGTCCTGCTTGCCGAGCTGGAGCTTCAGGTCGTTGGTCTGCGGACCATAAATCTTGTGCGGGGCGCAGATGATGGTCCTGCCGTCCTCGATGAACGGCTTGAACTCGTCCATGAAATCCGCGCCCGAGCCGCGAAAGCCATCGATTACATAGGGGCCGCGGCGATCGAAGGCGCCGATATCGTGCTGGAACTTCTCCAGCGGCGCCTGCCACTGCCAAAGATGGTCCCAGTGGTAATAATAATGTGGCGATACCGCGACGACGATGCCCGCCTGTTTTGCCGCGGTAAACAGCGCGACGAGATTGGGCACCAGGTTGTTCTCGGTCACGCTTTCCCCGACCGCCGGCCATGCGCGCCCGGTGGGACTCATCGCGTCGACCTGCGGATCGATGACGACAAGCGCCGTGCGCTTCAGGTCCAGCGCCATAGGCGTGGCCGGCAGCATGGGCGTGGCCGTGTCGGCATAGAGCGCAGCGGAGCGGGCCGAATAGTCCGGCTTCATCGTGCCGGCTCCACCGCCACCTTGCGGTCAAGGAAATCGCGGATCAGCGGCCCCATCTCCGCCAGCCGGTCCTCGAGCGCGAAATGGCCGCTGTCGAGCAGGTGGAATTCGACGTCGGGCAGGTCGTGGCGATAGGGATATGCGCCTTCTGCCGGAAATATCTTGTCGTTCTTGCCCCAGACGATGATCGCGGGCGGTTTTCGATCCCGGAAGAATTGCTGGAACTGCGGATAGAGAGGTACATTGGTGCGATAGTCGTAGAAGAGATCCATCTGGATTTCGCTATTGCCCGGTCGATCGAGCAACGCCTGATCGATCACCCAATTGTCCGGGCTGATCCGCGTCAGGTCGCCCATGCCGTCGGTATATTGGAATTTGGTGATCTCGGGCGTGACCAGCTTGAGCAGCGCCTTGCGATGCTCGGCGCTTCCATCGGCCCAATAGGCCTTGATCGGATCCCAGAAGTCGCGCAGCCCTTCTTCGTAGGCATTACCGTTCTGGATGATCAGGCCGCTAACCCGTTCGGGATGCTTCAGCGCAAGGCGGTAGCCGACCGGCGCGCCATAATCCATGAGATACATCGCATAGCTCGTCGCGCCCAGCTGCTGCACGAGCGCGTCGACGATGTCGGCATAATGCGCAAACGAATAGGTGAACCGGCTGTGATCGGGCGCGTCGCTTTGCCCGTAACCTGGATAATCAGGCGCGATCACCCGGTATTTGTCGGCCAGCAGCGGGATCAGATTGCGGAACATGTGCGACGAGGTTGGAAAGCCGTGCAGCAGCAGGACGACTGGTCCGTTCGCCGGCCCCGCTTCGCGATAAAAGACCTTCACGCCGTCGATCGTTTCATAGCGATAATGGATCGTCGCGGCGGCAAGGCCTGCGGCGGTCGCCGGCGCGGCAGGTTGGGCAGTCGACGGGATCGCGATGGACAGGGCAAGAATGGCGGACGCTGCCCCCAGCATAATTCTCTTCATGACAATCTCCCTGCTTGCCGTCGACGCTATCGCACCCCGTCGGCGGCGTTTTCGATGAAGGCGGCGACTTCCTGCGGGTGTGAGAGCATCGCTGCGTGACTGCTCTTGATCTCGACCAGCTTCGCCTTCGCTCGGGTCGCCATGAAGCGCTGGGTGGTGGGCGAGACCATGTGGTCCTCCGTGGTCAGCATGAAGCTGACCGGCTTGTTCTTCCACGCCGCGACGGAGAGCTTGGGCTGCACCGCGCCGAGCCCCCAGGGCACCTGGGCCACGGCCAGGAAGCGCGTGATCATCGGGTCGACATCGGCGGCGAAGGCCGTTGGGAATTTGGCCGGCTCCACGATGATGAAACCGTCGCGAGGGGGCAACAGCGGCGGCCCGCTCTCACCGGGCACGGGACGCGTAGCGAGCTCGAACACTGACTCGCCGACATCGGGCGCGAACGCGGCGATATAGGCCAGACCCTTGACCTTCGGGTCGCTGCCGGCCTCCGTAATCACCGCACCGCCATAGGAATGGCCGACAAGCAGCACCGGCTTCGTCGCCGTGGCGATGACACGCTTCGTCGCCTCGACATCGCCCGCAAGGGTGATCGTCGGGTTCTGGACGACGAGCACTTCATAGCCATCGCGCGTCAGGATGTCGTAGACGCCCTTCCAGCCCGAAGCGTCGACGAACGCGCCATGAACCAGCACGATCGAGACCGGCCTGGACGGAGACATGGTCTCCGCAGCCACCATGGAAGAGGGCGTGAGCGCCATGAGCAATCCCGCAAAAAGACGTTTCATTCGATAACCTCCAGATCTCGATGGCTGTCAGGCGGTGCTGCGACGCTCGAGCGCGGCGATCAGCGCCTTGGCGATTGGATGGTCTGAACGCGGATTCTGGCCGGTGATCAGCTCGCGATCCTCGATAACGTGCGGCTGGAAATCCGGACCGGTATCGACCTCGGCCCCGGCGATATTCAGCGCCTCGGGCATATGAAAGTAGAGTTTGCCATGAAGGATATTGTCCTCGATCGGCCGCTCCTCGCTCGCCGAGTAAACCGTCATCCTGTAGCCGGCATATTGCCACCCTTTGGCGAGCTCGGTTGCCTTCGCATAATCGCCGGTGATCAGCGCGCTGCGAAACTCCCGGGCGCGCGGCATAGCCGAGAGTGATGCCATCGGACCGTGGCAGAGATAGGCCGTGGTTTTCCGCCGATCATGGAAGTGGCGCAATATTTCGCCCAGCTCGCCGTCCTGCATCAGATCGACCACCGGCGCCTGGCCGCCGGGCGTGAAGAAGGCGAGATACTGATCGAGGCCGCCATCGATGATGTCGCGCAGCGTGGAAACATCGTTCATCGCCGGATCGTTGGCGAAAAAATCCTGCCCGCGTCTGTGCGCAGCTTGGTCATTGTCGAAATGCGCAGCCTGATCCGAGACGGGGTCGATAAACGGCTTGCTGCCGTCCGGCGTCGCGAACACGATAGCGTAGCCCGCCTCGATCAGGGCCATCACCGGCACGACCAGTTCGTTCAGATATTGACCCGTCGGTCCCGTACCGCCCCCTTGAATCTCGATCCGGGTGGCGTTCGATCCGACCACGAGCACCTTGCCCTTGGCCATTGTCCTTCCTCCCTTTGGTTGACACGGGTGCGGGCTTGTTGGCGAGGACGACTCAAAACACCGGCTCCATCGCGGCGACACCTGCGTAACCCCCCTGAAGGACGTGCGCGGGTTAAATGGGGTAAAGACCTTGGGTCGCCCGACAGCGTCGCGAGCAGGTTCGGAGACCAGGGCGAGACGAAGAGAGTGCAGTCGATATTTTACCTCGTTTAACCTGAAATGGCCGGTCGCGATGCTATAAAGCCGCTGAGCCGCGAGCCATCTGCGGTTCGGGCCGATCGGAGCAGGTTCCCCGGGATTAGCCGTTTGCGGAGCCGCTGCCGCCCGGGAGTGCCTTGCCGCGGCCGCGAAGAGCGAAACTGCAGTTCCCGAGCAGGAGGGCGTCGACCGCATCAGCCTTCCGCTGCTTCAGGCGCTCGTTCGCAATGTCCCGGCAACAGCGAAGGTCAATTCGTGCAGGAGAAGACCATGACCAAACATGTCTTGTTCATCGTCACCAACGCGGCCGTTATCGGTCCGCACAATCGCAAGACCGGATTCTTCTTCCCCGAAGTCGCACATCCCTTCGAAGAGCTGGACAAGGCGGGAATCGCGGTGGAGTTCGCTTCGCCTGCCGGCGGGTGGACGCCTTTCGACGCCTATGATGAGAGCGATGCCGCCCAGAAGGCATTCTTCGAAAGCAAGGCCTTTCGCCGTCTGAATCGCAGTCGCAAGCTGTCGGAAGTCGATGCGGCGGACTATGACGCCATCCTGGTGCCCGGCGGGCTCGGGCCGATGGCCGACATCCAGCGCAATGCCGATGTCCAGAAGGCGATCGTTCGCGCCTGGACCACGGACAAGCTCGTTATAGCCGTCTGCCACGGTCCCTGCGCGCTTCTCGGCGTCGATCTCGGCGACGGCACCCCATTCGTGCGTGGCAAGAAACTCACCTCCTTTTCGAGGAGCGAGGAATATGACTATGCGCGCGAGGATGTGCCCTACGAGCTCGAAGACGCGCTGACGGCCGAAGGTGCCGAATACTCGTCCGTAGCCAACTGGCAGCCGCATGTCGTGGTCGATGGCCGGCTCATCACCGGTCAGAATCCCGCTTCCGCGACATCGGTGGGCAGGGAGCTGGTTGCCGCACTCGCCCGATCCGCCGGTTAGTGCGCATCGCGGGTGCGGGCCGACCCGGCGGGGACGATGGAGCCGGTCTGTCGGCGGATTGGCCCAATCACCCCCGCCTGCTCGGTACGATCGGTAACCCCCTGCCCGCCGAAACAGGTAAATCATATCAGGCCGCCGATGCCGCGACATATGTGACAGCATCGCTTAAACCACATAGCCTTCCGCATGACCGGCGCGGATCGTGTAATAGGGAGAGGAATTTCCGCCTCGGCGCATGGGGAGTTCGTAACAGGATGGCGGACGATCAGGATCAGATCGTCGGATTCGGTCCGTTCAGCCTCTACAAGATGCATCGCAAGCTGCTCTGTAGGGGCGAGGAGGTCCATATCGGCGGGCGAGGAATGGACGTGCTTCTCGCCCTGGCCGAACGACAGGGAAAACTCGTCGGCAAGCGGGACCTCCTGCTTGCCGGATGGCCGGACACTTTCGTTCAGGATTCCAATCTCAAGGTCACGATCGCCAACCTGCGTCGCATACTCCGGCGACACGCGCCGTCGAGCGAATTCATCAATACGGTGATTGGACGCGGCTATTGGCTTGGGGCGCCGAGCGACATCGCAGAGGCCATATCCTCGGTCCCGACGGCGACCGCTGGCGCGGGACTCCCCGAAATCTCCGGCATCGTCGGTCGCGCCGACGAGATTGCTGCGCTCAGGCGCCATCTCGACGCGTATCGGCTGGTTACGGTGGTCGGGGCGGGAGGGATCGGCAAAACCGCCCTCGCCACAACGGTAGCGCGCGAAGCGGCGGCCGACACCGGCCGACCCGCCACGTTCGTCGATCTTTCGCGGGTCAGGGGCGAGGAATTCGTCGCCGCGTCGATCGCCGCCGCGCTCAATATCAGCTCGGGTGGCGACAGCCTGCAATCGCTGTGCGCCATCCTCTCCCGGCAGAAGATACTTCTCGTGCTCGATACCTGCGAGCACGTCCTCAGCGCCGTCGCCCATATCTGCGAGGTCTTGCTCGCGCGAACCGCGCACGTCGTCATTCTGGCGACCAGCCGCGAGGTGCTTCGGGTTCGTTCGGAGCAGGTGTTGTGGCTCGCCCCCCTTTCCGTCCCGGACGGCGACGAGATCGACGAACTCGACTCCATGCTCCGCTATGCCGCGCCGAAACTGCTGGTGACCAGAATGTCAGCGAAAGACGGCCGCGCCCTGCGCGACTCGGACGCCCGGCCGATCGTTAAGATCTGTCGCGAGCTGGATGGATCGCCGTTGGCGATCGAGCTGGTCGCACCCCGCGTCGCAGCGCGTGGCGCAGCAACCGCGCTGGCCGAACTGCAGCACGATCTGTTACAGTTACGGCGGCCCGGACGGGAAGGCCCTCGCCGCCACCGCACGCTGCTCGATACGCTGAAATGGAGCTATTCGCTGCTCACCGATCAGGAGGCGGCGGTCCTGCGAGCGGTCTCCGTCTTTGCCGGCTCATTCAGTACCGAGGCGGCGTTGCTCGTGTCGGCAAGCTCCTCGCTTTCGCCAGTCGAGGTCATCGATGCCATCGCGGGGCTGCGATCGAAATCCATGATCGCGGTCGAGCACCGCGACCATGAGCTTCGCTATCATCTGCTAGACAGCACGCGCACATTCGCACGCAACCTGCTCGACGGCTGCGACGAACGGCTTCGCGTCTTTTCATCGCATGCCAGATGGGCATTGGAGATGTTGAGGCTGGCGGCCGCAGATCGGCCGGCCATGTCGCAGGTCGGCTGGCGCAACGCATATCTGGCGTTGATCCACGATCTTAGAAAGGCGATCGATTGGACCCTGCGGCGATCAGCCGATCCGCAATTGGGGATCGAGCTCGTGGCGGCCGGGCTGCTGCTGTGGCACGAGTTGTCGCTTGGCGAGGAAATCCGGAGCAATTGCGACATCGCCTTGTCGGAGTTCATGCGGCTCGGTTGTCCCGACGCGTCGTTGAAGCTCAAGCTGGTCGTCGGGCTGGCGACGGTGAGCACATATCTCGCGACCGACCCGCATCATGCCGGTAGGTTGTTCGAGCAGGCGATCGAACTCGCGCGGGCGACCGGAGACGCCCAATCCGAGTGCCGGGCGCTGGGGGCGTTCGCCAGCTACGAGCTGATGCGGTGTCGCAGCGATGCGGTATCGGGAACTCTCGACGCCATGCGGGCTGCGGCGACGCGCGCCAATCACCCTGCCGCCATCTGGGAAGAAGGGCAGCTACGCGCCCAGTATGAGATACGGATCTGCGCCTTCGATGCGGCGTTAAGCCGCGTTCTGCGCTTGTCGGGCGAAATGCAGGGGGAAGCCGAGCGGGCGGCGCCGCGGTTCCAGATCCACCAGAAGATGAGCGTGCATATCCAGCTGGCCGCTCTGAACTGGCTGACCGGGCGACCGGGCGAAGCCCTGCGGATCGCCGCGATGGCGGCTAGCGAAGCCGAACAGGTCGAACATGGGCTCACGATCGTCCACTGCCTCGCGCAGGGTGTGGTCTGGACCCTTATCCAGTGCGGCGAATATGAAGCCGTGCTGCCGCATATCCGAACGCTCCGTACCGCCATCTACCGGCACGGGATCGCAGCGTGGGTTCCGGTCGCCGATACATATTCGGCTGCAATCGCGGCTTTCCTTGGCGAGCGGCCCGACCCGGCGCGCCTGCGCAGCGCCTTTTACGGGGTCCGCGCAGGCGCTCCGCAGATTCGGCACGACGCCCGCTACGCCATGCTCGCCGAGGCGATGCTCGCAAATGGCCAGGTGAGAGATGCGACGGAGGTCGTGCAGCACGTCCTCGACAATAGCCCCAAGCCTTGGGGTCACTCCGAGTTCCTCCGTCTGCAAGCCGCTGCCGAGCTGGCCCTTGGCCGCACCGAGCATGCGGAGAGGCTTCTTCGGTCGGCTATGGACTATGCCGGGAAAAGCGGCTCCGTCGCATGGTCGCTGCGGGTCGCCCACGACCGCGCTGCCCTGATGCACCAACGCGGCGAAACGCGCGGCGCGCATGACCTGCTCGCGCGGGCCTGTCTGCCGTTCGCTGATCAGGTGGATACGCGCGATCTTCGGAATGCCCGAAGTCTGCTGACTCGCCTCCGCGAGAGTTAAGCCCCGCCACGCGGCCGGACAGCTGCTCCGACATCGCCAGGAACGCGTCGGCGCACTCAGCGCAATTTCCTCCAAAAGTCTTAACTGTTTGACGTGCTTCCTTGATTGTTACCAGTCAGAGGTAGAGTCTCGCTCCGTCATGATGGTTGTTTGATGGGATGGCAACGTGTCTGGGGGCATGCCCCCAGACACGTTGGCCGGCGATCTCGGCAGGGGTCTCCCACCCAGTTTCGAGTATGGCCTGACGTGGTTGTAATCGTGTCGCCAGGCGTCGAGCACGAAGTGGGCGTGAGCCAGCGACGTGAACAGCGTCTCGTTGAGGCATTCGTCACGCAGGCGCCCGTTGAAGCTCTCGACGAAGCCGTTCTGCATCTGCTTGCCGGGCGTGATGTAGTGCCACTCGACCCGCCGCTCCTGCGACCAGCGCAGGATGGCCGACGAGGTCAGCTCGGTGCCGTTGTCGCTGACCACCATGTGCGGCTTGCCGCGCATCCCGATCAACCGCGTCGGCTCTCTGGCGATCCGCATGCCCGACGGCGACGTGTCCGCCACCAGCGCCAGGCATTCGCGCGTGTAGTCATCGACCACGCACAGGATGCGGAACCGCCGGCTGCAGATCAGAGTGTCGGAGACGAAGTCCAGCGACCAGCGCTGGTTCGGCCCGTCCGACAACATCATCGGCGCCCTGGTGCCCAGGGCGCGCTTACGGCCACCACGGCGACGCACCCGCAGGTTCTCCTCGCGATATATCCGCAGCAGCTTCTTGTGATTAGGCGTCATGCCCTCGCGAGCGAGCAGATAACCCAGACGGCGATAGCCGAACCGGCGGCGCTCTGCCGCCAGCTCACGCAGCCGCTGCCGCAACGGACCATCGTCCGGCCGAGACGACCGATACCGGATCACGCGGCGGATCACGCCGACCAGGTTGTACGCCCGACGCTCGCTCAGACCGTGATGCTCACGGGCATGGGCGACAGCATCCCGCTTGGCGCCGGGCGTCACCATTTTTTTGATGCCAGATCCTTCAGCACCACGTTGTCGAGCATCGCCTCGGCCAGCAGCTTCTTCAGCCGGGCGTTCTGCTCCTCGAGCGTCCGCAGGCGCCGGGCATCGGACACCTCGAGCCCGCCGTACTTGGCCTTCCACTTATAAAACGTCGCCGAGCTGATCCCTTGGCGGCGGCACACATCGGCCGTCGCCATGCCCGCTTCCTGCTCCTTCAGGATCGCGATGATCTGCTCTTCGCTGAACCTGCTGCGCTTCATCTTCGTCCGACTCCTTTGCGTCGGACTCTACTCAAGATCGGTCACATTTCAGGGGAGCACGCCACGTCGTTAAAAGCCGAGATCGACGCATTGGCGCCTCAAGCCGTCGGCAAGTGACTGGACGAAAGACGAGATCGTATGGAACACAGCACTTCGATGCTCGAGCGGCTGGCTGACAGCCTTGAAGCTGCATCGGCTGAGGCATCGCTGGGCGTGAGCACGCGCGACGATCCGTGAAATATGTAGCGACATCGCACGAGATGCGAACCGATCCGCGCAGTCTGTTCGCAAAAGCTGCATATTGTTTGGGCGCCGGACTCACGGTATCGCGACAATACCGCACGACGGAGGCGCCGCGCTGGCCGATCCCTGGCGGTGGTGGGTCCAAGGTCAGCGAAGTATCGGGGCCTGCGCGCAAGCGTGGGCCCTTTTGCTATGCCATCCTGCCGTCAGTCGATTGCAAATTCCCGCTCTCCTCGGTGTTCGCGTTTTATCCCTGAATTTTCTCCAATATTACCTGCAGAACAACAATATCGGGCTTCTCCGGGTCCGCGAACGCCGCGTAGACCTGCTGCTCGGAAAGTTTCGCTTTGAGCGCGATTTGCGCGATGCCGCGTGATCGCGCCACATCAAGAAAGGCGGCGCAGATCGCAGCGCCATTCCCCCTTTCCAGTGCGTCACTCAACGCAAGAATCTGCGACTTTTCTCCCCGGAGGAAGTGCGCATTCGTGAATGTCGAGCTTTTCAACTTCATCCTCAAATCGGCTGGTGCGCCGATGGCAGGCGCCGGATCGGATTTTACCCGCGCGTATCGCGCCGCTCTTGCCGTCCTGCGGCCCATCCTTTCGCAAAAATCGGAAGCGGAGGCCCTGCAGATCAGATCCGAGAGCCGCATTACCGTAAGCGATTCGAGGTTCGTTCCGCAGGCGATATCGCTTGTTCACGGGCGTTTATCTGGCATAATTCCTTGGCTATGAGCGCGGGCAAGCCATCCGTTTCGGCCATATCGGAAGTCCGACGCTCCGGCGCCGGCACAACGCTGCAGATCGAACACGCGCACGAGGCGTTTGAATTCAATCTAGTGATTGCCGGGCGCGGCACATATTTTCTCGCCGACCGTCAATATGATCTGGTGCCCGGCACTCTGGTGTGGATCCTCCCCGGGCAGACACATCGCCTCATGCGCTCACCCGATCTCGACATGTGGATCGTCACGCACGAACTCAGTTCGGTCGATGAGAAAATGCTGGAGGATATCTCCCGGCGACCTTGCCGCGTGCTGTCGACGCCGGACGCGGTCGCACTGGACCGGCTCCTTGCGCATCTTTCGCAGGATGCCGACGAGCCGCTGCTCTATCAAGCCGGATTAGCCTATGTGCTCCTCAGTGCCTGGTCCGCGACCCGGCACACCGCGGGTCCGACGTCCCGCCCAATGCATGCGGCCGTAATGCAGGCGCTGTCGATCCTGCGCTCGAACGCGGACGCGACGAGTTCCACGCAAATCGCCAAGATGTGCGGCGTGACCCAGGACTATCTCGGCCAACTGCTAATGGAGCATACCGGGCGCGGGTTCATCGAATGGCGTAATCTGACGCGCCTGGAGCGCTTCCACATTCTTTACCCGGAAAGCGGTGATCTTCTAACCGCCGCTCTGGAAGCAGGCTTCGGCAGCTATTCGCAGTTCCATCGTGTCTTTTCGGAGGTGGTCGGCACCACCCCCGGCGAATGGGCCAGGAGCGGCGACCGGCCGAGCATCGTGGCGCTGCCATCCACGTCCGGCAAAATCAAAGGGGGTTCGCCCGAAAGTGCGCGCATGCCTTCCTACGGCCTCGCCAAGGCCGTCTTCCCCACGGCGTCCCGTTGGTTCACGCCAGCGTTCGCGTTGAACTTCCAGCGATTGTCCTGGCCTGCCGCAGTCACCTGCCCTGCCGAGAGCGGGTTGGGGGGGGATTTCGACTGGTCTCAGCTCGCGAAACAGATCACGGATAGCTTGCGCGCAAGCGATCCGGAGAACGCAGCGCGCCTCGAAACCATGCTTGAGAACAACGACTTTCTTGATCTCTACCGTCGAGCCTATGGCTTCTATCTGGTCGACCTCAACGATCTCGCACATGTCGTCGGAGCATATCTCTGTATCGCTCAGGTGGTTGCACAGCGAGCGACGGTGCCGACAGTAGGCTATATCGATGCGTTCTGTGAACGCGTCCGCCTCGCGTTGAAAGCCAGCGCCACCTTCGCGAATGCCAATCCGGAAATGCGTCGGGTGATCGCGGCCACTTTCATCATTCAATCGGTCATACTGCGCAATGTCTTCGTCGCCGCGCGAGCTAGCGGCCAAGATGAGCTGGTTATGGAAACAGCGGATGCCGCACATGCCACCGCCCTGGCCACAACGGGAATCGACCTGCGCCTGTTCGACATCGACCAATCGGTAGCAGCGGTCTCCGCACTTGCGTCTTGATAATGCGGCGTCGCCATAATCTCCGCTTCACCTGAACATCCCTTCTTCACCTCGCGCTCTTTCCTGGAGCAGCCGGAGCAATGCCGCCCCGCAGGCCAAACCGAAAAATGGAAAGAGAATCCCCGCCACACGACAAGCCGCGCCTGATCAATTCGGGTAGCGAAGGTCGGGACAGGACATAGTCGCTTCCTTGCCGTTCCGCGCCGCAAAGGGTCATGCGCTGGGGCGGATGGTTGAACAGCTTGCCCTGACCTGCGTGGAGGCGATGATGATGGGAACGGGGCCATTGGGAGCGTGCAAATCCGGAGCGGCGGCCATTCCGCCCGCGCAGCGTCCGCTGCGGCGCGAGGTCGCTCACTCGCGGTTGCGACACCTGCACTATTTCGTAAGCGTCATCGATGCGGGAAGTATCAGCCGCGCCGCCGAGACGATCCACGTCGCCCAGCCTGCAATCAGCCAGCAGATTGCCGAACTGGAGCGCGACCTGGGCACGGCGCTTATAGTCCGCAGCGTGCGCGGCATCATGCCCACGCCCGCAGGCAAGACGCTGTACCGCGAAGCGCAGCATATTCTGCGCCGGATGGAACGACTCTCGACGATCCTGTCCTGCGATCAGGATCTCGAAGGCGTGGTCTCGCTCGGCCTCTCGTCGAAATTCTCCGACCTGATCGCCATACCGTTCATCAGGGCGGCCAGCGATCGCTTCCCGCGCATCAAATTGCGCATCTCGGTCGGGGATAGCGAGACGATCAAGGCATGCCTCGCTAACGGCAAGCTCGATCTTGCCTGCGTTTTCGAAAATCAGCTTTCCACGCGCTTCGAGCGCCGAGCGCTTTTCCGGCATCGGCTTTATTTCCTTTCCGGCGCACGCGCTGCCAATGACTGTGGCGAGGTTTCGCTCGACAGAATCGCCGCCGAGCGCCTCATTCTGCCGCCGGCCCCGAGCGCACTGCGTGAATTGCTCGATCGGGCATTTGCGCGTGAGCACGCAGAAGTGCGGCTCTCCGCGGAAGCCGATCAGGGACCGATGCTGCTGGAAGCCGTGCGCGGCGGCCTTGGCGCCACCATTACGCCGAAGACCCATCCCGACTTCGAGACCTCGCTCGCCGGCCTGGCCGCACCACGCCCGCTCGATCCGCCGCTGGTCCTCACATCCTCCATTCTGTGGTCAAACGACACGCCGCTCTCCGCTGCCTATGCCGCCGTGCGCGACCTGCTCAGCGAGTTCATTATCGGCCTTGTCGGCAAGGACGGCACCAACGGCATCGAGCCGGTGAGAAACTGACGCCCGCCCTTTCTCGGCGCGATGCGGCCCATCTCCACTCATTCAATACCCATGTCTCGGGAAATTACCGATGAATCATATTCTTATCATAGCCGGCCACGCCGCGATTGGCTTCCTTTTCGTTTTTGCCGGCGTTTCGCATTTTTGGCGTCTCGACCAGGTGTCCGCCCTGATGACGCAAAATGGCATTCCTTTTTCCCGCACCATTCTCGTCATCGGCAGTCTTTTCCAGATCGTCGCGGGTGGTTTGCTGGCGATCGGCCTTTACGTCATGCCCGCAGCGCTCGGCCTCGCTATCTTCACGGCGGCGGCAACGCTCATGGTGCTGCGTTTCTGGACGATGCCCGTCGGCCCTGCACGCCATGGAGCAAGCAACGCCTTTCTGACCAACATCGGCGTTGTCGGCGGACTTCTGGTCACCGCTGGCCTGGGCGGATAATATCAGCGGACGGATAGATCGCCGATCACGCCCTTGCCCGACTGGACAGGCGCCCTCGCCGTTCAGATGCTGTCGATTCCGATCGGGGCGCCCCTGGTTTCTGGTCCGATGACCGCCAGCAGGGCGATCAGCGCTGCCATGGCGCCAACGGTCGATGACATGGCCAGCGCATAGTTGCCGCCCAGGCCGACCGCCATCCAGATCTGGACGTTGGCGTTGGCGGCCGCGATGAAATTGCCTGCCTGGTAGGCGACGCCGGGGAAAGTGCCGCGAACCGTCGGCGGCGACATCTCCATGAGGTATACCGGCACGACACCCCATGCGCCCTGGACGCAGAACAGCAGCGCGCAGTGAGTTAGGCCGAGCGCGAACGGCGTGCTTGCGCTGTACCAGAACGGCAGGACCGGCAGGCAAAGCAGCGCTGCGAGGATGACAGCGCGTTTGCGGCCGATCATCTCGGATATCTGCCCAAAGAGAATCCCACCCAGGATAGCGCCGACATTGGCGGCAATCATCACGACGGAGATCATATCCGTGGAGAGGCCGCGCTGCCCCTTCAACAGAGCACTGGGATAAAGATCCTGCGCGCCATGGGCGAGAAAGTTGAAGGCGGTCATCAGCGCAATGGCGAAGAGCGCAAGGCGCAGATTGGTGTGCAGTGTCGGCGCCATGTTCACCTTGCGCGCTTCTGCGGGCATGGCCTGCCAGGCCGGACTCTCGGAAACGTTTCGACGAATGTAGAGGACGAGCAACGCGGGCGCCGCGCCGGCGATGAACATGCCGCGCCAACCAAGCGCCGGCATGGCAAGATAAAGCAGCGAGGCCAGCAGGTATCCGGCGGAATAGCCGGACTGCAATATACCCGAGGCAAGGCCCCGCCGATGCGCGGGAATGCTCTCCATGACGAGCGCGCCGCCCACGCCCCATTCGCCGCCCATGGCGATGCCGAACAGCGCGCGCAGGATGAGGAAGGTCGTGAGGGTCGGCGCAAGGCCGGAAGCAAGTTCGAGCACCGAGAAGCATGATATGTTGGCCATGAGCGTGACCCAGCGACCGAAACGGTCGGCGATGCGGCCAAAGATCAGCGCACCGAAGGTCCGACACATCAGCGTCAGCGTGATCGCGAAGGCCGCACTGCCTAGCGGCACACCGAAAGCCTTGGCGACATCGCTCAGCACAAAGGCCATGATGCAGAAATCGAACGCATCCAGCGTCCAGCCGAGATAGCAGGCGAGCAAGACATGCCGGCTTTGTGCGGAGTTGAGGAGTGACGGCGGCGGGGAAGCGGCAATCGTGGCCATGAGAGCGCCTTTCCAATCTATGCGTTCCAAGTGCTGATTGGCCGGATGGCACGGCGTGGGGGCACACGGGAAAGACCCGTTCGCTATTGCCCCATCGGCAACGCTTATCGCTTGCCTTCCAAAGGTGCAGAGCAATGGAGGTGCGGCGACGGTCAGTCGCTTTTAGGCGAGGCTGCCCAGGGCATTCGCGCCAGCGCGATCGGGAGAGAGCCGGGACGCCTATAAGTAAAGGCGATGGCGCCATATCGAGACCCTATTCGTGCCGCTTGCCTACCCCTGATAGCCAGCCTCTCAACTGCTCAGGTCGGGAGATTCATCATGTTCCACCCATTCAAGCTCGTGCTGGCCGTGGCGGGGCTGGCCCTGTCTGCGACGACGGCGTCAGCCGATCCCTACAGCGCGATCTATGTGTTCGGGGACAGTCTTTCGGATCGCGGCAACCTCGCCGAAGCGTTCGGCAGCCCCTTCCCCGACCCGCCAAGCTATCATTACAGCTTCACCAACGGGCCCACCGCGATCAGCTTGGTCGCCAACAGTTTCGGACTGTCGGCAGATCCTTCGCTCTGGCTCACCGGCTTCGCCGACAGCAATGGCCTGTTCTCGCCGGACTATGTGCCGGGCACCAGCTATGCGGTTGGCGGCGCCACCGCGCAGCCCAGCACCGGCAACGGCACAGGGGCGTTCGATCCGGCCAGCCTGCCCCATGCGCTGGCCGAGGCTGAGGGGATCGACGGCATCAATCTGCCCGATCAGCTTGCGGCCTATCTCGGCCATGCCGGCGGGGCGGCAGACCCGGACGCGCTCTACACCATCTTCATCGGCGGCAATGACATCCGCGGCGCGACGTTGCCGGGCGGCGGCGGCGCAGTCGACATCCAGGCCGGCGTGGCCTCCGAGCTGTCCGTCATCGAGGCGCTCAAGAGCGCCGGCGCGACCCGGTTTCTCATCATCAATGTCCCGGACGTCGGGGAAATCCCGCAATTCGGCCAGGAACATCCCGACCTTGTCGCCGAGGCGACTGCCAACACTCTGCTTTACAACAGCTTGCTGGCGGCTGGGGTCAATGACTTCGAGGCCGGCGGCGGGGTCGATGTGACCTTCTTCGATCTGCACGCGTTCAACGCCAACATCCTGGCCAACGCGGCCAATTACGGCATCACCAATGTGACCGATTTCTGCTACAAGAACGCGCCGTTCGACACGAGCACGACCGCCGCCTGCGGCGCCAATGCCGAGAATATCGACAGCTTCGCATACTGGAACGATGTCCATCCGACCCAGCAGGTGCACAAGCTCTGGGCCGACGGCATCTCTTCGGTGCTCCTGACCGGCCCCCAGCCGGCCGTTCCAGAACCCGCCAGCTGGGCCATGATGATCGTCGGGCTCGGCGCGGTCGGATATGCGATGCGCCGCAAGCGCCCGGTTGGCCTGCACTTCTCCTGAGCCCGGCCGATGATGGCTGTCCCGCCGGCCCCGGCATGACCGGAGCCGGTCATTACATCCAACCTGACCGGCGGAGAAACAAACCGTGCCTCAAGGGAAGAAGATCGATCAGGGCGGGATGAATTCGTCCCTTGAGCGCGCGATCGTCGAGCACGCCTGGCGCGATCCCCAGTTCGCCAGCCTGCTTGAAACCGCCCCGAAGGAGGCGCTTGCGCTCCTGGGGGTGGACGTCGCCGACGAGGTTCGCCTCGACATTCGCATCCAGCGGCGGGACACGCTCTACTTCGTGGTTCCGCCCTTGGCGGACCCGGGCGAGGACAGCGACAGGGTGCTTAACCAGATGGATCTCTGGCAAAGCGCGGAATCCTTCTGCTGGATCATGCCGCAGGCGCTCAAGCTCAGCCTGCTTGCCATGCGCCAATCCTACAGGAGAGCGCATCCATGACCGACAAGCAGGACTTCTTCACGGCACACTACCGTGCCCTGCAGCATGACGCAGCGCTTCGCAGACGCCTGATCGACGATCCCGTAAAGGGCCTAGCGGAATATTTCGGGTCCATGCCGGACGGGGATTATCGCATCGAGGCAATCGCGCAGGACCATGACAGGATCACGATCCTGATCCCCGCGCCACCACCCGGCGATCCCAGCGATGCCGAGATCGATGCGGCGAGCCGGAGAATCTTCGACCTGCTCTTCACCGACGGCGTGGGCGGCTATCTCATCCCGGACGATGGCCTGACATGGGTTCTGCGCGATATGCGCCAGACGTGGTCGGACGCGCATAACAAGCCATAAGCTGCGCCGATGGCGCCATCGGCAGCCGATATTGTGTCGCTTTATCTCAAATAGTTACAGGAACTGCGCTGCCATGCGCGTTCGCATCGGCATATGGCAACCGCGCAAGCGGACTGCTGATCGTTTGCAGGGATTGCCGCGCATGTCCGGCAGGCACGCGGCCAAAGGATGGTTATATGACCGCCAGATGCGTCTTTCGCGCAGCCTCGCCGACGGAGCTGGTCTATATCGCGACCGGCACGATCGTGGTGAGCCGGAGCAGCATCGCCGGTAGCGTCGGCAAAGCGCAGCTCGCGCAGGCCGTCGCACATCTGGAAAGGCGTTACGGGATACTCCGCGCCGTCGTCGAGGACGGCCGCTTCGTAGAGCGCACGGACGACCGCTCCGCAATCGAGGCATGGCTGCCTGCCAGTGCGGATGCGGTCGAGACGCTCTACGCCAGGCTGCTGAATGCGACGTTGGATACGGCGTCGCAGCTCTACACCGTCCACGTGATCGCTGGCGAAGACAGTCTCGATATCTTCATGCTCACATCCCACGCGATCACGGACGCAACCTCGCTGGTCGAACTGCACTCCTGCCTCGCCTATCTGTGCGACTGCATTGTGCGCGGCATCGTTCCAGCCCTGGAGGAACAGCCCTTCCCATCCCCCGTCGACCCGGCCGTGGACCGGAGCCTCGCCTCCCTTCCAACCGGCCAGTCGCAAGAATATCCCCGCTATTCGGGCACCTATGCGGAAATCCCGATGCGTGCGCCGCATGACGGGCTGCCCGTGCATCATTGCCTGGAGCAGGTCGTCATCGACGCCGACATCCTGTGCAGGCTGAGCACCTTGAGCCATGAGCGGGAATCTTCCGTGCATGCGCTTCTTCTGGTCGCCTTCGCCTGCGCGATCCGCAGCGAGGCGAAAGACCGACCCGGCCGGATTCTCATGCGGTCGTCGATTGACATGCGTCGCAGGCTCGAGCCGCATATTTCGCCGGATCTTGTCTTCACGGCGATAACCGGACACATCACCCCAATCCCCGATCTCGATCGGCCGTTCTTCGATCTTGCGAAGCTGGTTTTCGACGACATCCACGCCGGCGCGGCCAACGGCACCATCTTTCACGATTACGTGACCTATCCGAAGACCTTCGGCGACCCGCTTCAGCCCCCTGTCGCGCTCAATGTCTCCAACATGCAGTCGGTCCGGTTCCACTGGCCCCTCGCACGGCTCCAAGTGAACGGCTTTGAATATGCGCTGGGCTGGATGAAGAAATATCCGAACGTGTCGGTGACGGCCTTTGACGGAAAGCTGATCGTCAACATCGTCTACGTGGAAGAGTTTTGCGACCCTCGAATCATGCGCAATATTGCTCAGTCCGTCGCAAGAATCCTGACATTGGCCAGTCGTTCCCAGTTGCAGTCGGAAGCCCGGCCATGATCCACCAGGATGTGATGCAATGGCGTCTACGGCCCGATTTGGACCGGACGGTTCGCCCAAGCAGGCCTCCCCGCCAAATGGCAAGAGCCCACAATTTCATCGATTTTCGGGAAATGGAAAAAATTTCTCCGATTCGTGACAAGACGACGCGGCCGGCAAGACATATTAGGCACCCATCAAATTGAAGTGCAGTGGCGCGGTACAGGCTGCGTTGCCAAGAAATTGGATCGAATAAGTTCGCAAATCATCAAGTTGATTTGTGACGCACCATACCCGCGCCCTGTGGAGATGGCGCACTTAAGCACATTCATATGGCTTCAGCGCCATTTGCGAAGGGGTTTTCCGATGATCTATGTTTCAAAAGATAAGAAGCCGTTGCTCTCGTCGTCTTGCATGACCACTTCCGCGGCTCTGCTTGTCGCTGCCGGTGTCGGGACGTTCGGTGCCGCCCCGGTGCGCGCCCAGACGGTTGGCTGCAATCTCATCGGGCAGGCCTGCGTCTATTATACGGCCGGCACGCCGACCTGGGATGGTCACAGCTCGGGCAATCCCGGCACGCCTGGCGGAACGGCGGCTGACTATGATCTTGTCGTCGCGTTCAATCCCCAGCTTTTCGACGATAGTGCGACGATCAACTCGCCGGTCAACGCTACGTCGATCGGCGGCAATGGCGAGCAGGGCGAGAACAACACCGGCGGCGCCGAAGGAGGCGTCGGCGGCGGCGGCGGTAACATCACCATTTCGGTCGGCACGCAGGTTTCCGGCACGTCGCAGGACACGTCGATCGGCATCAGCGCGATGACGATCTACTCGCTGGGTGGCGAGGGCGGCTATACCGGGAAGGGCAATCTCGACAACGGCAATGCTGATGCGGTCGGCTATGGCGGGCAAGGCGGCAACGTCAATGCCACGCTTGACGGCTTCTTCACCGGCAATTTCCGCAGCGTCTTCCTTTCCAGCCAGGGCGGCCTGGGCGGGCGAGGCCGCGATTGGGGCGTTGGCCTTTCAGGTCAGGGCGCGGACGGTGCGACGGGCGGCAATGGTGGCGCGGTAACGGCCACCTTCCTCAACGCCGGCGGCAATGTAAACAATAACGGTTTCGTGGGCGCCACCGGTGTCCTCGTCCAGAGCGTCGGCGGCACCGGCGGCAACGGCGGCAGCGCGGAGAATATCGACGGATCGCAAGGCGGCAGCGGCGGCAGCGGCGGCAACAGCAACGACGTCAACGTCACGATCGGCGCGAATGTCCGGATAGTCGAATCCGCCGATAGCGATGCGGCGCTCCACGTCCTGTCCATGGGCGGTTCAGGCGGACAGGGCAATTCGACCGGCGGTTCGGGCGGCGACGCGGGAGGCGGCGGCAACGCCGGCAACGTGACGCTGACCTTCAGCGGCGCCGGCGGCATCATCGCGGCGAACGGCACTTATGCGCCCGGCGTGCTGGTGCAGTCGCTGGGCGGCAATGGCGGCGATGGCGGCACGCCCAGCAAATATGTCATCGGCCCCAATGGCGGATCGGGCGGCAGCGGCGGGACGGCAGGCACCGTTATCGTGACGGGCAGCGGCATGGCCGTCACGACCGGCGTCTATGTCGATCCGGAAAATTTCGAGGGATCGCCCGGCCTGCTTGCCCAGTCGGTCGGCGGCGGCGGCGGCAGCGGCTCGGACTCGAAGGGCATTTTCGCGGTCGGCGGCGACGGCGGCAATGCCGTCAACGGCAACAGCGTTTCGGTTTCGGTCCAGTCGACGGTCGAGACCTTCGGCTTCGGCTCGGACGGCCTCGCGGCGCAGTCGATCGGCGGCGGCGGCGGCAAGGCGGGCGATGCCACGGGAACCAGCGCCGGCTTCAACTATGTCGTCGGCGGATCCGGCGGACAGGGCGGCAATGGTTTCACCTCGTCATTGACCAGCCTCGCCGGCAGTTCGGTCCTGACGCATGGCGCGCATTCGCCTGGGCTCCTCGTCCAATCGATCGGCGGCGGCGGCGGACAAGGCGGGTCCGCCTATAGCTCGGTGACGAGCGCGGGCCTCGGCGTGTCGATGTCGGTTGGCGGCTCGGGCGGCAAAGGCGGCGATGCCTGCGCGGCATCGGACGGGTGCACCGGCACCACGGCCGTGAACGCCGGACGCATTACGACCGATGGTTCGGACAGTTACGGCATCCTCGCCCAGTCGATTGGCGGCGGCGGCGGCGCGGGCGGCGCGTCGACTGCCAAGGCGCACGTCTATGCAGCCGAAGACGTCGCGATCTCGATCACGGCGGCCATCGGCGGATCGGGCGGCCAGGCGGGCGACGGCGGTCTGCTGGCGGCGACCAACAACGGGCTGATCACCACTACCGGCGAGGGTGCGGTCGGCGTCCTCGTCCAGTCCGTCGGCGGCGGCGGCGGCGCCGGCGGCGACGCCTCCTCGGCCTCGACCGCATCGAGCGGCGGGTATGCCATTACGGCCACGCTCGATTTCGGCGGCAAGGGCAAGACCGGCGGCGCGGGCGGCAACGCGACCGCCACCAACAGCGGCGGCGTCATCGTGACGACCGGCGAGTCTGCAGCTGGCATGCTCGTCCAGTCGGTCGGCGGCGGCGGCGGCGCGGGCGGCGCGGGCGACGGGCAGGCCACGTCGAGCGGCGACGGCAACACCATCTCGACCACGCTCACCATGGGCGGCACCGGCGGCAGCGGCGGCGACGGCTATGGCGCGATCGCGAACAATATCGGCGGCACGATCATCACGCTTGGCGACGGTGCGTTCGGCATCGGCGCACAGGCGATCGGCGGCGGCGGCGGCCATGGCGGAGGTGCCGCAGGCTCGTCGAAGGGCAGTTATGTGGCGACGGTCACGCTGGGCGCCAATGGCGGCAATGGCGGCAGCACCTATCATACCGATGGCAACGGCAACGAGATCGATACGGTCGCCGTGCTCAACGACGCCAACTCGACGATCGTCACCTTCGGCGCCGACGCCAATGGCATCGTCGCGCAGTCGATCGGCGGCGGCGGCGGCGTCGGGGGCAAGGCGGGGTCGAATATCGGCACCAAGAAGTCCGACACTGCGGGCGGCAACAGCGGCGGGAACGCATTGACGGCGCTCTCGCAGTTGCAGGCGGCCTATGATGCGGGCGGGAGCGGCGCGCTCAGCGCCTATCTCGGGCTCAACAATGCGGTGAGCTTCACAGGCAGCCTGCTCAGCGACAGCACGACGAGCGTGCGCGCGGTCGCCGACGACGATATCGACAGCGAGCTCGATAGCGAAGCCCAGTCGAAGGGCGAGACCGACGACGACAATGAATCGACGAGCATCCAGCTTACCGTCGCCCTCGGCGCAAAGGGCGGCAGCGGCGGAGCGGCAAGCCTCGTCACCGTCACCAACGATGGCGAGATCGCGACGCTCGGCAATCATTCGGACGCGATCCTCGCGCAGGCGATCGGCGGCGGCGGCGGCAAGGGCGGTGCGGCGAGCACGGCCTCGACCAACGACTATAGCGGCAACCTGTCGGTCGGCGGCGGCGGCGGCGGCGGCGGTTTTGGCGGCCAGGTCACCGTGAGCAACACGGGAAGCATCTATACAAAGGGCGCGCTCGCGGCCGGCATCGTCGGCCAGTCGATCTCGGGCGGCGGCGGCATCGGCGGCGCATCGGCCAGCTCGGTCAGCACCGACAGCAAGAATAATGGCGACGACGACGCCAATGACGGCGCCTTCAAGTCGCTGTCCATCTCGGCGGGCGGCAATGGCGGCAGCAGCGATGCCTCCGGCCAGGTGCGGATCACGTCGAGCGGCACGATCGCGACGACCGCGCATGACTCGATCGGCATCATCGCGCAGTCGATCGCCGGCGGCGGCGGCATCGTGAAAACGCTGGCGACCAACCTCGAAGGCGCGGGCGGCTCGGCAAGCACCAGCGGCACCGACTATGACATCCAGTTCAAGTTCGGCGGGTCGAGCAGCTACAGCGCGGGCGTCAGCGGGCTGGTGAACGTCACGACCCAGAAGGGCGGCGCGATCACCACCAAGGGCGACAACAGCTATGGCATCCTTGCCCAGTCGATCTCGGGCGGCGGCGGCCTTCAGATCGGCGGCAAGCCGGTCGGCAGCACCACTGCGGACTTCTTCGGTTCGGGAAGCCGCTCCGGGAGCGTGAACGACGACGGCGTCAACGATCCGAACAGCGGCAATAGCGGCCTGTTCGTCTCCGTCGGCGATAATATCACCACCAGCGGCAAGGGTGCGATCGGCATCCTGGCCCAGTCGATCGGCGGCGGCGGCGGCCTTGCCGGCGATACCGGCTGGACCGAACAATTCTTCGGCATGAACGGCGGAACGCACATGTCGGGGAGCGGCGGCTATATCAACGTCAATGTCGACGCGGGCGTGTCGATCAGCACCACGGGTGACGGCACGCCAGCGATCTTCCTCCAGTCGATCGGCGGCGGTGGCGGCCGCATCTCCAACAAGAACGGCGCGTTCATCGGCACCGCCGGCGGGTCCGGTCAGGGCGGCGCGATCGATGTGACGATCAGCGGCTCCATCCAGACCACCGGCTATTCCTCGCTGGGCGTATTCGCGCAAAGCCAGGGAGACGATAAATCCAACTCGCCGATCAGCGTGACGGTGGCGTCGGGCGGCTTGATCCAGATCGGCACCAATAGCGTGCCGACCGGCTATAACGGCACGTCGGCGGGCATCTATATCGACCATGGCGGCACCGGCGCCGAGGTGAACGGCAAGCCCGTCGTCAACACCGTGACCAACAACGGCACGATCCAGACCTATGGCACGGAAATGAACGCCGTCGCGGTCTACAGCAATGCCGGTTACACGCAGGTGATCAATAACGGCACGATGAACGGCGACGTGCTGCTGACCAATGGCGGCGGCACTGGCTGCTTCACCAACAACGGCCATTATGGCGGCGGCGACCAGGTGACCGTCGGCGCCTGCGGCGTGACGAACAATGGCGTGATGGACGTGCGTGGCAAGGCGCTGGCGATCACGGGTGGCTTCACCAACAGCGCAGGCGGCACGCTGGTGCTGACGGGCGACTTCTCGAACAAGTCGGGCGTCGGGCTGACGATCGATGGCGACGCCAAGATCGGCGGCAAGGTCGAGATTCATCCGACGGTGATGCGCAAGGCCACCACGACATTGGCGACCGCCACGGGCACACTCAGCCTCGATCCGACAATCTCCTCGGCATCGGATACGCACCTCTACAGCTTCGCCTTCGATACTGACGGCAAGGCGCTGCATGTGACGCCAAGCGCACACTTCAGCGACAAGGCCAGCAGCATGGGTGCCAACCAGCGCGCAGTGGCGAACAACCTCCAGTCGCTGTTCGACAGCGGCGCGACGATGGACAAGGGCTTCGCGCGGCTCAGCGGCGTGAATGGCGATGCCGACTATATGTCCAGCCTCTCGTCCATGTCGGGCAGGGCGCTGGGCGCGATCGGCGCGTTCCGCTTCAACAGCAGCCGCACCTTCGCGATGAACCTCTATGGCGGATGCTCGGGCGCGCCGCTGAGCGCGAAGGATACCGACAGCTGCGTATGGGGTCGCGTTCTGGTCAACGGTTCGGACCAGAAGGAAGGTGTCGATACGCTCGGCTATCATGCAACGGCGACTGCCTGGCAGATGGGCGGGCAGATCCAGCTCTCGCCTGAGCTCGCGCTCACCGGGTCGATGGCCTACGAACATAGCAACCTGCGTGACAAGCAAGGCGGGGCGCGCGTGTCGGGCGATGCGCTCGTCGGCGGCATCGGCGCGCTTTATGCCTCGGGCGCGGTCGAGCTGTCGGGCGGGGTCGATGGTGCCTATGGCTGGTATAGCTCGGCGCGCAAGGTGACGGTGGCCGGGCTGACCGACCAGGCCGACGCCAAGCCCCGGCAGTGGCAGGTCGGTGCGCATCTCCGCGCCGCCTACAGCCTGCCGCTGGGGACCAGCAGCTTCTTGCGCCCCTTCGTCGAGGGCCACGCGATCCACGTGGTCGACAAGGCCTTCACCGAGACCGGCAACTCGCCATTCCTTCTGGCAGTCGAAGGGCGGGCCGACACAGCGCTGATCGGCGTTGCAGGCGCCGAACTTGGTGCAACGCTGAAGCTCAGCCGCACGCTTACGCTCCGGCCCTTTGCCAGTGCCGCAGTCGAGTTCGGCACACACCGCGACTGGACCATCAACGCGCGCTTTGCGGATCAACCACAGAGCCAGAGCTTCGACATCAGAACAGCCGGGCCGGGCACGCTCGGACGCTTCTCGGTCGGTGCTGAGTTGCTCGGCCTGAAGAATGTCAGTCTCTCGGTGCAATACGTACCTGACATCGGCAAGGGCTATACCTCTAACAGTGGTCTCGCCCGTCTTACCTGGCGCTTTTGAACCTGAAAGCGTCAGACACTGCCTCTCCCCGGTGGGCCGCTGCCTCCCGCAGCGATCCGCCGGGGGTAGCGCGATGGAATTCACCGCTCGCCGAGATCCCGGTATATTGTCCCGCCGCCGTCTTGGGGTTGAGACTCATTCAGATCCGGAATGCGAGTGCGGCGGCGAGTTCGAGCCGGTGGGCATCACCAGGAGGTAGAGGGACCGCTCGTCGCTGAGCTTGTACGCCTTGGCCCGGGGCTGTGCGTTCCTGATCCCCAGTGCGGTAAGAGCCATGTTGGTATCTCCGTCCGAAAACGGGCGAATCCGCGGCTGAAATAGACCAACAAAAGCGTTGGTCTCTCGGCGAACCCGCCCAAATTTCGTCGGAATGATATTTGAAAAAACGCTGTTTCCCCAGCCACTTGCGCGACGTCGACGGATGTCTGCGGATGGGGAAAGTGCAGAAGAGAACTCAACAAATATTTGTATAAATTTGAGAATATTTACCCAACCAAAATCGGTGGTAATCTTGTACCAGCAAAATACACCTTTCCAGCCTCGGTGTATGCGGTTTGAGTTCTCGGATACCAGTCTTCCTCTTATCTTCTCCGACAACTGATCTATACTGTGTTGACATGGACATGTCCATACGGACTTGCGCGGGTCCATCAATTTTATTGTCTCGAACAGCCGTCATCACGCAGTGGGTTCAACGCGCTCCGCAATCAATCAGGATTGACCGGCCACTCGATGAAGGTCAGCGCATAGGCGCGTTCAACCTCAGCCACTTCATCCTCATTCAATGCCGCGAACTCACGGGTCAGGGCTCGTTGCGATAGCCGCCCGTCATTCTGCGCCAGAAACCCGCGCAACAATTCGACCTGGGAAGCTGGCATGTCGACGATCTGCTGGATGCGATCGCTGAACGCATCGAACGCCTCGAGGAAGCGGACTTCCGCCGGCATGTCCTGCTCGATGACCTGTTCGACACACGCATAAAGGAACTCGGCATGCGTCGTTGCGTCGAAATAGCGATAGAAGTCTGCTGTATCGTTCAGCACCTCGACATTGCCGTCGGGCGTCGGACGCCATTCGATCAGCGGCAGCAGCGGCGCCGAATAGGATTCGAGCACACGACGATACTCCTCGATCCTGCGGTAGATCGCCACGCTCACCGGAAAGATCAGTCCAGGCGGGTTGAAGCGCGCCAGCGCCAGCGCATGATGGAAGAGCCAGCGATGGAGCCGTCCATTCCCATCGACATAGGGATGGATGTAGACGAAACCGAAGGCCAGGCAGGCCGCTGCCGCCACCGGGTCCATGCCTCCCCCGATCGCGCGCCCGGAATAGTCGATAAGGCCCTGGAGCAGCGATCCGAGGTCCTGCGCCCGCGCGCTGACATGATCGGGCACCGGCATATTGGTGTCGCGATCATGGACTCCGACGAAGCCGCCCTCTTCTCGCAGCCCCAGCCGCACGAAGCGTGCGTCGCCGATCACGACCTGCTGCAGCCGGTCGAGCTCGGCGAGACTGAGCGGGCGCGTGCCCGCCTGCGCGATCGCCTGTCCCCAGCGCGTCGCGCGCGTGCCTGAGGGCCGCTCGCCTTCGATCGCGAACGAGGATTTGGAATCGTTGAGCAGCAGGAACGCCGCTGCCCGCGCCAGCAGGTCCGGTCGAATCCGTCCGGCGGCCTCGCGTGCGCGCACGTCGAGGGCGTGATTGCGATAGGCGTCGAGCGCGGGCGTACGGCGAACCATCGGACAGAAGGCGGGCGTGCCTGGCAAGTTGTTGATCACCCGGTGGCGTGTCGAAGGCTCGCCTTCGGCGAGCCCGAGTTGTTGGCCAGGATCGACGACGGGCACCGCGCGCACTTTGCCGGCATCGGGCACGTCGAGATGGGTGCCGGTCAGCCATTCGTAAAGAAACCAGATCCGGCGCGCATAGGCGCCGGTCGGGCTGGCTTCGACGATCGCGGCAATCTCACCTGGAGCCACGACGCGAAAGAGCCGCGCCAGCACCACAAGGTCCAGGCCTTCGTAGCGAAGGGCAAAGGTCAACTGGCCAGCAAGATCGCGGGCTGGAGCATGGCGGGGCGTGAGCATCAACCACCCGTCGGACGAGCGGGGGTGATGGCGCTCCGCGATCGCCGCCAGGCGTCCGGAGAGAGGCACTTCCAGGCTGTAGCGGTCGATCAGCGCCGCATAGCCTACGGGTATCCCCGGTTCGGGAAGGGGGAGCGTGCGAAATTCCATCACAGGCTGCGAAAGCCATTTTTTCATTATTAATTCCGCGAAAAATATTCACGGGGCCATGGCCCGATTGCGCAAACGGTTCACGATATGCGTAAAACTATCACAGAATGGATGATTTGCGAAATTGAATCGCGCGCGGAGTTTTGGGCCAAGGGCGAAAAACTGCTGTGACCTGGCCCGTCTGCACCGGGCCGGTGATGCCGCGAGGCGCCAGGCCTCGCCGCTGAAAATTATTTCCGCATATGGGCATTCTCCTGGCGACGGGTCAGGAAGAAGGGGCATCGAGGTCAATCAGCGGCTCGCGCGCCCAGAAGCGCAGGGGCGACAGCGCGGCGACGAATGCCTCGGCGTCCGCCTTCCTGGCGAGCGCAATACATCCGTCGTCCAGATCGCCAGCAAGGCCGGTTCGAGCCAGTAGAGGCTCGATCATATCGAAATACGGCGCCACTGATTTGTCGTCAGCAGGCGGGTCTGTTATTCCGCTGGCTGGCCGCCGGCCAATGCACAGTCGGAACTCAACCGCGAATCTGCCGCAGACGACATGCTCTCCTTGAATGCGCAGTCGCAAGGAAGGATGAGACATGCCCCCCGCCAGCCTGCATTCCCTCTCTGATCCCAATTTTTCCGCCGACACCGCAGCCTGGCTTGCAGCAATCGTCGAGGACACGACCGATGCCATCCTCAGCAAGACGCTGGACGGCACGATCACCAGCTGGAACTCGGGAGCCGAGCACCTGTTTGGCTTTTCGCAGGAGGAGGCCGTCGGCCAGCCAATCAGCCTGATCATCCCGGAAGACCATTTGCACGAGGAGGCCGATATCGTCGCCCGCCTGCGTCTGGGCGAACGCATCGGTCGGCTCGAGACCGTCCGGCGAACCCGCAACGCGATATCGATTCCGGTTGAAGTGACCATATCGCCGCTCCGAAACGCAGAAGGGGCGATTATCGGCGCCTCGACGATTGCGCGCGATATCAGCGATCGTGTGCGCCATGCGAACGAACAGGCGCTGTTGCTGAGCGAAATGCGGCATCGGATCAAGAACCTGCTGTCGATCGTTCAGGGCCTTGTCACTATCGGCAGCCGCCGAACCGACGATGTCCGGTCCTTCTCCGAGCTGTTGACTGCACGCCTCACTTCGCTCGCTGCCGCACAGGCGCTCGTACTTCAGAGCGAGGACAGAGAGGAAGGTGCCTGCACGACCCTGGGCGAGATTCTGGCGGCCGTGATGGCACCCTATAGCGGCGACGGTATCACCCTGATGGATTGCGACGCGGTGGTCGGGCAGCGAGCGATGACCTCGCTTGCGCTGCTGTTCCACGAACTCGCCACCAACGCGGTCAAATATGGCGCGCTCTCCAACCCGGACGGATCGCTCCGCGTCGAAATTACCGTTGATCCTCAATTCGTTTCCATCCTCTGGCGCGAAACGGGTGGCCAGCGGTCGGAAAGCCCTCGCGCCGGCTTTGGCACCACCCTGCTGCAGGCAAGCTTGAGAGGGCTTCAGGGAACGATGGAAAGCCACTGGCGCGGCGTATTCTTCGAGATCTCCCTGACGCTCCCGCGCAATATCCTGGCGCGCTGATCGGATCTCCTGCGCAAGTTTCAGAACCTTCGTGGATCTGCCTTACGGCCGCGCACTCGAAGTCCGAACTGGCATTCCCCGTCTCTGATCGATCCGTCCTTTCGCCCGGCTGTTGCAAACAAGGCCAAGTTTGAGGGTGACTGGCGGTTTTGCGGGCCGTCCTGTCTCTATTCGCGCGAGGCGATGATTCTCCGAACAATGATCATGCGTTTCCGGCCCAGACAAAGCCCCGGCATCGGACGAGCGAAGATGGGAGACCGTGAATGATCGCATATCTCGGCCGGAAGCTGGCCGCAGGGCACGTGCCTCTTGCCGTGCACTATCTCGGCCGTATCGACCAGGAGCCGCGATGGCTGGAAGGCAGCCTGGTGGCGATAGACCCGCAGGGCGCGTGTTTCGTTCGATCGGAAGAGGACAGGACGGTCACTGACTGTCTTCCCTGGGGATCGATCGTGGCCATTCGTGTGACAAACGACTGATGGCTGAACGAGCCTTTTCAAGCCTGGCCGAACTGTACGCGGCGCTGGTCCGGGAGGACAATCCGTCTCCCGGCCATTTTTCGGAGAGACTCGTGTTCGGCGAAGGTCCGGCATCTGCGCCTCTCGCGCTGGTTGGCGAGCAACCGGGGGATCAGGAGGACCGGGCCGGCCGCCCGTTTGTCGGTCCGGCCGGTCAGCTATTGACGTCCAGCCTGGAAGAAGCGGGCATCGAGCGCGAGGCGGTCTTCCTCACCAACGCCGTCAAGCGCTTCAAATTCACGCTGCGGGGCAAGCGGCGAATACACGCCCGCCCAACCACCGCAGAGATTGTTCATTATCGCTGGTGGCTCATGCGCGAAATCCAGCTGGTCTCCCCTGTGGTAGTGGTCGCGCTGGGCGCCACAGCACTCCAGGCGTTGACCGGCACCCGGCAGACGCTCGCCCCGCTCCGCAGACATCCCGTGCCATGGGATCAACAGCCGGTATTGTTTGCAACGATCCACCCGAGCTTCCTGCTGCGGATTCGCGACGCCGTTGACCGTGCGGCCCAACGTCACGCTTTCATCGAGGATCTCCGCAAGGCTGCCCGCTGCGCACCGGCAAAGCCGGCGAAATGAACAGGATGAAGGACGAGGGTAAGGCGCCCGGCAGCCCTGCATGGCTTTGGTCTGGCTTATGCCAGGCGTTCCCCGGCCATCGTGGCGGATAGCAGGCAACAGCCAAAGCGAACGATTTGCCGATATGGGCGTTGCGACTCCGGCCCATAAAAATACAGGAAGCCGGGGAGAGCAGGATGTCGGCCAGCGACGGAAATGCCGGGACACGCCACGGTCTTGCGGAGAAGCTCAAACGTCTGGGCCCGGGTCTGGTCACCGGGGCAGCCGATGACGACCCCAGCGGCATCGCCACCTATTCCCAGACCGGCGCGCAGTTCGGCACTGGTCTGCTCTGGACGATGGTCCTGACCTATCCGTTGATGGTGGCGGTGCAACTGGCCAGCGCGCGGGTCGGACGCGTCACCGGCAAGGGCCTTGCCCACAGCCTCAGGACCGTCATGCCGGCCTGGCTGATTGTCACGCTGGTGGCGCTCCTCGTGCTCGCGAACACCATCAATATCGGCGCGGATCTCGCCGCTATGGGCGAATCCTCGGCGCTGGTCGCGGGCGGCGGCAAGCACGGCTTCACTATGGCCTTTGCGATCCTGTCGCTCCTGCTCCAGCTCTATATTCCCTATCATCGCTATGCGGCCTTCCTGAAATGGCTGACCCTTGTGCTGCTCGCCTATATCGCGTTGCTGTTCATGGTCAGGCTCGACTGGATGGCCATCGCCAGGGGGCTGGTGATACCGCATGTTGGCGGCAGGCAGGCAGTTACAACGATCGTGGCGATCTTCGGGACGACGATAAGCCCCTATCTCTTTTTCTGGCAGGCAGCGCAGGAAGTCGAGGAACTGGAGCAGGTTGAAGAACGCGAGCCGCTGAAACAGGCCCGAGACCAGGCGGCGGATGCCTTCAGCCGTATCAGATGGGACACCTTCACCGGGATGGCCGTATCGAATATCGTCGCCCTTTCGATCATGATCGGCACGGCAGCAACACTGCATGCTGCCGGAAAGACCGACATCCAGAGCGCGGCTGACGCGGCAAGCGCGCTGGAGCCGATCGCCGGCAAGCTGGCATTCCTGATCTTCAGCCTGGGCATCATCGGTACCGGATTGCTGGCCGTGCCTGTCCTTGCCGGCGCTTCCGGCTACGCGGTGTGCGAGGTTGGCGGACAGGCGGCGAGTCTCGAGAGCAAGCCGGCGCAAGCCAAGCTGTTCTATATGGTTATCGCTCTCGGCATTGCCGCAGGTGTCGCGATCGACTGGTCGCCGGTCAACCCGATGAAGGCGTTGTTCTGGAGCGCGGTGATCAACGGCGTCGTGGCGGTACCCGTGATGGTCGGGTTGATGGTCGTCGTTTCGTCGCGCCGGATCATGCGCGACTTTGCGGGATCGCCATCGCTCAAGCTGTTCGGCTGGCTTGCCACCATCGTGATGGCCACGGCCGTGGTCGCGATGGCTGCAATACCGGGCTGAAGCAAAAGGAAACCCAGGATGGAATGGATCGTCACGATCGTCGGTCCCGATGACGGGACGCCCGGCATCCTCCAGTTCTGCGCGCGGGCCGTCATCCTGTTCGCATTCGGTGTGCTGTGCATCAGGATCGCCGGCCGGCGCACCTTTTCCAGTCTCAGTCCGCTCGACATCATCGTCGCGATTGTGGTGGGATCCAACATCAGCCGCGCCATGACCGGAAAGGCCCCCTTTCTCGCTTCATTGGCCGGTACTCTCCTGCTCGTGATCCTGCACCGGTTTGTGGCAATGGCCACGGTGCGATCAAACCCGTTGGCCCGGTTCGTCAAGGGGCGTCCTGCCGTCCTGGTAAGGGACGGAATGGCCGATCGCGCGACGATGCTACGCTACAATATCAGCGATGAAGACCTTCTGGAGGGACTCCGCATGGAACAGGTGCGATGCGTGGAAGACGTCGAGCTCGCCACGATGGAGCGCGGCGGCAAGATCAGCGTCGTACGGCGGGACAGGAGATGATCCGGCATAGCGCAGACGCCGCCGGTCGCTCGCCTGTCGCGCCCGACAGGGATCAACCCGGCAATCGATCTGCACTGCTGATCGTCGATACGATCAACCCCTTCGATTTCGAAGGTGGGGACGCACTGCGTATCAAGGCTGAAAGGGCGGCGGCCGCCATCGCATCCCTGCGGAACTGGACGGACGCGGAAGGGATTCCCGCTATCTATGTGAACGATAATTTCGGTGAATGGCATTCGGAGAAATCGCGGCTTGTCGAGCGGACGCGGCCCGGTCTGGCAGATGGACGCATTGAACCGCGCGATCGCGATTTCTTCGTGATAAAGCCGCAATTTTCAGGATTCTACTCGACAAACCTGGCTGTCCTGCTGCCCAAGCTCGGCGTGCGGCGCCTCATCCTGACCGGGATCTCCACCGAGATTTGCATTCTCTTCACGGCTGCCGACGCACATATGCGCGATTATGAGACGTGGGTGCCCGAAGATTGCGTCGCGGCGATCAACGAGGAACGGGGCAAGGCCGCGCTGGCACTGATGCGATCGGCGATGAAGACGCATACAACGGCTGCCTCCAAAGCCGAGCTGGCGCATTGGCTGAATCCGAAGCGAGGTTGAACGCAGCTCCCGGCAGGCCCGGCACGCCGCATTGGAACCATGTCGGCAAGCACGAATTGAATCGCCCGAGCAACGAAGGAGACCGCCCATGCCCGCCCGCGCCTATTGGCAAGGCCAGATCCGGCTGGCGCTGGTGTCAATACCGGTCGAAATCTATTCGGCGACCAAGAGCGGGGCCAGCGTCTCCTTCCGCCAGATCCACGAGCCGTCGGGCAAGCCGGTCCATTACGAGAAGGTGGTCGACGGCATCGGTCCGGTCGACCCCGAGGAGATCATGAAGGGCTTCGAATATGAGAAGGGCGAATATGTCCTGCTCGACGAGGCCGAGGTCGAGGGCGTGAAACTGGAAAGCCGCAAGACGCTGGAGCTGACCCAGTTCGTCGATATCGGCGAGATCGACGCGATCTATTTCGAGAAGCCCTATTATGTGGTGCCGGCGGACGACCTCGCCGAGGAAGCGTTCATCGTGCTGCGCGAGGCGCTGCGCAAGACGCGCAAGGTCGGGCTGGGCCAGCTCGCGATGCGCGGGCGCGAATATGTCGTCGCCCTGAAGCCGTGCGGGCGCGGGCTGCTGCTGGAGACGCTGCGCTACGCCGACGAGGTCAACAAGGCGACGGGCTATTTCCGCGAGATTGCCGACACGAAACCCGATCCCGAGCTGCTCGACCTCGCCACCTCGCTTATCGAGAAGAAGGGCGGCACGTTCGATGCCGGCGAGTTCCACGATCGCTATGTCGACGCGCTGCGCGAGCTGATCGCGCGCAAACGCAAGTCGAAATCGGGCAAGGTCTCGGTCGAGGCGGCTGACGACCGCCCCTCGGGCGGCGGCAATGTCATCGACCTGATGGCGGCGCTGAAAAAATCGCTCGACAAGCCGGCCGCCACCAGGCGGGCGGCGAAAAAACCCGCCGCGAGCCGCCGCAAGAGCGCCTGACATGGCGGCGCGCAGCCCCGATCCGCTCGCCACCTACAAGCGCAAGCGCGACTTTGGGCGAACCGCCGAACCGAAGGGCACCCGGTCGCGCGACAACGGCCACCTGTTCATCGTCCAGAAGCACGATGCCACGCGGCTGCACTGGGATTTCCGGCTGGAGATGGACGGCGTGCTCAAAAGCTGGGCAGTGACGCGCGGGCCCAGCCTCGATCCCGCCGACAAGCGCCTCGCGGTGCGGACCGAGGATCACCCGATGGCCTATGCCGGGTTCGAAGGAACGATCCCCAAAGGCGAATATGGTGGAGGGACGGTGATGCTGTGGGATCGCGGCACCTGGGAAGCGGTCGGGGGCAAAGACCCGGCCAAGACGATCGAGGAAGGGCATGTCCATGTCATCCTCCACGGCGAACGGATGAAGGGCGAGTGGCTGCTGGTCAGGATGAAGCCGCGGCCGGGTGAGAAGCGCGAGAACTGGCTGCTGCGCAAGGTGGAGGATGCTTATGCCGGCGCATCGGGCGGGCTGGTCGACATCGCGCTGACCAGCGTCGACAGCGGCCGGACGATGGCGGAGATTGCGGGCGGCGGCGATCCCGTCTGGCATTCGGATCGCGACAAGGCCAGGGCCGACCGGACGGCGGCCAACGCACCGGGGAAGAAGCCGCCGCGCTCGCGCGCTGCGCCCGACGACGCGAAGCCGCCGGCCTTCGTCGCGCCGCAGCTCGCGACGCTGGCCGATCATGTGCCTGCCGGGCCGGGCTGGCTGCATGAAGTGAAGTATGACGGCTATCGCGTGCAGCTTGCCGTCGGCGGGGGGCGAGCGATCGCCTATACGCGCGCGGGTCTCGACTGGTCCGACCGATTCGGGGAGATCGTCGCGGCGGCGGCGCGATTGCCGGGCCCCAGCCTGATCGACGGTGAGATCGTCGCGCTCGACGACAAGGGACGCCCCGGCTTCTCGGCGCTCCAGCACGCGCTCAAGCATGGCGGCGCGTTACGCTATTTCGCGTTCGACCTGCTGCGCGACCGCGGCGAGGACATCACCCGGCTGGGCAATGCCGAGCGCAAGGCGCGGCTCGCCGATCTGCTTGCCGGCGCGGAGGCGCCGCTCCACCTCGCCGAGCATGTCGGGAATGGCGGCGAGAAGCTGTTCGCCGAACTGTGCCGCGGCGGCTATGAGGGCGTGGTGTCGAAGCGCGCCGATGCGCCCTATCGCAGCACGCGATCGCGCAACTGGCTCAAGATCAAATGCACCCGCCGCCAGGAGTTCGTCGTCATCGGCTATGTCGAGAGCGACAAGAAGGGGCGCGGGCTGCGATCGCTGGTGCTGGGCGTGCATGACGGCGACGCGTTCCGTCATGTCGGGCGGGTCGGGACGGGGTTCGACGCCGAAACGCGCGAAATGCTGCTCGCGCGCCTCGCGCCGCTGCGCCGCAAGACTCCGCCTGCCGACGTGCCGCGCGCCGCGGCGAGGGGTGTCGTCTGGGTAACGCCGAAACTCGTCGCCGAGGTCGCTTTTGCCGAGATGACCGGCGACGGCATGGTGCGTCACGCCAGCTTCCTCGGCCTGCGTGAGGACAAGCCTGCAGCGGACGTGGTAGAGGAGAAGGCTCCGGCGATCATGGACAGCACCTCCGGCGAACCGCCGTTCGGTGTGGCGATCACCCACCCCGACCGCGTGATCTTCGACCGCGATGGCCGCACCAAGGGCGACCTGGCGGCTTATTATGCGACCGTCGCCGACCCTATCCTGCGCTGGCTCGCCAGCCGACCGGTCAGTCTCGTGCGCTGCCCGCAGGGTCGCGCGCGACATTGCTTCTTCCAGAAGCACGACAGCGGTGCGTTCGGCGGCAAGGTCGACCATGTCGCGATCCGCGAGAAGGACGGCGGAACGGCGGATTATCTGGTCGTCAATGACGGCGAGGCACTGCTCACCTGCGTGCAGATGAACAGCATCGAGTTTCACGGCTGGGGAGCACCGGCGAGCGATATCGAGCATCCCGACCGGCTGGTGTTCGATCTCGATCCCGAGGAAGGGCTCGACTTCGCCGAGGTGCGGCGCGGGGCGCTGCAGATCCGCGACCTGCTGGGCGAAATGGGGCTGGCGACCTTCCCGATGGCGACCGGGGGGAAGGGCATTCATGTGATCGCCAGCCTCGACGGCACGGCCGACTGGAGCGCGGTGAAGGATTTCGCCTCGCGTTTCGCCCGCGCCGTCGCCGAAGCACACCCAAAGCGTTTCACCGCAAACATGCGCAAGGCCCAGCGCAAGGGGCGCATCTTCATCGACTGGCTGCGCAACGAACGCGGCGCGACCGCCGTGATGCCCTATTCGGCGCGCGCCCGCGAGGTGTCGTCGGTGGCGGCGCCGATCAGCTGGGACGAACTGGCTGACCTGAAGGACGCGCGCCCGTTTCATATCGACGATGCGGCGGCACTGGTCGGTAGGGCACGAAGCAAGGAACTGCACGACTGGTGCCGCGTCGCGCAGACGCTTCCTCCGATATAGTCAGGGCTTCCGGGCAGGGATTCGCAAGCGCGCTGGCTTTCTGTCATACAGAAGATCGGGCGGCGGGCAGGAGAGAGTCGATGCCCGGACCAGACAGCGAATATCTATTGAAGCGGGCCTTGCAATCCGAGGAGCGGGCGCGTTGCGCCGCGACGCCAGCCATCGCAAATCTGCACCGCGCAATGGGGCGCGAATATCGCGCCCGCGCTTTTGAGCGCGGCGTTTCCCCGCCTGATGAACCTTGTGCGAGGCTGGCGCAGGTGACGGGTGCTGATGTGGAATAGAGGAAAAATCGGCCCGGCCGGGCTGGCCGGGCCGGCAGTCAGAGCGTGGGATAGCCCAGCCCGTAATAATCATGGACGCGACGCCCGAAGTCCTCGTTATATTCGGGCTCGCGATCGGCAGGATAATGCGGCGCTTTTTCAAGCAGGCTTTTGTCGAGATTGATCACATAGCCGCCCTGTTCCGGCTGATAGGTCAGTACGTCCCAGGGCAACGGGTAATAATCGGCGCCCAGCCCGAAGAGCCCGCCAAAGGTCAGGACAGCATATTCGACCTGGCCTGAGCGCTTGTTGACCATGAAATTATAGATCGAACCGAGTTTTTCGCCCTCGAGATTATAGACCGAGGTCCCGTCGACCTTGTTCGAAGCGATAAGCCGAGGAGTCTCGGTGGTCTCGGTGGTCGCGATGGTGTCGTTCATCATCCTTCTCCTTCATGCCCCGGAGATGAACCCGTCAGCCCTCGTCGCTATCCCCACCATGCGACGCGCCGAGAGATCATCGCGTCGATTCCGGCTCGCGCGCCTTCAGGGGTGCTCGCGGCGTGTTTCGACCCGCATCAGCGAAACGGCGGTCCGGCGCGGCTGGGTGAGCATGAATTGCGCCGCGACAGCGATATCCTCCGCACGCAGCATTCTGGCTTCGCGGATCAACTCACGCTGCTTTTCGGGCGGGAAGTCGGGATACTGGAAGTCGGCACCGGTGAAACCCGGTTCGATCAGTCCTACCTTGATATCCTGCTCGGCGAGTTCCTGGCGCAGGGAATGGGCAAATCCCTGTATACCCGATTTGGCTGCGACGTAGATCGAATTGCCACCGCTTTGCGAAACTGCGGATGTCGAGCCGATCAATATGATGTCGCTGCCGGCCTTCATGCGCCTGGCGGCCATTTGCGCAGTGGTCAGATATGCGGTGAAATCCACCGCGATCTGGTAATCGGTCTCGTCATCCCGCGTCTCCTCCAGCGCTTCCGCCGGCACTGCGGCGTTGATCACCGCAATGTCCAACCCGCCCAGGAAGGCTCCCGCAGCGTCGAAGAATTTTTCTACGGCGTCGCGGCTGGCGAGATCGACAGTGATCCCGTCGCCTTCGCCAACTGCACGGATTCGCGTGAGCGCGTCTTCAAGGTGCCCGGGCGTCCGGCCGCAGACGAACACCTTCGCTCCTCCGGCGGCGAGCAGGACGGCGATCGCGCGGCCAATGCCGGTCGTTCCGCCGGTGACCACCGCCTTGCGGCCGGCGAGGCCCGGCTGCCCGGTGTGAGCATCCCCTGCATCAATGGTCCCGGGTTCAGGCACTTGGGCAAGATCGGACATGATGTTCCTCCGTTGTGCTGAACCCGAACGAGCCAGCCCCGGTTCCGCGGGCATGTATCGCGTGCTTTCCGGCACTTCGGGTTTCCCCGCGCGTTACGCCTTGAGGATTGTCGAGGGAGAAAGAGCCATGCCCCGTGGAGACAAGAGCAGCTATACTGACAAGCAAAAGCGCAAGGCCGGGCATATCGAGGAAGGATATGAGGATCGCGGCGTCAGCCATAAGGAAGCGGAGCGTCGCGCCTGGGCGACGGTGAACAAGGAATCCGGAGGCGGCAAGAAATCGGGCTCCGGTCGCGGAAAGACCGGAAATCACGACAGCGCGCGAAAGGGCGGCCACAAGGGCGGCAGTTCGCAGAGCGCGTCCAGTCGTTCCGCGGCAGCCAGGAAAGGTTGGGAAACGCGACGCGCAAATGCGCATTGAGTTTCGTCACCAGGCAATTGAAATCCGCCCGTCCGCCGGCACGCGATAGTCGACGCGGTCTTTTTGACTGGCGTGAACGGGGATCGGATCACCTGCCAGCGTCGTCACGCGGAATTCGGGCAGTTTGGCACGACCGACGCGAACGAGCGACAGGCCTGCCTCCCAGCCTTCGACCCCGCCAAGCTGGAAACTGAGCGTGCGTTCCGAGGGGCGCTCGCTGGCGAGGAGGAAATGATCGCAGAAGATGCGGAACGGTGCTTCGTGGACGTGATGGAACGCGCGGCTCGCGAACACAAACGCCGCGCCGGCGCCGTAAATCTCCTGACCTACCTGGCCCGCCGGCTGGCCATCGATATAGAGATCCTCCAGCGGAAAGGAGAGCGAACGGTCGACATGGCCGTTATTCTCCCGCTGCTCGCCGGCAATCGCCTCCGCCGGAAGCGCATCGGGATAATAGAACCACGCCCGGTCAAGCGCGTGGCGGCAATAGTCGGTGAGCAACAACCGCACCGCCGGATCAAGGTCCGGTCCGCTGTCCTTCAGGTAGCGCTCGAACGCGGCGAAGCTGTCGAAACATTCGTACATCGCCATATACGGCGCATCGTGGAGGGCGGTGACGCCCAGGAAATTGCGATAGTGACGGGCATTCGCAATCTGCGACTCCCACATCGCCGTATTGTGGAAGAAGCTGGCGAGAAAGACGTAGCTCTGGCGCAGATAGGCTTCCTCGTTGGTGATGCGCCACAGCCGGAGACAGGCCACCGCCCCCCAGGCGGTCAGATTGGCCTGATAGTTGAGCTCGAACCGCATGCCCTTCGCTGCGTCGATCGCGGCGCGTGCTTCGTCCAGATAGCACCACTCATCGGTCAGCTCGAAGGCCTGCAGCATAACATAGGCATAGAGCCCGCCGACGTCGGTCTGGCCCAGCCCCGTATCGTCGCGCGACTGCGTTATCACCCGGAAATCGCGAAGATCATACTGGATCGGCCATTTGTAACCGAAATGACGGGCTGCGCGGATGCCGAACCCGATCGACTTTTCGAACAGTCGGCGCGCGCGCCTGTCGCCATCGATCGCCAGTCGACCCAGCCGCGACAGGGGGTGATAGAGATACCAGCTGTCGACCGCGTTGCGGTCCTTGTCCCTGCCAACATTGGGCAGGTAGCGACGCAGCGCCTTGAGCCTGGGGTCGTAGAATTTCCCCAACCCCGCGGCCATCTCGGCGCCGAGCGGCGCTTTGGCGCCGCTCCAGACCTCATAGTCGCGGAGCGCCGCGAGCACCGACAGCTGGACCATCGAATCCGGATATTCGGCATCGGTATAGGGGTGGACATACAGATGCCCGTAATGGCGGATCGTCGCCTTGGGGGATCTGGACAGGTCGTCCAGCGTGCGCTCGGCGCGGCTCACCCAGTCCCGGTACCGGGTCTCGGGCGCATCGATATGCCGTCGCGCCGCACCAAGCAGTGACAGATAACGCCTGGCCATATCCTGTTCGTCGCCGGCGGCATCTTCGTGAATGGCGAGAAGGGCGTCGGAGATCACCGTTTCGCGCGTCTGCGGCAGCGGCTCGACCGGGGGAATGCCGTGCTGGGGTGGGGTCGGGAGCAGGAAACCGATCTCCGGCCACACGCCGCCCACGGCACCGTCGGGCCTGGTGTCGGTTGCGCGGAAATAGTCGTTGAGCGCCGTAAAATTCTGCACATAGAGCGCGCTGCCGAATGCCGGTTCGGTGAGCCGGAAATAGACTGCGCCGGTGTTGTATCCGCGTTGCGCCGCCTCGACCGTGCCCTCAGCACCGAGGGGATCGCCCTGCGCATCGAGCGGATAGAGGTCGCGCGGCACAAAACTGGCGAGCAGCGGCTCTGCGGGTTCCAGCGTGGTGGTCACGCGCAGCACGGGTATTGCGTCGTCATGGAGGCGAACCGCGATACGATGGCGACCGATCGCGCTGTCGATCTCGATCCGCGCCGCCTCACCGGCATCAGGGGGGACGAGGCGCATATCCTTGTATCCGGCAGGACAGAAAGCCGCCCGCATCGCGATGCCGCCCCTGCCTGCGCGCCTGATAATCACCCAGGCCGCATCATGGCCCGCACACAGCCGCACCGCATGCATCCCGAGGCGAAGCTCGCCCAGCCGCCGCATCGTCCTCCCGCGCAATTCCTCGCGCAGCAATGCGACGCCTGGCGCGACTCCCTTTACCGTGTCCGGCCTGGCTGCCGGGGGCCGATGATGCGCACTCACGCAGCCTCAAGCGGGCTGCAGATTGACCGCTCGCGGCTCGGCTGGTGGCAGGGTCCCCGTCCGGGCCGTCGCCATCAGCTCATTCTTGCGGGCCAGCATCGCATCACGCAAGGCGACCAGATCGACATCGGCCTTGCGACACTGCGCGAACATGCCTTCCGCCGGCATCTCCTCTTCATGGACGTGATGCTTGATCTCTTCGGAAAGCACATGGACCTTGGCATCATAGAATTCATCGCCTGGCGCCCCGGCCTCGATGTCGTTGACCAGCACCTTTGCGCCGTCATGCTCGACATAGGCTTCGTCCAGCGTGTCGTCCTCGATCCTGCCGCGGAAGGCGGGGTAGAAGATTTCCTCTTCGATCGCGGTGTGGACCTTGAGTTCAGTGCAAATCTGGTGAGCGAGCTTCTTCTTGTTCGCCGACCCGCTCGCGGCTTCATATTGCTCGAACAACTGCTCGACCTTGCGGTGGTCGGCCTTCAGCAGCGCGATTGCGTCGGTATAGGTCTGGTCGGCCATCGATATTCTCCCGAACTCTCCTGATGGTGAAAAGCCCGGATGATGTTCGGGTTCCGCCTTTGGCGTATCGACAGGATTGTTATCGGTCAGGCGGAACGCCGGGCCGGCCAAGGGGTTGAGTTCCAGCCGTGCAGGACAAGGCGAAAGACGGCTGCGAACAGGAGAGACGTCATGGCGATCAAGGCGCTGCCGCTCAATTGCACGTTGAAAAGCGATTCCGACGAACCGTCATCCACCGATGCGATGATCGCGGTGCTGGCGCAGGCGTTTCGCGATCGGGACGTTGCGGTCAGCGATACCGTCCGCGTCGCCGCACTCAATATCAAGCCCGGCGTAACCTCCGACGAGGGTGAGGGCGACGACTGGCCGGCGTTGCGCGAGAAAATTCTCGCCCATGACATCCTGATCCTGGGCGGGCCGATCTGGCTGGGACAGGTCGGCAGCATTGCGAAGCGCGTGTTGGAACGCATGGACGCCTTCCTGTCCGAGACCGACGATGAGGGGCGGATGCCGAGTTATGGCAAAGTCGCCGTAGCGGCGATCGTCGGTAATGAGGACGGGGCGCATTTCTGCTCTGCGCAGATTTTCCAGGCGCTCAACGATGTCGGCTGGACCATTCCCGCTGTCGCGGCATGTTACTGGGTCGGCGAGGCGATGGGGTCGACCGACTTCAAGGATCTCGACGCGACGCCGGAGATGGTGGCGAAGACCGCGAAGATGGTGGCAGGCAATGCCGCGCATCTGGCCGGGCTGCTCAGCCGGCAGGCCTATCCCGGATGAGGGGTATATCGACCGGCGCCGGGCCGCTTGCCGGATGACACTTACCGAAGCGCACGATCTGCGCAGTGGCGAGGTCCCCTGGGACGAAGCGAAGTGGGCGGTGTATCCGCCCGGTCGCTTTCCGGCGGGTCCGGTGGATATCGCCATCGTGGGATCGGGGATCGCGGGCGCGATCATCGCCGAACGTCTGAGCGACGGGGACCGGCGCATCGCGTTGTTCGACCGCCGCCCGCCCGGTTGCGGCAGCACCGCCGCATCGACGGCGGAGATCATGTGGGCAGCGGATGTGCCGCTGACACACCTTGCGCGCGAGATCGGCGAGGCGGAGGCGGCCCGGCGCTGGCAACGCGTGCACCACGCGGTCCGGAACTTCGCGGACAGGATCGACGCGCTGGAGATCGACGGCGCCCGGGTGGAATGCCCGGTCCTCTATCTCGACGGCACGATCCTCGACGAAGACGGGCTGGTCGAGGAGGCGGCGATGCACCGGCGGCATGGCCTGCCGTCAGACTTTCTTGGCGCCGATGACGTTGCGCGACGCTTCGGTATCGCCCCGCGCGCGGGTATCGTGTCGGAAGGCGGATTCGAAATCGAACCGGTCCGCCTCTGCCATGCGATGCTCGACAGCGCCTGTCGCCGGGGCGCCACGCTGGTCTGGCCCGCCGACGTCACCGCGCTCCACCCCGCCGGGGACGGCGTCGTCGTCGAAACCGCCGATGGGCGACGCTGTCGCGCAAGGGAGGTGATCCTTGCCACCGGCTATGAGCGGGCGAGCCTGTTCCTGCCTCCCGCCTTTGCGCTTCATTCGACATTCGCGATTGCCACCGCGCCGGGCGCGGCGCCGCTCTGGCATGAACGGGCGATGATCTGGGAAGCGTCCGACCCGTACCTCTATGTCCGCACCGACCGGCTGGGCCGGATCATTGCCGGGGGCGAGGACATTGCGTCGCCGGACGAAAGCGCGCGCGATGCCCTGCTCGGGGCGAAGGCCGGGGCGAAGGCCGGGGCGATCGCCGCGAGGCTGGAAGCGATGCTCCAGGCCGGCCCGGTCGCGATCGATCGCCAATGGGCAGCGACTTTCGGCTCCTCGCCCGATGGCCTGCCGGCGATCGGCGCCGTAGCGACGATGCCGCACGTCTGGCTTGCGGCGGGCTTTGGTGGCAACGGCATCGCGTTCGCGAGCCTCGCCGCCGATATCCTCGAGCGCGAAATACGCCGCATCGAGGATCCCGACCGCGACTGTTTCAGCCCTTATCGGTTTGGATGAGTGCCAAGGGGCCTCGTGCCCGCCGGCTCAGGGATTCCTGTCAGCGAGCGGCTCCCCGTCTTCTTCCTCCTCGAGCATGACTGCCGCCGCGCCGGCCGCCGAAAGGCGAACCCGGTCGCCCTCGATGGCCGCCACCAGACCGCCCGAGAGATAATGATGATGATCGTCGTGCGATCCGCTGTCCGCTCTCGTCATCTTGATCCGGTCGCCTTCGACCTTGTCCACGGTGCCGATATGGACGCCGTCAGCGCCGATGATTTCCATATGCTCGCGAATCTGGCTGAGATCGGTCATGTTCATGCTCCTGTTGCGGGAATTCACTGTTGCGACGGATAGTCCTCGGGCTTGACGGTGCTGACACCCGGCCGATCCTCCACCTTCTCCGGGGGCTGCCCGCCCTCGGTCTGCCCGTCGCCGCCGGCGTCCGGCCGGGCATCGCCCAACGGGCCGCGGGGTACATCGTCGCGATCGCCGCGATCTTTTGACCGGTCCTGCATTGTCATCTCCTGGTCAGCCATGGGTTTTCGAGCGGGGGGCGGGGTCCTTGCCGAATGCCTCGCGCAGCTCATCCTTGGCCTTTTCGAGCACATGCCGCTGGCTCTCGCCCAGATTGTCGCCTGCACGGTTGATATAGAAATTGAGCATGCTCATCGCCGATTGCAGCGGCGTGCCCTTGCGGCGCTTGCTGTGCTCGGCCGATCGTTTGAGCGAGGCGGCGATCTTCGCCGGATCGTCCTGCTTGAACACGCCCTCGTCGAGATCCAGCGCGTCGCTGTGCCTGGTTACCTCGTGCGACCATTTTTCCTGCGCCATGATTGCTGCCTTTTCGCTGATGATGCCTCAACGCCCGTTCGGCGCGGTCGGCCTCTCATGCGCACTCGGTCTTTCCTGAATCGCGCTCGTGTCGTCGCATAACCGGCGATCAGCCGGTCCGGTTTCTGCGGGCGGCGGAACCGCCGCGCGCTGCCCAAGGTTCATGAGCAAGATTGCCAGCACCCGAGACCGAGGAGCCAGCCATGGAATCCCTGTTGATCGACCCCAAGGACAAATATCATTCGCAAGGGTTTGCCGAGCAGCCGCAGGACTGGCCCGGCCTGCAACGCGATATGGACCCGGTGCCCGATTGCGGAGAGAAGAGCTATCGCGGCAGCAGCCGTCTCGAAGGTCGACGCGCATTGGTCACCGGCGGTGATTCAGGGATTGGCCGGGCCGCCGCCATCGCCTTCGCGCGCGAAGGCGCGCAGGTGGCGATCAACTATCACCCGCGCGAGCAGGTCGATGCCGACGATCTGAAAGGCGTTCTGGCACGCGATGGCCTCGATCTGGTCCAGCTCCCCGGCGATCTGACCGACGAGCAATTCTGCGTTAAACTCGTGGACGATGCCAGGGAGTGTCTTTGCGGGCTCGACATCCTGGTGATCAATGCCGGCTACCAACAGGCGCAGAAATCGATAGCGGATATCTCCCACGAACAGTTCGACCGCACGATGAAGACCAATATCTATGCGATGTTCTGGATGTCGAAGCGTGCGTCGGAACTCATGCCGGCCGGATCGGCGATCATCAACACCGCCAGTGTCAACAGCTTCAACCCGGCCGACGACCTGCTCGATTATGCCACCACCAAGGGCGCAATCGAGATTTTCACCAAGGGACTCGCCAAGCAGCTCGCCCCCAAAGGCATCCGCGTCAATGCCGTGGCGCCGGGCCCGGTATGGACGCCGCTCCAGATTTCGGGCGGCCAGCTTCCCGGCAAGGTCGAAGGGTTCGGACAGGACACGCCGCTCGGCCGTGCGGGCCAGCCCGCTGAACTCGCGGGGCTGTACGTGACCCTGGCTGAATCCGGCAACAGCTTCACGACCGGCAGCGTCTTTGGCGCCAACGGCGGCACAGGCGTGAGTTGAGTGCGCTGGCAGGATCATGCGCGCCGGGCACCGTGTCTTGCTGGCGCACGTGGGCTGCGCATTCCGTTCGAGAAAGGCTGCCCCGCCGGGAGCATTTTGGCAGGGCAGCCTCCCGACCGAAGTCCAGGAGAGAAATCCGGGCCGCCCTCGCAACTCCTGGCACTTACAGGTGTTGGGACGAGGGCGGCTACGGACCTTCTCACCTGAGAGGTCCAACCGGCCGGCCTTATAAACTGTTCCGGAAGGGAAAGCCCATGAACAAGAAATTTCTCCTGATCGCCGCAACGATGGCCCTGCCGCTTGCGGCCTGCGGTCACAGGACGGACGCGGCCGACAACGTCGCATCCAATGCCGACAACGTCGCGGATGCCATGGACGCCAATGCGGCAGCGATCCGCGACGAAGGCAGTGCCATGGCCAGCAACACCGAAGACGCCATGGACAACGCCGCCGATGCCCTGAACAACAAGGCTGATGCGGTTCGCGCGGCTGGCGAGAACAAGGCCGACGCGATGGACAGGAACAAACATTAATGTCTGGCGCGGCGGCGGATCCCGCCGCGCATTCCCTTCCCGGCATCCGATCCGCACGTCCGCGTTGCCGCCGCGGCTGATGGGTTGGGGGTAATTGTGCAGGACCGGATCTTGATCCTGCCGGGAACCGCACGATCTTGCCCCTCCGCCATGGGAAATCACAAGCCATGCTGAGTTCTCATGCCCGATTATGACCTGTATTACTGGTCTGCGCCGTTTCGCGGCCAGTTCGTGCGCGCCGTTCTGGCGTATGCCGGCAAATCATGGCGCGAGGCCGGCGACGCCGCGATCTCCGCGCTGATGGACGGGCCGGTCAGCGACATGCCGGTGCCGTTCATGGGACCGCCGCTTCTGATCGACAACCAGGCCGACGTCGCCATTGCCGAGATGCCGGCGATCATCCTCTACCTCGGCGAGACGCTGGAGCTGTTGCCTGCCAGTTCAGCCTTGCGCGCGCTGACCATGAAGATCGTCAACGATGCGAATGACGTGATAGATGAGATCACCCTCGACGGCGGCCGGCAGATGTGGACGCATGAACGGTGGAAGGAATTCGTTCCGCGCCTGAGAAAATGGGCGTCGCTCTGGGAGGAAACCGGCCGTCGCCACGGGCTGTCGACCCATTCCGGCTATATGCTCGGCGGCGAAACACCGGGCGTTGCCGATATCGTGACCGCCACCCTGTGGTCGACCATGGCCGATCGCTTTGCCGCGATCGCCGCGATCCTGGAGGAGGCGATGCCAATGACCACCGCCTTGACGAGACGGATTTCCTCCCTGCCGCCATTGGCGGCACTCGCAGCCAGGGCACGTGAGGATTACGGCGATGCCTATTGCGGGGGTGAGATCGAGGCCTCGCTGCGCAAGGTCCTTGGTGCCTGACGTGGTCGCTGCGGGTCTCGCGGGCGCCGCATCACCGGAGACGTGCAGCATGCAGTGATTTCCCGGCCGGACCTGAAGCGGGGAACTTCCACTCCGTCGTGCGCATTCTGGTGGGACATAACCGAGAGGGCCTGGAGATGTTGATCACCATCCTCATTATCCTGCTGGTGCTGTGGCTGGCGGGTGCCTTTCCCCGCCAGGGCGCCTACAACGCCAATTGGGGATATGCGCCGGTTGGCCTGGGCACCATCCTTCTGATTGTCCTTCTCGTTGTAGTACTCAGCAATGGCATCTGATGGTGGAGCCGTATCGCCGCATCTGGCGGCCAGCCGCCCGATGCATCTGTCGCTGCTCGCGGCACCGCTGGTCTGTTTCGTAGCAGCGATGAGTACTGATATCGCCTATGCGCGGACCTTTGACGTCACCTGGAAGAATTTCTCCGACTGGCTGCTGGCCGCCGGCATGATCGTCGGCGCGCTGGCGGCGATCGTCGGCCTGATCGATCTCTTTCGTCCCCGGGTACGCGCCAACCGGCTGATCTGGCCATATGCCTCCGCCTATGCTGTCGCCATGATCATCGCTCTGTCCGACAATTTCGTTCACAGCCGCGATGCCTATGGCGCGATGCCCGTCGGACTGGTTCTTTCGGTACTGACCGTTTTGGCGCTGGCGGCAACCGCGGTCATCGGCGTGCTGCTGATCCGCCGGAACTTGGGGAGTGTGCGATGATCCGCGCCGCTCTTCTCGGAACGAGCCTTTCCCTGACGCTCGCTGCCTGCGCCAGACAGGGCGGCGATCCCACCCGGCAGATCGGCGCCAATCCGGATCTGCCGGCGATCAGCCAGTATCTTGTCCCGCCCATGCACGTGGTTCCGCCGGCGCCATGGGGCAGCGCGACGCCGAGCGTGCCGGCCGGCCTCAAGGTGCAGGCGCTGGCGACCGGCCTTGCCCATCCGCGCTCGCTCTACACGTTGCCCAACGGCGACATCCTTGTCGTCGAGACCGACGGACCGCCCGAGCCGGTCCACCGGCCCAAGGACATTGTCATGGCGATGATCCAGGCCCACGGCCATGGCGATGCCAACGCCGGGATGGACATCATCCTGCTGCGCGACACCAATGGCGACGGCCTGCCGGATGTGCGGACCAAATTCATCACCGGATTGAACTCACCGTTCGGCGTCGCCCTGGTCGGCAACGATCTCTACGTCGCCAATACCGACGCGATCGTGCGCTATCCCTATCAGCCGGGCCAGACCCGGATTACCGCGCCGGGCACCAGGCTGGTCGACCTGCCGGGCGGCCCGATCGACCATCATTATACCAAAAGCCTGGTTGCGAGCCCCGACGGCAGCAAGCTCTATGTCGGGGTCGGTTCGAACAGCAATATCACCGAGAACGGCATGGACGCCGAGCGCGACCGTGCAGCGATCTGGGAAGTCGACCGCGCAACCGGCGCGCATCGCCTGTTCGGCACCGGGCTGCGCAACCCGAACGGCCTGCAGTTCGAGCCGCAGACCCATGCGCTGTGGGCCGTGGTCAACGAGCGTGACGAACTGGGTCCCGATCTCGTCCCCGACTATCTTACGTCGGTGCGCGACGGCGGGTTCTATGGATGGCCCTACAGCTATTGGGGGCAGCATGTGGACCCGCGTGTGATGCCGCAACGCCCCGATCTCGTGGCGAAGGCTATCGTCCCCGATTACGGGCTGAGCAGCCATGTCGCGCCGCTTGGCATGGTCTTTTCGAACGATGCCGCCGCGTTGCCGGCGCAGTGGCGATCAGGTGCCTTTGTCGGAGAGCATGGCAGTTGGGATCGCGGCCATCTCAACGGCTACAAGGTGATCTATGTGCCATTCGCCAACGGTCGGCCGGTGGGCAAGGCAATTGACGTTGTGACTGGGTTCGTCGTCGGCGAGAAAGCGCGGGGTCGTCCGGTCGGCCTTGCGCTCGACAAGGCCGGGGCACTCCTGATCGCTGACGATCTCGGGAACACCGTCTGGCGAGTGACGGGAGGCTGATCGATGACGGAGCCGTCCTGGCCGGAAGCCGCCAATCGCAGGCTTCGGGCATTCTTGTGGAAAGGATGGCCCATACACCAGATGGCCTCCGTTCTGGGCAGGCCGGCAGACGAGATTCTCGCCCAGATGCGCCGATTGCGATTGACGCAGAGATACGAGGCCCGCGGCGTTCCCGATGGTCGATAGCCTTGGTTGGCTGGCGCTGGCAGCGACGTGTGTAGCCGCCATCATGACCGCCGCCAATCTGGGCGCGAGGGTGACCGGCACCGGCTTTGCGATATTCTTCATTGGCGCATTGGCCTGGTGTGCCGTTGGAGCGTTCACCGGCCAGCGTCAGCTTCTGTGGTCAAACGCGTTCCTCGCCATTGTCGATCTGTTCGGTGTGTGGCGGTGGCTTTACCGGCGCGCGCAGGCGGAGGACGCCATCGCAAAATCCAGGCGCCGTCATCGTCGTGCCGGCAGCGAGCTTTTCAGCTTTGAAGACATGATCGGCATGACGGTCCGGACCCGGGCGGGCATCGTATTGGGTGACGTGGTTGGCGCGCTGGCCGACAAATCGAACGGCGAGGCCAGGTTCGTTCTGGTTCGCACCGCCGACAAGGACGCCGCGACGTCTGGCTTCAGGCAAGTGCCGTGGTGCCAGGTTTCCATCGAAGACGACCGGCTTCTCACCGATCTGACCCGCACACAGTTCGACAAATTGCAGTCAGTTTAGGACTGGCAAACGGATCCATCATCGAGGCTTCATCCCCCGCGTCGCCGGGCTCCGCATGGTATGGCGACAAGGCGACGGCGCTTGCCCGCTTGCTCAGGCGCGAGCGGCCAGGGCGTCAGGCACAGGCAGCCCATCAGTATTCCCTGGCGCGGGAGCAGCACTGACGGGCGCCTGAGGTTCCGCCGCCGAAAATATTTTTGCAGCCCTGCCCGTAGTTCCACGTCCGCTGCGTCAATCCCCCCAACGCCGGAACCACCGGCGGCGGGAGGGAAAGAATGACGATCTCGAAAAAGGCATTTTATACGGCGCTGCTCGCCGCAACGGTATCGTATGTCGGGATGGCCGCCACGCCGGCTTGCGCCCAGGTAGCAACGGCAAGCTTCGATCTGCCTGCCGGGGATCTTGCGACGACCCTGCGTGAGATCGCTCGCCAGGGAGGACGGGAAATCCTGTTCGCGGACGAGGATGTGCGGGGGAAGCGGTCGCCGGCAGTCCGGGGAAGTTTCACGGCCGAACAGGCGGTGCGCATCGCCATTGGTGACAGCGACCTGACTGTCGAAGAACAGGCCGACGCGCTGGTTGTCCGGGTGCGTCACCGACAGGGCCAGACCGACCCGTCACAGGCCGACATCACGGTGACCGGCACGCGTATCCGGGGAACGACCGGCCCATCTCCGGTCACCGTGATAACGCGCCGGGGGCTCGAGGAGCAGGGCATCCCCGATCTTGCGGCCCTCTCGCGGATCATCCCGCAGAATTTCACCGGGGGGCAGAATCCCGGAGTCGCCGGCGGCGGTGACCAGGGCGGATACAACAACATCAACAACTCGACGACGCTCAACCTTCGGGGTCTGGGTCCGGACGCGACGCTGACGCTGATCAATGGTCACCGGCTCGCCTATGATGCCGTCAACCAGGGTGTCGATATCTCGGTCATTCCGCTCGAAGCCATCGACCGCATCGAGGTGATCGCGGACGGAGCTTCGGCGCTTTATGGCTCGGACGCAGTAGGCGGCGTCGCCAACCTCATCCTGCGTCGGGACTATAGCGGCCTGCAGACCAGTGCCCGGGTCGGCGCCTCCACCGATGGAGGCAATGTCCAGCAGCAATATTCGGGTGTCGGCGGTGCTCGCTGGACCGGCGGCGGCTTCATGGCCGCGCTCGACTACAGCAAGGCGACACCGATCTATGCCGACCAGCGGGATTATTCGCGGAGCCTGAATCCTTCGCAGATGATCGGCACAGGAAGCCGGCAGGTAAGCGGCGTGCTCGCGGGCCATCAGGATATCGCGAGCTGGGTCTCGTTCGAGCTGGACGCCCAGCTTGCCGATCGTCGCTCACGCAAGGCGAACGCCTTTTCCGTGACGGCGCCGGCCACCTATTTCGGGCAGGTCAATCTGCCCGTGGTGCGCTCCTATGCGATCACGCCGTCGCTTCATCTCCGTCCCGGCGGTGGCTGGGAGGCGACACTGGAAGCGACCCAGGGGGAGAGTTCCACTGTCAGCACTGCGCAGCGCTATACCAATGGCGCACTGCTCGTCGGACGCTCGGCCTATGACGACTATCTCACCAATTTCGAGGCAAGCGCCGAGGGCCCGCTCGTCCGCCTGCCCGGTGGTGACGTGCGTCTGGCCCTGGGGGGCGGCTATCGCCGCTTCCGGCTCGCCTTCAATGTCCGGGCCACCAGCGGCGGCGTCACGCAGGTGGTGCGCGATGCGGTCGAGCGGCGAGAAAGCTTCTTCGGCTATGGTGAGCTTTCGGTGCCGCTCGTTGGCGCCACCAATCGCATGCCGCTCATCAATGCGTTGAGCCTGAGTGCCGCCGTCCGGTACGAGAGCTACAAGGGCATCGACGCTGTCGCGACCCCGAAACTCGGGCTGGTCTATGCGCCGCACCGCGATATCACGCTCAAGTACAGCTGGGGACGCTCTTTCAAGATTCCGACGCTGCAGCAGGTGAACCAGCCCCGGGAAGCCGTCCTGCTCGACCTTGACCAGTTCTCCCCCCAGCCTGTGCCGCCGCTTCCTGCCGGGTCGACAGTGCTCCTGCTGGCCGGCGGCAATCCCGACCTGCGCGCGGAGCGGGCGACCAGCTCGACGGTGTCGATCGAATTCAGACCGGCGAACGGCCTGCGTATCGAGGCGAGCTGGTTCGACATCGACTATCGTGGCCGTATCGCTAGCGGAATCAGCGATTTTACGACTGCGCTGACCAACCCGATTGCGGCGAATTTCGTCCTGTTCGCGCCCGGCGCGAGCCTGCTTCAGGGGTTGATTGCGGACGCACCGCTCGGGCTCGAAAACCAGAGCAGTCACGCCTATGACCCTGCACAAGTTGCGGCCGTGGTCGACGAGAGCCTGCGCAACACCGCCCGCGAGCATACCCGCGGCGTCGATCTGGCGATCGACTACAGCACGGCGCTGAGGGGTGGTGGCCAGTTCCAGCTGGCGGCATCGGCGAGTTATCTCGATGGCAAACGCCAGCCGGTTGCTGGCGCGCCCTATGAGGGGCGCGCGGGATTGATCTTCACGCCGCCCCATTTTCGAGCGCACGGGTCCGCCGGCTGGCAACGGGGTGGCCTGCAGCTTTCGGCCGCGCTCAACTATGTCGGCAGCACACGCGACAACCGCTTTCCCCAGACCGAGACGATCGGTGCCTTCACAACGCTGGACCTGAGCGGTGCCATCCGCCCTGCAGTGGAGCGTGGTCCGTTCCGCAATATCGAGCTGCGCCTCAACCTGCAGAACCTGCTGAACAAGGCGCCCGACCCGATCCGGAACGCGGCGGCGTCTTCGATCCCGTTCGATTCGACCAACCAGTCGCCGATCGGACGATTCGTCAGCTTCTCGGTGACCAAGCAATGGTGAGCCTGCGCCTGGTGCTCGCCGCCGTTGCCTTGCTCCTGGCGCCAGCGGCGGCGTGGGCCGCCCCGGACTGTGTTGACCTGGTGCCGTCCGGGGCGAAGTCTCCGCCACGCAATCTCGTGCCCGAGGATCTGGTGCGGCTGCGCGACATCGGCCCGGTTGACCCGAACCAGCAGGACGACGGCCTGTTTTCGGTGTCGCCGGACGGTCGTCAGGCCGCCTTCCAGCTTCGCCGCGGCGATCCCGCCACCAATACATTCTGCCTCGCGATGCTGGTGGTGGATCTGCACACCGGAGCCGCGCGCGTGGTCGACCGGGGCGGCGACTTCATCCGCCTGCGCTACGATACTCGCGGCATCGCCGCCTTCCCGAGCGGCTATACCGATCCGATCACGCCGCGTTGGTCGCCTGACGGCCGGTGGATCGTTTATCGGCGTCGCGATCGCGGCACCGTACAGTTGTGGCGTGCCCAGGCGGACGGGAGCGGCAGCGCAGCGGTCACTGACAGCGCGGACGACATCGACGATTTCCGTGTCACCGGCGATGGACGAAGTCTCGTCTACACGACCAGGCCGGGACTACGGGATGTGCTAGGCGCGATTGGAAAGGAGGGCCGGTCCGGCTTCCACTATGACGATCGCTTCGTCCCCGCGGCGAGCAGCCGCCCGTTCCCGAAGGCGCCAATCGCCAGCACCGCATGGCACCTCGACCTTGCCAGCGGGACGGTCCGTGCGGCGACATCGCAAGAATCGGCCCTGCTCGACGGATCGTCGATGCAGGAGGGAAGCTGGACTGAGGCGACATCCTCTGCGGGCGCGCGGGCATGGCTGAAAGTCCCGGCCAGGACGCTCTTCCCCTCGCGCGGCCGGCTGACCGTTACCAGCCCGGCGCGTACGGTGTCATGCAATGCGGCGGCCTGCGCCGATGCGAGCCAGCCCTGGTGGGTGGGAAGCCGGGTCCGCTTCCTGCGACACGAAGGCTGGGCGAACAGCGTCACCGCGATCTACGAGTGGACACCAGGCGCGGGCGCGGTGAGAAGGCTCTACAGCACCGAGGACATGTTTGTGGGCTGCGTTCCTTCGGGCACGACGCTCGTCTGCCTGCGCGAGAGCGCGCTACGGCCCCGTCGCCTCGAGCGACTCGATCCCGCCAGTGGGCAGCGCACGCTGCTGTTTGATCCCAACCCCGAATTCGCGAGCCTGAAATTGGGCCAGGTCGAACGCCTGCGCTCGCGCAACAGCTTCGGCATCGAGTCCTTCGCCGACCTTGTCCTGCCCGTCGGGTACGTGCCCGGCCGACGCTATCCGCTGGTTGTTGTGCAATATAATTCGCGGGGCTTCCTTCGGGGCGGGACCGGCGACGACTATCCGATCCAGGCATTCGCAAACCGCGGCTTCGCGGTGCTGAGCTTCGATCGGCCACGCAGCGTCGGCTTCAAGTCCACCACCGACTTCCTCGAAGCCGACCGGATCAACCTCAAGGATTTCGCCGACCGCCGCAGCGTGCTCGAGGCAATTGAGACCCCGGTGCGGACGGTGATCGAGCGAGGCATCGCCGACCCCGCCCGGATCGGGATCACTGGACTGAGCGACGGTTCGTCCACGGTCCAGTATGCGCTGCTCCACAGCAAGCTGTTCTCCGCCTTCGCCATGAGCAGCTGCTGCTGGGATACCAGCCTCCCGCTCCGCGTCGGGCCGATGGCGGCGCGGCAATTCTATTACATGGGATATCCGAGAACCGTTGACGACGATGAGGCCGCCCGGGCCTTTTGGCGGCAGTTCGCCGTATCGCGCAATGCCGGGGAGATACGGGCGCCGATCCTCGCACAGGTTTCGGACGACGAATTCTGGGTTGCGCTGCAAAGCGTCACGGCGCTCCGCGAGCTCGGCCGTCCCATCGACCTCTATGTCTTTCCCGATGAGCATCACGTCAAATGGCAGCCCGCACACCGGCTCGCCGTCTATACCCGCGCCATCGACTGGTTCGACTATTGGTTGAACGGCGTGAAGGCGCCCGGGCGTGCGGAAGAAATCGCGCGCTGGGAAACGCTTCGGCGCGGCCTGTCGGGTTCGGCCGAAGCTACCACCGGGGCACCGCCGCCGCCCTGAAGCGGCGAAGGTTCGAGCGGGCGCAGCAGCGCCCGCTCGCCCCGCGTCAATCGTTGTGCAGGCCGGTCGGCCGCATCCATCCGAACTCATTGTCCGAGATGCCCATCATGGATCCGCGGGTATCGGCACTGACGCTGCCGAGCTCGACCACCTTCATGTCTTCGGTTCGCATCTTCATTCTCCAGGTTGCAGTTGCCGTCTTTCGTGCCCGGTGATCGTCGTGCCCATGGGACGGGACGACCATGCGGTCGCCCATGCCTCGACATTGATCAGCTCAAGCAGGCGCGTATTCTCCTCGCCGGCAGTCAGTCGATCCGGCCGGAGAGATTCCTCGATCGCGCCCTTGTCGAGGATTCGATGTTCAGCGAGCCGGCCGTCCATCAGCCGCTCGCGCAGTTCCTCGCGCTTGCGCCGGACGATCTCGCCGCAGAATGGATCCGGCGAGCCCTTGACCCGCCGCTCGACGATTGCCGCCGGAAGCCGGTCGGCAAAGGCTGTCCGGGCCATTGCACGGTCGCGACCGCCCTCCCGCCACTGCCAGCTCGGGATCGCAAGGCAGGCTTCAATAACGGGCTGCGACAGCAAGGGATTGATCACCGGCGCCAACCGGCTGCGATCGGACTCGAGCGTGGGGTGCGCGCGTACGATCCCGGCGATGTGCGCAGCCTTGCCCGGAAGCGCCGAGTGAGGCGCCTCGAGCCATGGGTGGCATAGCTCGAGGCCCTGCAGCGATGCCACAAGGTCGGGATGCAGGAAGGATGGGCTCGGCTTCCACCGATAGGCGGGCGGGCGCCTGGCGATGCCCATCGCCGCGCGCGTGACCCTGAGCGGTCCGGCACCGGTGTGACGGCAGATATCGCGCAGCGTGGCGAACGCTCCCGCGCCTGGCCCCTCGTGCAGGGCCCGATCCGCCAGTGCCGCTGCGGATTGCGAGAAGCCGAAGACATTGTCGCCACCATTGCCGGTGAAGAATGCGTCCGCGCTGATCCGGGCGGCGGTTTCGCGATGCGCGCGCTCATAGGGTTGCGCTTCCGCCCGTCCCAGCGGCCGCGGGAGATGCGCCCCGAGCGCATGGCCGAGGTCCACGGCATCCAGGTCATAGTGCGCCTCTGCGAGCGGCAGTGCGAGACTGGCGCACACGGATTGCGCGAAGGCTCGCTCGTCGCCGGCTATGTCGTCGGTGAACATGGTGAGGCAGGTTGCGCTGCTTCGGCAGCGGGCCAGGCTTGCAGCGACGATCGAGGAATCAAGGCCACCCGAGAGGCTGACAAGCGGATGCCGATAGAGCGACGCCCAGGCGGCGACGCATTGTTCCACTACCCGGCGGAGCCGCTCTGCGGTCTCGGACGGGTCCTCGCCCGCGTGCGGCGCGACGAAATCCCAGGGCGACCAGCCCGGAAGGGATTGCTCGGAGTTACCGTTCAGGGCGATGCCCGTGCCCGGGAGCAGCGTGGTGATTCCGCCCAGTGCCGTGTCGACGATCGGGAGGCCGCAGGAATAGAGAATCCGCCCGAGCATGTCCCAGGCCACGCTGTCCGGTGCGCGCCCCGCACTCGCCAGGAGCTCGACGTCGGACGCGAACATCGTCATGCCGCCCATCTGTGCCCGGTAGCAAGGCAGCGCGCCTGAGGGATCGCGCAGGAACTCAACCGCATCGCCGCGCGACCGCACGGCGAGATAGCCGCCCCACCAGGATTTCAGCAGTGCATCGGTGCCCTCGCGCGCCAGCACACTGCGCTCGGTCTCGCCAAGCGCCTCGATGGCGCGTGCCGGCCCGTGCCGGTGGAACAGCGTGCCGATCACCACGCCGTCGGAATCGATCTCGAGGCAGCGGCATGCCTCGCTGACCAGCACTGCGAAGGGCGGCGTGGAACGGGCAATCCGCATGCCTGTCCGCCCGGCAATACGTTCGGCCGCCTCGACAATGTCGCCGCCGGCCAACGCAAGGACGAGGTAGCGCGGCCTCACGGCAGCACCAGGATCGGTGTGTACAGCCGCACATGCTCGAGGTCCCCGACGATCACCGCGTCGTCGCACTGGACCCAGCTATGGGCTGCAAAGGGATTGAGGCGCACCCCGAAGACGAGGGCCGCCTGCTGGCCGTGCCGCTGGCACAGCCGGCGCGCCGCGATCGCCCGCGGCAGGCATTGGTCGGCCGCCCGCAGGAGCATCGCGCTGGTCACGAACGCGCTTGCGACTCTCCGCCGCGCCGCCTCGTCCCGTGTCCGGCCATCGGCGCGCTCGGCCGCCAGCTGCGCGGCGATATCGGCCATAGGGCGCAGCTTCAACCAGCATCGGGCGCGCAGCTGGCCCGCGACCGCAGCGATCACGTCGGAAGGCGATCTGTTACCCGCGCCGTCTGGCGCATAGTCCTGCACCGCAGCGGGATGACGGGTCGCGGCCGCACGATCGTCCGGGCCTGTCTCGATCACCCCACATCCTGCGAGCAGCGTCAGCTCGTCGGCGGCGAGTGTCTCGCCATCCGCCCAGCGCCGAAAGAATCCATCAGCTGTCTCGGGCAGGCAGAAATAGCGGTTGCGCGGCAGGTCGAGGAACACGGCCCGGCCGGCACAGACGCACCACGACAGGCCGGAGCGCAGGCTGAAGGGCATGGCGAGGCTCCCCGGAAGGGCGCGTGCCCTTCCGGGCACGCGCCAGGTCCGTCAGTCGTCGCTGAGCCCGATCGGCTTCTGGTGGCTGAACTCCGTGTCGGCGCCGCCGACCGGAAGGCCCTTGGTATCGACGCTCACCACGCCGAGTTCGATCGTGTCTTCATGTTCGCGGTTCATGGCTTTTCTCCAGTTGCGAGAAACGTCATGGCCATGACCAGCCCAATGTACCCGAGCGCGCGATTACAGGAAGGTTATAATCGGATTATAATCCGATTGTTTTCACAGGGCAGACGTCAAGCCACTGAAGCCGGGCGGGAAAAGCATGTCTGGACATGCGCCACCACCTTTAGCCGTAAAGCCTGGACATAATGGTGGCCACCCGGCCGTATTGATCTGTCCACCGATGATATTGCCAAAGCGTATATTGCCGGATCGCGCCCGCACAACAGACCGACAGGCGGACGCGATCAGAGCCTACGGCACATTTGCGTAACCCTAGCCGTCGTAGACGGCAGCCTGGCACGGGTTTCGCGCGGGCGGGTGCGCGAACGCCTATTGCCTCGCCGTCAATACGACCTCACGCGGATCGTGGGTGTCCACGCCATGGTCGAACAGCGCGCCGAGCCGCCGGGCAAGCAGTTCGGTATCGTCGATGCGGAACCGCCCCGAGATGCGCACGCTGCCAAGTGCGGGATCGGCCAGCCGGATCGGACGCGCCGCGCCCCGGTTCGCCAGCGCGACCAGCTCGGCGAGCGGCATCGCCGCATAGTCATTCGCCGCGGGTTGATCGGGTGCGGTGATCGCGCTGGTGGGGGCGATGGTCGCAGCGCTCTCCGGCAGGCCCTTAAAGGACACGCTTTCACCTGCGGCAAGCTTGCGGACCGGCGGCGGGGACCCAGGGTCGCGGCGCGGCAGCGCCACGTCGACCGCCCCCTGCAACAACCGCACATCGACCTTGCCCGATGACACCAGCGCGATCTCGAAGATCGTGCCCCGCGCCGTGACGCTGCCGCCGCCGGCGAACACGATGAACGGCCGGCGTTCATGCGCGACCTCGAAGCGTGCGGCGCCATGCAACAGCTTCAGGCGGCGCCGGCTCTCATTGATATCGACCTCAAGCGCGGTGTCGCTGGCAAGGCGCACCGTCGAACCATCGGCGAGCCGCACGACACGCGTTTCCCCGGCTATCGTCGAGAATGTCTGCGGGCCGGTAATCGAGGCGATAGCCGGTTGCGGGTCCTGCGCCGGCCCGGTCGGATGCCAGACGACCCAGGCGCCTCCGCCCAGCGCACAGAGCGCTATCACGGCCAGAAACCCGGCGCGCGCCTTGTTGCGTCGTGGCGCGGGTGCAGGCGCGCCCTCGTCGGGCTCGGCCAGCAGCTTGCCCATCGCGAATATCTCGGCGGCGCGATTATAGGCTGCACGCTGTTCAGGCCCCTGGGCCAGCCACGCATCGAATTCCCCGCGGCCGGCATCGGCCTCCGGAGAACGCATCCGCGCGAACCAGTGCGCCGCTTCCCTCGCGAGGCCGCTGCCGTCTTCGCCAGGCTTCTGATCGGCGATGGTCATTGCTCCAGCTCCCTGCCGATCCGCAACAGCGCCTCACCCATATGCCATTCGACCGTGCGGATGCTGATGCCGAGTTGAGTCGCGATCTCGTTGTACCCCAGTCCCTGCACACGGTGCAGCATGAACACTTCGCGCATCCGTGGAGGCAATGCGTCGACCGCGGCGCGATAGCGTCTGCGCATCTGTTCGAGCTCCAGTCCGTCTTCCTGTGTTGCCCGGACAAGCGGTTCGTTCGCCTCGTCGATCGGCACATGCGCTGTGCGATTGGCAAGGCGGCGCGAACGGTCGATCAGCAGGTTGCGCACGATCCGGTTGAGGAATGCCTCGGGCTGACGCAGCCCATGCCGTGCCCTCGAGCCGAGCAGCCGGGCGAAGGCGTCCTGCACCAGATCGTTCGCCTCCTCGCTCGAGCGCAGGCGTGCATCGAGCCAGCGCCGCAGACGCGGCGCCTGCTCGCGGTACAGATCGTCGAAGCGCGCCTCGCCATTGCCGTCGCCGCCAGGCGATGCACCGGTCTCGTCATCGGACCGCCGCATGGGCTAGTCCGGATTGCCGCCGCGCGGCGCGCGGGCATCAGAATTCGATCGCACGAGAGCCAGTCTCGTGCCGGGCGATGCCTCGGTAGATGACCCCCGACCATCATGGTCGGAAGCGCTTGATGCCTGGCGGTCAGTCCGCAGCGCGCTGCCGGCTCGAAACCACGCTGCACGCCGGAGTCTGCGGCACTTCGCAGCCGGGTGCAACCTTCATGGACGTCGCCGGTCAATGATCGCTCCTGCCGGCCCGTGCCGGACGCCGCTTGTCGGGCGCGCCGCGGTGGCCCGCAACCCGGGCCTGCGGCCGGGTGCTCCGCTGGCGCTTCGCCCTGCGGTGCAGGCCACCGCTCCTGTCGCGCCCGCTGATGCGTCGCCGCCGGCCCATCCTGGCCGGCAGGAAGGAGCAATTCCCATGTCCGACATCCCTCTCAGCCCCGCCGCCCGACTGCATCAGGCGCTGGCCATCATGCCCATGAGCGAGCAGCGCGTGTTCATGCTCACCGCTGTCGAAGGCCTGGACTATGCGACGGTCGCGAAGCGGCTCTTCATCACCGAGGCGGAGGTCGAGCGTCTGCTTGCCACCGCGCTCATCTTCCTCGACCGGCATCTCGGCGACGGCGGGTGACCACCATCCGCCCGGAAATACAGCGGATATCGCTCGCCCCTGTTGCATCGCGGCCGTGGCGGTCTAGGATTCTGACTATGCGCACCGACCTTGATCATCTGCCACCCGCCAAGCAGCGCTAACTCGAGCGCGTGGTGCAGATCCTGTTCGAGGAATTCCGTGACGCCACTGCCGCCGCCACGGTCGAGTGGAAGCGCCAGGCGCGCATTCTCAAGGTCATCCTCTATGGTTCCTATGCGCGCGGCGGCTGGGTCGATGAGCCGCATACCGCCAAGGGATATCAATCCGATTTCGATCTGCTGATCATCGTCAATCACGACAAGCTGACCGATCGGGCCGCCTTCTGGTCCAACGCCGAGGAACGGCTCAACCGCGAGCTGGCGGTCACCCGGACGCTCCGCACGCCGGTCAATTTTATCGTCCACACCTTGCAGGAAGTAAATGACGGGCTGGCGCATGGCCGCTACTTCTTCATGGATGTCGCGCGCGACGGCATCGCGCTCTACGAGAGCGACGGCACCGAACTGCATGAGCCGAAGCCCAAGACGCCGCAGCAGGCGCTGGCAATGGCGAAGGAATATTTCGCGGAGTGGTTTCCGGCGGCGATCAAACGCTTTGACGGAGCTAAATTCCATATCGAGCGCGGGAATTTCAAAGACGCGGCATTCGATCTGCACCAGACGGTTGAGCGCCTATATCACTGCGTATTGTTGGTCTGTACCTTCTATACGCCGCACGTGCACAATCTCGGTTTTCTCCGAACGCAGGCAGAACGGATCGATCTCCGCCTGATCGATGCGTGGCCGCGCGACACACGCGCCGATCGCGGCCGCTTCGAGAAGCTCAAGGAAGCCTATGTGAAAGCGCGCTACTCGAAACACTACCGCATCAGCGATGAGGAGCTGACCTGGCTCGGTGAGCGGGTGGAAGAACTCGGCCGCGCGGTGCAGGTCATCTGCGAAGAACACATTGCGGTGCTCGAACGCAGTGCGGCCGCCTGAGATCGGGGTGTGCCCGTCGGGACGGCGGGCTTGGGTCCGGAACTCCGGCCTTTCCATCCTGTTGCTTTCCCGAAAGCGGTCCTTGATGCACGTCGGCTGGCCGCTTCATCCTGAGGCACGGTCACACAACAAACGGACGCGCCTGCATCCGGGGAATCAGGAGAGCGCAGGGTGAACGTATGCCCGGACTGTTTCGATAATGAGGGCCTTGGCCGAAGGATTGTTCAAGTCCGTCCCAAGGTTTCGGAGGGACAATGCGATGAGCACCCCAACCGCAAGGGTATCCCGATCGAGGAGCTGGCAAAAATTGTCGATCCGTTATTCCGCGGGCTTTACTGGCCGACCGCTGACGATGGCAACGTCTGGCATCATGGTCGGGGCGGCGACCTTGTCGAAACACTCTATGATCTCACCGGCGCGATCGATGATGACATCAGCCGGGCGTTGGGCAGCGCCCTGATCGATCAGGATGAATATTGGCCGCCTGACGGGGAAGAAGCCTACTATGACGAAGAGGCGCTCTATGTTCTGCAGGATGACGAGGCAGGCCTGCACCTGCACGACTGGAGGACGTTCCGGCGCAGCCTGATGTTCGAAAGTCGCTTCTTCAACCCGGACGCAGAGCAGGCACTGGGCCGGATTTTTGACGGGATCCAGCAACTGCGCGACGCCAACGGCAAGGGGCCGGTCTATCTGATCCAGCCGGAAACGCCCGAAGCTCATTTCTTCAGGGCACGTATCGCCAACACCCGGGAGGAGGCGAAGCGCATCAAGGCAGATCTTGCGCGAGAGCTGGGACCACCGCCTGAGCAGCTTCGCAAGGCAGGGCGCCTCAATCCGTCCGGTATCAGCGCCTTTTACGGGGCCTTCGATCTTCCAACCTGCATCGCCGAGCTGCGCCCGTCGGTAGGCGGCGGCGTGATCTCGGCCCGGTTCGAGCTCAAGCGTCAGATCTGTGTGCTCGATACGACCCTGTTCGCCGACCGGCCCCGGATGGTCAACCTGTTCGCTTCGGGCGCGCTCAAGCGCAAGAGGCAGTGGACGTTCATGCAGACCTTCATGGAGGAGATCGCCCAACCCGTCTTCCCGGGCGAAGAACATCTGCAATATCTCCCGACCCAGGCGGTGGCCGAATTTTTGAACCGGCGCTTCAAGCTGACTTTCGCCGGAGAGAAGCGCGCGATCGACGCGGTGATCTTTCGTTCGGCCCAACGGCCGGAAGGTCGCAACATTGTCATTCTCGGGGACGCGGCGATCGTAGAGACGAAGGCAGCCGGGAATCCTGGCGGCCTGGACGAGCCCGCTGGCCCGGCAGAGCATGACGATTTCGACATCTGGTTCGAGCATGAGCTGGAGTCTGTTCGGGCGGACAAGAAACCAGGATTGGCAGTCGAGCCCGATACGGTGCGCTGGACTGTCATAGACAGTGTGGAATTCAGCCCCAAGACAGGCGTGTCCGAAGATCCGGATGAGTTCGACGATCTGCTGTAGACCGCGGGCACATCAATCATCGACACTTGGCACCGTTGGGGAGCTTCAGCCAATCACATGAATGACGAAAGTGCCGGCGCTCTCGGTTGGCAGCTATGCTGTCCTAATCGCGGTCGTCCAATTCCCTCGAGCTACTTCCGAGAATCTGCCATTTGATCAGCCCCGACTGATGATCTCAAGAGCAGACGTTCGGTGAACAATCAGCACCAGTTGGCAGAACGACATCGGTCCGCCGAGCAGGTCGCACCATTGCTAAAAATGGTCAATGCGTGCATCGGTTTACGTTCGCACGTGTCGCCATTCCAGGTACCAAGCTATCTGATTCGTTCACTCCGACGGCGTTCTGCTACAGTGGTGCTACCGGGGCCGGCGCGCCGTCGCTACGATGCGACGATGGCCGACTCCCCTTCGTTCTCCCGCAAAACGGGCATCGCCTCGATTGAACTCCTCGAGGCGGCTTGGCAGACGCACTCCCGGACGACCCGCGAGTTGCTGAAGCTAGGCGCCGAAATCGCTGAAATTTGCGACGGTGGAAACCTGGCGGACCGGTTCAACCATCTCATCAAGCTCGCCGACACGTCAGGCTATCGGCTCGAAGACGGCGAGTTCCTCGTCGATGTCCTCGTGTGGCGCGCGGTCGAGACGCTGCCCGTCAGCGATTACGACGAGCCACACTACAATCGCCAGCAGGAGACCTTCATCCGCTTCCTCGACCTCGACGGCTTCCGCGTCGAGCGTGGCAGTCTGAATCGCACGACACCGGCTGAGCTCGAGCTTCCCCAAGCGCAGGATGATGTGACTAGACTGCTTGAAGTGCACAGCTTCATAATTGTGAAGGGTCACCTCGACCAAGCGCTCGCATCGCACACCCGTGGCGACTGGGCGTCCGCGAACGCGCAGTTGCGGACCTTCTACGAAGCGATGTTCGACCAGTTTGCCTACGAGCTCCTGCCGGACGGTCGATCGCTGACGACGAGCGAGAACCGGCGGGCGGCACTGGCTGCGGACGGATTCATCGATCCCAACCTGAACGAGTGGGGAAGCGACGGGAAGAACTACGTCAACGGCCTCTTCAAGCGGCTTCACCCGGCTGGCTCGCATCCAGGCCTCTCGGATCAGGAGGACAGCACATTCCGCCGCCATGTCGTGCTGATCACCGCCCGGCTCTTCCTCAACCGTTTCGATGCTCGTAAAAAATAGCCG
>NZ_JBYTEN010000012.1:0-115093 GCF_058790595.1 Sphingomonas sp. EU05-FHT14C10 | reverse complement strand
TAACTGCCTACCGTGGGCGTCCATCGCCGACCTTACTGCAATGTTGCGGGCGGCGCAGACTGTCCAGATAAGGCGACCAGCTCTTCCTTGGCGTATGCCTCCGATCCGAACCCGCCTTTCTGGTCGCGGTCGAGACGGCTTGCATGCCCAGTCCAATGGCCAAGCTCATGTAGCGCGGTGCGATACCAGTTCACCGGCTCGGGAAAGGCCGCCTGCGGCGGCACCTGCACAAAATCATGGGACGGGCTGTAGAATGCCTCCGCGCCACCGATGTTGAAGCGCGCACCAGACGTCACAATCAGCGCATCGGCCTCGGCAATGGCGAGCACTGGATCGGGGCTGACTATTGGCGCGACATAATCCTCGGGTAGCCCCTCGCACTGGTCGACATTGAACACGACAAAGCGCTTCAGGAACGCCACCTGCCGCGCCTCGCGATCCTCACCGCGCGCTGCCTCAGCTTCGGCCTTTGGCGTGAACCGGTCGGCGTAGCAAATGACCGTGCCCTTCTCGCCGCGCCGGACGTTGCCGCCCGCCGCCTCGGCCTGCCGGTAGGTCAACCAGCGCTGCGACGCGTAGCCTTTCGTCACGACCTCGGCCCACAGGATCAGCACATTGATCCCGCTATATCTGCGGGCCGTCCCCGCATTCTGCGGCATCGTGCATCCACACGCCGCACTGTCCCACGGCTGCACCCATGGCAGCCGCCCCTCTTCTAGTTCGGCGATGATCCTGTTCGTGACCTCCGAATAGAGACTCGCCCTCTCGATCCTATCCTTGCGCATGTTCCTTCTCCTTCCCGCCAACCGCACCCCGGCCCGGAAGGGGGCGGAGGTGGGCGGCAGGAAGGAGCCGGCAGGCCCGCAACATCGGGCGGGCTGCATCCGCAGGACCGGAACGAAGAGGAGGACCCGCAGGGTTGCGGCCCGGCCGGGCGGGGCTAGAGGCGAGTGACGCCCACCTCCGTCCCCGCCGCGTCGGGACCGATTACGCCGCCGCGCGAGCGGCGACCGCTGCAACCATCAATTCAATGAATCGAAAAACGCCCGCGCCGAGTCGGCGCGGTCCATCGCGACGCGACTGTCTCAGACAGTCTCAATTCTCTGATCGACAGCAAAAGAACCAGATTGGGGATAATTTATTGATCGTACTCCTGCGTACTCCTGACAGCTCCTTCCAGCAGGATCATAGATACTGAGCGCAGCTGAGACCGATCGCCTCCCCGGATGACTTGAATCAACAAGATAACTGCCTGATCTCTGTCGCAGGGGCTTCATCCACCGTCACATGATGGAGTGAACAATTATGACGTCTCAGCCTTCCGATCGCTATCTTCGCCTGAATGATGTTCTCGACCGCACCGGCCTCAGCCGGGCGACGCTCTACCGGAAAATCCAGGCGGGTACCTTCCCGCCGCAGTACAAGCTCGCCGTTCGCTGCTGCGGCTGGCGCGAGTCTCATCTCAACATCTGGCTGCGCAACCCGATGAGCTTCACGCTCGACGACCTCCCACCGAACGAAAATTGAACGGCAAGTCACGCCAATGCCCCGCGCCGCGTCCGCGGCGCAGGGTGGAAGCCCGCCTCAATCGGCGGGGTTCCAGATAAGGGCGTAACCGTCCTCGCCATCCTGGCCGGCGGCGCGGCCGAGGTTGGCATAGAGCCGCCGCGGTCCGAACTCGGGAGCGGCGAGGCTCAGCGATACATAGGGTTCGCCCGATTGCTGTCCGACGCGGATCCAGCCGGCACCGATTTCGACGCCTTCGGACCAGACCCGGTAGTCGGGCTGGACGTCGCCGCTCTTCGAACGGTTGGTCCGAATCTCGATCGCCGCGCGGATCGAGAGGGTTTTCAGCTGGCCCACGAAACCCGTTTCGATGGTGCCGTTCACAAAGCCGATAGCTGCCATTGGTCGTCTCCTTGAATGTACCGCGGGACCATCCCTGCGGCATGGCGGACCAGGGACCGGCGCATGAGGTGTGCCGCGAACCCGTAGCGCCGCAGCAAAGCGGAGGAGCGCGGCGGCGCGAATATTTGAAGCGAAGCGGCCGCGAGGAGCCGGCGCAGCCGGCGGGGAAATAATCACGCCGCCGCGTTTTCGCGGGACGCCGCGCTGGGACAGGTCAACTCGCCCGTCGCCGGGGTGGTTCAGAGGCTACCGGAGAACGCCCGCCGACATCGCCAGAAACGATCAACCGGCAATAAACGAGTGGCTTGGCCGATCAAGATGATCACGTGCGACTTTAAGCCGACCATCGCCCCGGGGCGCGGCCAGCCCATCAAGTAATTTGGTTCGTCGGCAGGATTGTGACGGGTTCGACAGCCGGTTGCGTGTCTCTGAACGATTGGAATTGAGTCGGCGCCAATGTGATTTGCGCGCCAGTGTGCGCGAACGTCACGTCGCGTCCATGTAGGCCCGCACGCCCTCCATCAGCGCGAGAATGCGCGGCTTGTTAGTGTCACCATATTTTAGCTGCCGCAGGAGATAGGCATAGGCTGACGCTGCGACTTCGCGCTTTCCGGCGGCTGTCGCTTCGGCCCAATGCCGACAGGACCGAATGAATGGCTCAACTGGCGATTCGGCGACATAGGCGTCAATGCTATGCCAGTTGCGGCACGCCGATTCATCGGGCCACGCATCTGACAGCGTGGGATTATCCTGCAGCACCACACTCAACTCGAGCGACACCGGATCATAGCTCACCGCGCTGTGCTGCACGTCGCCATAGTCGATCAGCACCGAGCCATCTTCGGCCGATATCAGGATATTTCCGCCATGCAAGTCTCCATGAACGCATCGCCAGCGGGCTTGCACAACTCGCGCTTCGAACTCGGCAGCCCAGTCTAGCCCATAGTCCGCGTGAAGTGCTGCCGCCTTCTGATCCTCGACCCAGCAGCCCCTGATCTCGGCAATGCTATGGCCGGCCTCTACCGTGCCTTGGGTCCACTGAGCGACACACTGCTCTACTCCACCGAGGATCGCCGCTGCTCTTGCCGGATCCGTACCGAGCACGTCAAACATTGACTCTGTATAGCCGTCGGCAAGCTGGTAGAAGATACCAGCGGTCGTCGATGCGCCAAATTCCAGCATCGAAAGTTTGCGAGGTGTGGCCGCGCCATCGAGCAGCACGACATGCTTGTCGTGCCGGGCGGCCTCATCTTGGATTTTGGCGATCGGCCCGAGCTTGGCGAAAGACTGGCGGATCGGCGTGCCATTGCCGTCGAACAGCTGGAGCCTGAGCGGCTTCGCGCCTGACTTGCCCTCTCCGATCGGCGCGACGACGCACCGCCTTGCGCCAAGGCGCTTAGCGAAGATGCGAAGCAGCCGGTCCTCCGCGATCTGCAGATTGACCTGATTGAGCGTGAGCTCGATATCATCCAGCGCGAGGACCGCCAACTTCACCTTTGCTATGAGCTCGGGAGCCTTATCAATATCGATTTTGCGCAAGAATTCGACCGTGCTGACCGGCGCACCCTCAGCCCAGATATCGGCATCGTGCTTCTGTGCCAGCATGTCGGCGATGAAGTCGTCAGACGGGGAGCCGGTCAGGACCAGCAATTTCGTGCCGGGCGCCGTGTTCCGCGCGTGATGAAACACATATTTGCCGTGTTCGGGCTCAGCATCAAGTCCGTCATCTTGCGTTGGAATCTTGAGGTCGAGCACAGCAAAGTCGAAAAACTGCTCGTCCAATGCTGCGCAGGCGGCCTCACGGCTTCTGGCAATTGTCACATGCGCCTGACCCGGCATGTCAACGATCATGGCGTCCAGCGCGCTCGCAAATTCATAGTCATCCTCGACAATTAGGAAATGCGCAGTCATTTCTGCCAGCGCGCCAAATAGACCGCGCCCCCGTCGCGAGCCGGCTCGAGCGTTAGCACGCCGATCATTGTCTCGACTGCTTGACGCGCGATGGCGAGGCCAAAGCCACTGTGGTTCTTTTTCGTCGAATTGCCGACTTCGAATGCGGTCTCCGTTGGGCCGACAATACCAGTTCCTCGATCCAGCACCGAGACCCAGTAATCGACGTCGGTCTCGCCCCAGTTGATCGTCACCGAATGCGGCTGCGGCTCGGTGCCGACAGCTTCAACCGCCTCGACCGCATTGCGCAGGCCGTTTCCAATCACCATCCGGATCAACGCGGGGTCACCTTTGATTAGGAAGGGCTTCTGGCCGATCGCCGAGATCCACGGCATAGCTTGAGGTGTTTCGGTTTCGATCAACTCATCGATCATCGCCGCAAGATCGAACTCCTGCGGGCGAGCGACGCCCGCCGCGCTTTTGAGCATTTCGATCGCGTCAAAGATCCGGTGAACCGTCTCGAGATGCCGACGTGTAGCCGAGCCTTCCCACTCGTTGCCCAGTTCTAGCTTTCCGCTAAGCCGCGCCAACCCGATAGGGGAGGCGATCTCGTGGAGCAGAAATCCTGTCACCCATTCGACGGCTTGGCCATAGATCTGTTGCCGCACCTCTTCTGGTACAGCTGCGGTCTCGTCACCATTTGCGACCTGAGGTTCGACCCGGCGGGTCAGCCGTTTAATCGTGTCCTGAAGTGCGTAATGAACGTAAGCGACCGTTTCAGTCTTGAGCGCCTTGCGGATGCGAGCGAGATCGCCCGCCTTGCCGAGATTAGCCAATGCACGCGCTGCCTGTCCGCGGCTGTGTGCCGAGGTTGCCGACAGTCCATCAAGAGCTTCGTCGCGCGTCATCCCTGCGGTCGCGTTCCGTAAAACGTCGCGCGACGCTGGAACGCTTCCGCGCCGCCCTCCATCACTAGGGTAATCGCGTTGACGATTTGGTCTGTTCCAAGCGGCGCCGCGGCGAGCGGAAACCCGCGTTTGCCGTCGGAGCCAAGCTGGACAACAAAGTCGGCGTTACCGAGCACCGGAATGTTCGCGTTGTGCGTCGAGAACAGGATCTGACCATCGCTCGCACGCGCCAGGATTGAGCGGATCAGCGTGTCGACGATGAAGGCATTGTCGATGTGATCTTCCGGCTGATCGACAATCAGCAGGCGATCGGTATGCCTCAACACCAGCGGCAGGATAACCGTGCAGCGCTGGCCGGTCGACAGGTCAGCGATATCCTTGTGGTCGGAACCGTCGAGAAGCGAAAAGGTGACATAGTCTTCGACCGCAACAGTAGCTATTGCTGCGAGGTCCGCCTCTTTCATTGCGATCACGGCTTTGGCCGCGCGATCCGGCGTCGTGTTTCCGCAAGCCGCTACGAGAGGATAATTGTCGCTCTCAACTGCCTCGAGCAACTCTCGCGGACTGATCCGCTGCGCGAGCGCGCCAACGATGTCGGTATATTTGAGGCCACTCCCGCGCAAAGCCTCGGTGATCGCAGCCGCGAAGCCATCGGTCTGGCCGCCACGCACCACATCGATCCGTATGCGCGGTCCGAGCACCTGGTTAAGGTTATTTGCGATCTGCGCCCGCGCCTCAAACCGTTCCGTGCGGATCGCCTCGAGCTTGTCGAACGCCACGGAACGCCGCTGGATCGCCTGCGCCATCGTGGCCTGTCGTGTTAACAGAACTGCCTGAAGCGATTCAAGCTGCGCCTTACGCTCGCGCAGCAACTGCCCACGGCGGATGATCTCGCCGGCCCCGGACTGGAGCCCGTCAATCTCGCGGCGCAATTGTCTGGCATTATCCTCGAACGCGATCTTCTCTTGATGATAGCCGCCGGTCAGCCGAGCGCACTCCGCCTCGATCTGGGCAAGCTCGTGAAGCACTTGGTTCACCTGAGCATGCGCGGTCGCAATCCGGCTGCGGATTTGTCCTAGCGGATCGCCGCCTGCGGCAGGCGGCCAGGCCTCATCCGGCATAAAGCTGCTCTGCGCCGCTGTCAGCGACGCACGCCACTGCGAGACGCCCGCCTGAAATCGCTGCATAACGGTCGTCGCCACGCTTTTGACGGTGATGGTGCCGGTAAGCACGTTGAGCTGTTCCGTGCGCGTCGCCGCGTCCGCAGATAGGGCGGCGACCTGCTGCTCCTGCGGCGCCAGCTGCACCAACTGTTCCTGGATTGAGGCAAGCTCCGCGATCTGGCGGCGGAGCTGCTCGATATCCTGCTGGATCGTGTTGGCTTCTGCCGTCAACGAGCGAACGGCAGAGATTGCCTCGGTTTCGGCGGCCGCCAGTGCACGCTGGTCACCCAGAAAACCGTCGAGCAAGCGGAGACGGCCGCCAGGTTGAAGTCCGACCGTCTCAATCTCGGTCTGCGAGAGAATGATTGGCGGCAGATAGGGCCCTGAGGCCCGCGGCGCGGGATCACTAGCCGCACGCGAAACCGTCACGCGCCGTGCGCCATCAACCAATGTCAGGGTGATTTGCCCAGACCCGAGCACCGACAGTGCATGGTCGCGGCTACGGCGCGTGGATTCGGGGGTGTAGCCCGGCACATCCAGACAAAACCGAATCAGCTCGATGATTGAAGTCTTGCCAGTACCGCGCGCGCCTATCAGGACGTTAAGACCCGCCCGCCACCAGACATCGAATCCGTTCAGGAAGCCTTCTTCGATCTGGATGCGTTCAATATACATGGTGTCCCCTTCGACCGACCATGGGCGATCGATCCCAGTTCTTTACTCCGTCACTATCATCGGGCCAAGCTGCCAATGGCGTAGCTCGACGCCAATGCTGATCATTGCCCACCGGCGCGTCCACGCTTTGCTATTTAAGGAAAAGTCGACCAAGAGGCGGCATTCAAGAGAAACGCAGATTTGAACGATTCCCGGCTCCCATTACAGCCGGCGAGCCGATTCGAATATGTGAACGATCGGCAGCTTACCGGGGTGCAATATGGACTGCGGAACGTCCGCTTTGTCGTCCGCGCCCCTCACAAGGATGCCAGGGGAAATGGCAACTATAGCGTTCCGCCCTCCCAAGACCTGCCAGTCAGCAATCGGCAAGTGCTGAACGCCTCAAAAAGGGAGATCGTTCATTGCCGACGTCGTGAGGCACGACGCCAACCATTCTCCGGCCGGATCAGCACCGAACTGGGGTCTGGACGAACCTCGGCGGCGTTAATGGATGCCCGAGCCCCAGCGCCGCTTCCCGCCCTCAACTCGTCCAGATAATCAGACCACCATTGAGCCATTGCTACCCGCTCGTCCCAATGCGCGCCGCGGTGGTAGGCGGCCCTCACGCGGTTGTTATCACCGTGCGCCAACGCCCGTTCTATCGCGTCATAAGACCATTTACCGGATTCATTTAGCAGGGTGCTGGCCATCGCCCGAAAGCCGTGGGCGGTCATCTCGCTGCTGGTATATCCCATCCGCCGTAGCGCGGCGTTCAGGGTGTTATCTGACATCGGACGTTTTCTCGACCACAAGGATGGGAAAATGTAACTCCAAGGTTGGGTGATTTCACGGATTTGCTCAATCAGGGCCACTGATTGTCGGGACAGCGGCACGTGATGCGGCTTGCGCATTTTCATCTTCTCGGCGGGTATGGTCCAAACGCGTGCTTCAAGATCGAATTCTTCCCACTGGGCCGTTCGAAGTTCCCCCGGGCGGACGAAGACGTGCGGCGCCAGCTTCAACGCCCAGTCCGTCATTCCCTGGCTTTTGTAAGCATCGATTGCACGCAGCAACGGGCCAACCTGGCTTGCATCGGTGATGGCGCCATAATGAGTAACGGTCGGATTGATGAGCGCGCCGCGCAAATCCCGCGTAGGATCGGATCGCAAGCGCGCCGTCGCGACGGCGTAGCGGAAGACCGACCCCGCTAATTGCATCGTGCGTCGCGCACTTTCGAGTTTGCCCTGCGCCTCGATCTTCCGGACAGCCGCCAAGACATCGATCGGCTCAATCTCCTGGATGGGCATTTTCCCGATGCTGTTATCGAGAAGGCTGAGCAGATACTCGCATCGCTTTGCAGTCGACGGTGCCCAGGCTTTGTCGCCATCGCGGCGGCGCTTGTCGCAATATTCGCGGGAGATGCCGGAGAAGGTATTTTCAACGCTGACGTGGGCACGCAGCTTGTTGCGCTTCTTCTCATAGGATGGGTCGATGCCCTTGGTAATCATGTTGCGCGCCTCGTCGCGCTGAATGCGTGCATCGCGAAGGGAGACGCGAGGATATGGTCCGAAGCTCATCTTCTTCTCGAGCCCGTCGAATCGGTATTTCATTTTCCAATGCTTGCTGCCGTTCGGCATGACATGGATATAGAGTCCTTCGCTGTCGGCCATCTTGTAAGGCTTGTCCCGCGACTGAGCATGGCGAACGGCAGAATCGGTTAGCGGCATCACGATCTCTCCATTTGGCCGGCTCCGAATTGGAGCGAGCAATCGGCAAAATCGTCCCCGATAGGGGCCCCTTTTTCGAGGCGCTGCCATGAGATACCATGACACGCAACGAGCCGATAAATGGCAGATTACCGCCATTTTTCTGCTTTTGTAAATGGTGTGAGACGGCCTGAAACAGCCTTCTGGAGCGGGTGAAGGGAATCGAACCCTCGTCGTAAGCTTGGGAAGCTTCTGCTCTACCATTGAGCTACACCCGCCCGGATGAAGCGCACCTAGCGGCGGGCGGGTTGGCTTGCAAGCGTCAGATTCCGCCGATCACCGGCGGTCGACCGATCGCTTCGAGCTTCGCGGCCAGATCGGCGGCGCAGGCCTCAATCGCTTCGCGGCTCGTCGATCGGATCACGAAATTGGCGCCGACCTTCCCTTCGCGGAAGAAGGGGTAGCTGCCGATCTGGCAATGATCGTGCGCCTTCTCGGTCTCGCGCAGCAGGTCGGCCACCTCGCTTTCGGGCACCCAGCAGCCGATCGTCTCGGAGATCAGCGGCTTGCCGCCCTCGAGCGTACCCGACAGTGCGTCGAGCATCATCGCGGTGATGTGCGGCACGCCGGCCATGATGAAGATATTGCCGTGGCGGATGCCCGGCGCGCCCGACATGCGATTCTCGATCAGCGACGCGCCGTCAGGCACGCGCGCCATGCGCAGCCTTGCCTCGGTCAGCCCGCCGCGCGTCGCATAATAGCCCTCGAGCACGGCGCGTGCCTTGGGGTGGATGACCACGGGCACGCCGAGCGCCGCAGCGATCGCATCGACGGTGATGTCGTCATGCGTCGGCCCGATGCCGCCGGTCGTGAAGAGATAGTCGTTGCGCGCGCGCAGCTGGTTCACCGCTTCGACGATCGCCGCCATGGTATCACCGACCACGCGCACTTCGGCAAGGCGAATGCCTTGCAGATTCAGCCACAGCGCGATCTGCGCGACATTGCGGTCCTGCGTCCGGCCCGAGAGAATCTCGTCGCCGATCACCACCAGCCCCGCCGTCCAGATGCGCTCGCCGCCCATGCCCCTGCCATAGCCTGCCGGGCGATGGACGCAAGCCGCTCGCTTGCTTCGCATGTGTATTGCTTATATAATACACTTGAACAGGGAGAGAGACGATGAAGATTCTCGCTGCGGCGCTCGCGCTGCTGTCCGCCACCTCAGCGCCGGCCGCCGATTTCGATCCGCGCGAATGGCATGGAAAGGTAGCCGAGCCCACCGAGATCCTCGTGCTCGGCACCACGCATCTTTCGGGCCTGGCGGACAGCTTCCAGCCCGATTGGCTCGCCCCGCTGATCGACCGGCTTGCTGCGTTCAAGCCCGACGTGATCACGGTCGAGGGCCTGTCGAGCGAGGAATGTCAGCATCTTACGCTTTACGCCGCCGTCTACCCCGGGGTCGCCAACGACTATTGCTCGCGCTTCAAGGCAATGACTGCGGTCGCCGGGCCCGCGATGGGCCTCGCCCCGCCCGCAGCCGAAGCCGCCGCGCGCGATGCGCTCGCCCATTGGCCGGCAAGCCCGACGCCTGCCGACCGCCGCCGCCTCGCCGCGCTGCTCGCGGCCGCCGGCGACCCTGCCTCGGCGCTCGTCCAGTGGCTGCGCCTGCCCGCTGCCGAGCGTCGCGCGGGCGACGGCATCACTGCGTCGCTCGCCGACATGCTCGTCACCATCTCGACCTTCCACAACGAGAATTATCTGATCGGCGCCGCGCTCGCCGCGCGGCTGGGGCTCGAGCGCGTCTGCGCGTGCGACGATCACACCGCCGATCGCATCACGGCCGCAGCGCCTCCCGGCTATGACGACGTGCTGAAATCGGTGTGGAGCGGCGATCGTCCGCCCCTCGCGCAGCAGGCGGCGAATATGGAGAAGGCGCTCGACGGCCCTGCCTCGGTGCTTGCGCTCTATCGCTTCATGAACCGGCCCGATGTGCTGCGCCAATATGTCGAGGCCGATTTCGGCCGCGCGCTCGTCGAGCCTTCCGCGCAGCGTCAGGGCCGTCGCTACGTCGCGTGGTGGGAAACGCGCAACCTGCGCATGATCGCCAATATCCGGGCCGCGTCAGGCAATCATCCGGGCGGGCGCGTGCTCGCCATCGTGGGCGCGTCGCACAAGCCCTATTTCGACGCCTATCTGGCGATGATGTCCGACATGAAGCTGGTCGACGCTGCCGCGTTCCTGGCGCGGTAGGAGCGGGTTTGGGAGCGGGCCGGTGCCGCGCGCGTCAATGCACATCTGTCAAAATGCGGCCGCAGGCGCTATATGGCGGGCATGACCACTTATATCGCCGCGACCGACGCCACCGCCCTCACCCGCACCAATGCCATCAAGCTGCATGACGCGGCGGGATTCGAAGGGATGCGCAAGGCCGGCCGAATCGCGGCGGAAGCGCTCGACATGCTCGTGCCGCACGTCGTTCCGGGCGTCGCGACCGACGCGCTCGACGATATGGTGCGCGACTTCGCGATTCGTAGCGGTGGCGTGCCCGCGACGCTCGGCTATCGCGGCTATGCGCACAGCAGCTGCATCTCGATCAACCATGTCGTCTGCCACGGCATCCCCGGCGCCAAGACGCTGAAGGATGGCGACATCGTCAATATCGACGTGACGGTGATCGTCGATGGCTGGCACGGCGACACCAGCCGCATGTATCTGGTCGGCGATGTCGGCGTGAAGGCGAAGCGCCTTGTCGACGTGACCTACGAAGCGATGATGCTCGGCATCGAGCAGGCCAAGCCCGGCAACCGGCTGGGCGACGTCGCGCATGCGATCCAAAGCTATGCAGAGAAGCATCGCTACGGCGTCGTCCGCGATTTCTGCGGCCACGGCCTTGGCCGCCTGTTCCACGACGCGCCCGAGGTCGTCCACGCCGGCCGTCCGGGAACGGGGCCGGAGCTGAAGCCCGGCATGTTCTTCACGATCGAGCCGATGATCAACATCGGCCGCCCCGACGTGAAGGTGCTCGACGACGGCTGGACGGCGGTGACACGCGATCGCTCCCTGTCGGCGCAGTTCGAGCATTCGGTGGGCATCACCGAGGATGGCTGCGAGATCTTCACCAAGAGCCCGGCGGGCCTCGACCACCCACCTTATTGACACTGCTGTAAAGCAGCGTGACAAACTCGTCCCCGACGATCGTCAATGATCGCGGGAGGATGAGGGATGCGTGGACGGCTTTGCCTGATTGCGATGGTGCTTGCCCTGGCCGGGTGCGGCCAGACGACCGGTTCCAATAACGGCAAGGGAGGCGCCGATCGCGTCGATGCCGCCTATCTCGTCACCGGCGGCGACGGCAGCGACTGGCCCTCGGCCGGCTACAGCTATGCCGAACAGCGCTTCAGCCCGCTCGATCAGATCAACGCCGGCAATGTCGGCAAGCTCGGCATCGCATGGTTCGCCGATCTCCCCGATCCGCGCGGACAGGAAGCGACGCCCGTCGTCGTCGATGGCACGCTCTATCTCACCGGCCCCTGGTCGAAGGTCTTCGCCTATGATGCCGCCACGGGTAAGAAGCTGTGGGACTATGATCCGCAGGTTTCGCGCGACAAGGGCGTCCAGGCCTGCTGCGACGTCGTCAATCGCGGCGTCGCGGTGTGGAAGGGCCGCATCTATGTCGGCACCATCGACGGCCGGCTGATCGCGCTCGACGCCAGGACGGGCAAGCCCGTCTGGACCCAGCAGACCACCGACAACAGCAAGCCCTACACGATCACCGGCTTCCCCCGCGTGGTGAAGGACATGGTGATCATCGGCAATGGCGGCGCCGAATTCGGCGTGCGCGGCTATGTGACCGCCTATGACGCCGCCACCGGCAAGAAGAAATGGCGCTTCTACACCGTCCCCAACCCCACCGGCGCCGCGGACGGCGAGGCATCGGACGCGATCCTCAAGACCGCCTTCCCGACCTGGTCGGCGAACGGCCAGTGGAAGCAGTCGGGCGGCGGCGGCACCGTGTGGGATGCGATCGTCTATGATCCCGAGCTCGACCAGCTCTATCTCGGCGTCGGCAATGGCAGCCCATGGAACCACGGCCTGCGCTCCGAAGGCCAGGGCGACAATCTCTTCCTCTCCTCGATCGTCGCGCTCAAGCCAGAGACGGGCGAATATCTCTGGCATTATCAGGAAACGCCCGCCGAAAGCTGGGACTATACCGCGACCCAGCCAATCATCCTCGCCGACCTGAAACTGGGCGACGCGACGCGCAAGGTGCTGCTCCACGCGCCCAAGAACGGCTTCTTCTTCGTCGTCGATCGCAAGGACGGCAAGCTGATCAGCGCCGATCCCTTCGTGGCCAACGTCAACTGGGCCAGCGGCTATGATCTGAAGACCGGCCGCCCGATCGAGAATCCGGCAGCGCGCTACTACAAGACCGGCAAGCCCTTCATCTCCAGCATCGCTCCGATCGGTGCGCACAGCTGGCAGCCGATGAGCTTCAGCCCCAAAACGGGTCTCGTCTACATCCCCGCGAACGAGATCGGCTTCGCCTATCTGCCCCCGCTCTCGGCCGCCGATGCCAAGGCCGGGCCGATCGGCTTCAATGTCGGCGTCAACGTGTCCGAAAACGGCCTGCCGCCCGATGCCAATTTCATCAAGGCTGCGGTCGCCGCGACCAAGGGCAAGCTCGTCGCCTGGGATCCGGTCGCGCGCAAGGCGCGCTGGAGCGTCGATTTCGCGACGCCGTGGAATGGCGGCCTGATGTCGACCGCCGGCAATCTCGTCTTCGGCGGCAGCGCGCTCGGGGCATTCAGTGCATGGTCGGCCGATGGCGGCAAGCTGCTCTGGTCGCTCCCCGTCCAGTCCGGCGTCATGGCGGCACCGTCGACCTTCACGATCGGCGGCGAGCAATATGTCGCCTTCACCACCGGGCGCGGCGGCGCATGGCCGCTGAGCGCCGGCCTTGCCGGCGGGCCGAGCGCGCAGGTGCCCGATATTCCCCGCCTCATCGTCCTCAAGCTCGGCGGCACGGTGAAGCTCCCCGCACTGCCGGCCGCGCAGGCCGCGGCCTTCAACCCGCCGCCGCTGACCGCCCCGCCGGCGCAGCTTGCGCAGGGCAAGGCGATGTTCGGGCGCTATTGCTCGGTCTGCCACGGCGCGGAGGCGGGCGGCGGCGGCGTCACCCCCGATCTGCGGCGTTCGGCGGCGCTGGCCGATGCGAAGCTCTGGCAATCGATCGTCATCGGCGGTGCGCTCAAGGACCAGGGCATGGTCAGCTTCGCCCATGCGCTCGACTCGGGCAGCGCCGAATCCGTGCGCCAATATGTCATCAGCCAGTCCCAATGGATGAAGGCCAACGGCGCATCGCTCGCAGCCGCACACTGAACTGCCTCAATTTTGGGCAGAGTCTCGTACTCTGCCCTTAATTGATGCACGATTCCGCGCCGGAATCCGCAAAAAAGCTAGGCTCCTTGCAAGTCCTCCGGTGGCACGCTTATTGTAAGCGAGTGCAGCACGCGTAAGCGTTGGGGGGATGGGAGAGCCGTGAAGAAGATCGAGGCGATCATCAAGCCGTTCAAGCTCGACGAGGTGAAGGAAGCCCTTCACGACGTCGGCGTTTCCGGCATCACTGTCACCGAAGCGAAGGGGTTCGGCCGCCAGAAAGGCCATACCGAGCTCTATCGCGGTGCCGAATATGTCGTCGATTTCCTGCCCAAGGTGAAACTTGAGGTGGTGGTGGACGACGATCAGGCGCCGCGTGTTGTCGAGGCTATTGCCGCCGCAGCGCAGACGGGGCGCATCGGCGACGGCAAGATCTTCGTCCTCCCGGTCGAAACCGTACTGCGCATCCGCACCGGCGAACGCGACGCCGAGGCGATCTGATCTCTCTCGAACCGCTCCAGAAGGAATAGGACGAATGGCGAACTCTGCCGCAAGCGTGCTGAAGCAGATCAAGGAAAAGGAGATCGAGTGGGTCGATCTTCGCTTCACCGACCCGAAGGGCAAGTGGCAGCACCTGACCATGGTGTCGGGCGTGATCGGCGAGGATGAACTCACCGACGGCCTGATGTTCGACGGCTCCTCGATCGAGGGTTGGAAGGCGATCAACGAGTCGGACATGATCCTGAAGCCCGATCTCGACGCCGTCTATGTCGATCCCTTCTCGGCCACGCCGATGATGATCATCTTCTGCGATGTCGTCGAACCGTCGACCGGCGAGCTCTACGCCCGCGATCCGCGCTCGACCGCCAAGCGCGCCGAGGCCTATGTGAAGGCCACCGGCATCGGCGACACCATCTATGTCGGCCCCGAAGCCGAATTCTTCATGTTCGATAACGTGCAGTTCGAGACGAGCTACGCGACGAGCTACTACAAGATCGACGACGTCGAGCTGCCGACCAACACCGGCACCAGCTATGACGGCGGCAATCTGGGCCACCGTCCGCGCGCCAAGGGCGGCTACTTCCCCGTCGCGCCGGTCGACAGCGCCACCGACATCCGCGCCGAGATGGTCTCGACGATGATCGAGATGGGCCTGCCCTGCGACAAGCATCACCACGAGGTCGCGGCCGCGCAGCACGAGCTGGGCCTGACCTTCGGCACACTCGTCACCACCGCCGATCGCATGCAGATCTACAAATATGTCGTCCACATGGTCGCGCAGGCCTATGGCAAGACGGCGACCTTCATGCCGAAGCCGATCAAGGAAGATAACGGCTCGGGCATGCACACCCACATGTCGATCTGGGAGAAGGGCAAGCCGCTCTTCGCGGGCAATGGCTATGCCGGCCTGTCGGACATGTGCCTCTATTTCATCGGCGGCGTCGTCAAGCACGCCAAGTCGCTGAACGCCTTCACCAACCCGACGACCAACAGCTACAAGCGCCTGGTCCCGGGTTACGAGGCCCCCGTGCTGCTCGCCTATTCGTCGCGCAACCGCTCGGCCTCGTGCCGCATCCCCTATGGCGCCGGCGCCAAGGCGAAGCGCGTCGAGTTCCGCTTCCCCGATGCGCTCGCCAATCCGTATCTCTGCTACGCGGCGCTGCTGATGGCAGGCCTCGACGGCATCCAGAACAAGATCCATCCCGGCGAGGCGATGGACAAGAACCTCTATGATCTGCCGCCCGAGGAACTGAGCCAGGTGCCGACCGTCTGCGGTTCGCTCCGCGAAGCGCTCGACAGCCTCGAGGCCGATCTCGACTATCTGCTCAAGGGCGACGTGTTCACCAAGGACCAGATCGAAGCCTATATCGAGATCAAGCGCGGCGACGTCGCGCGCTGGGAAATGACCCCTAGCCCGGTCGAATACGACATGTATTACTCCGCCTGATCGCCCACCGATCGGGACAGCAAGGCCCGTCCCCGCTCAGCGCGGGGGCGGGTTTTGCATTTCCGATGCTCGCGCAAGCGGGACCGCGCCCGATCCGGCAAAAAACCGGAGCGGACTTCAAGCCTCTCAGCGCAGCCCACCGCTGACGACCAGTTTCTCACCGGTGACCCAGCGCGCGTCGTCCGACGCAAGGAACACTGCGACGGCGGCGACGTCGTCCGGCTGGCCGACCCGGCCCAGCGGCGTCGTCGACACGGCATTGGTCTCGAATTCCGATCCGATGAAGCCGGCCGCGTGCGTGCCCTCGGTTTCGACGATGCCGGGGTTGATCGCGTTGACGCGGATCTTGCGTGCGCCCAGCTCGACCGCCAGCACGCCAGTGATCGCATCGACCGCACCCTTGGTGCCGGTGTAGACCGACGAGGCCGGCGGACGCAGGCTGGTCACCACCGACGAGATGTTGATCACGCTCGCGCCCTCGCCGAGATGCTTGATCGCCGCCTTCGTGGTCAGCAGCACGCCCAGCACATTGACGTCGAACATCTTGCGATAATGATCCTCGGTCACCTCCTCGATCGGTGCGAAGTCATAAACCCCCGAATTGTTGACCAGCACGTCGAGCTTGCCGAAATTGGCGATCGCCGCGTCGATGATGCCCTCAGCCTGATCGGCCTTGGCGACGTCGCCGTGAACGGCCACGGCCTTTCCGCCCGCCTCGGTGATCGCCTTCACGACCAGGTCGGCGCCGGCCTTGCTCGACGCGTAGTTGACGACCACGGCAGCGCCTTCGGCCGCCAGTGCCTTTGCGATGCTGGCCCCAATCCCCTTCGATGCGCCGGTAACGACCGCGACCTTGCCTGCGAGCTTCGACATGATTCTATTCCTTCTCTCGATGGGGCCGGCTGCCGGATGGCGGTCATCGTCCCATAGTTCGGGAATCTAGAACTATTGAACCCTTGGACAAGACCCCCTACGTGAAATTTATGAGGCCGATCTTTCATCCCTCGATCGAAGACGTGCGGCTGGAGGCGGTGCTCCACGCGCTGTCCGATCCGGTGCGCGCCACGATCTTTGCGGAGATCGCCTGCGCGGGATCGGTGCCCAATTGCGCGTCGGTCGCCACGCTCGCCGAACGCCCCATTCCCAAATCCTCGCTGTCCCATCATTTCAAGATATTGCGCGAGGCGGGATTGATCCGGTCCGAACGCCAGGGCGTCGAAATGCGCAACATGTCGCGCTGCGGTGAGATGGACGAACGCTTCCCCGGCCTGATCGCGGCGATCCTCGATGCGCATGCGCGCAGCAACCCGCCGGCCTGATCGCGTCGATGCCCGCAACGCCTGCCTGGCCGCCCGACAGCACCCCGCGCCTTTATGTCGAAGCGCCGCTTGCCGAGGGCATCGATCTCCCGCTGTCGGGCCCGCAGGCGCATTATCTCATCTCGGTGATGCGGTTGAAGCCCGGCGCGCCCGTTCGCCTGTTCGACGACGGAAGCGGCGAATGGCTGGCCGAGGCTGTCGCTGTCGCCAGGCGCGACCTCGTGCTGCGCATCACCGCGCATCTGGGGCCGCGCGAGGCGGTTCCCGATTTCTGGCTCTGCGCCGCGCCGATCAAGCGCGGCCGCATCGATCTGGTCGCGGAAAAGGCGACCGAGCTGGGCGTCGCGCGCTTCATTCCGGTCGCGACGCGACGCGCCGTCGTCGACAAGCTCAATGCCGATCGCTTGCGCGCGCACATGATCGAGGCGGCCGAGCAGTGCGAACGGACGGCCCTTCCGCTGCTCGATCCGCTGACCCCGCTGGCGAAGCTGATCGGAAGCTGGCCTGCGGGCCGAACGCTCTATTTCGCGGATGAGGAAGGCGGCGCGCCTTTCCCGACCGTAATCCGCCCGGGCCCGGCCGCGATCCTCGTCGGCCCCGAAGGCGGATTCGATCCTGCCGAGCGCGAAATGATCCGCGCATTGCCTGACGCCGTGCCCGTTTCGCTGGGGCCGCGCATCCTCCGCGCCGAGACCGCGGCGATCGCCGCAACCGCCGTCTGGATGGCCGTTGCCGGCCATTGGACGGTTGTAAAATAAAATCCATTTCCACCCGGGCAATTTAGGCTCTAGAGGCGCGCCATGAGCACCAGAGAGGAATCGAGCGTCGACGAGCCGGTGATCGAAAGCCGGGACGAACTTGTCGGCTATTTCGCAAGCGGCGAGAAACCGGCCGAGCGTTGGCGCATCGGCACCGAGCACGAGAAGTTCGTCTATTGGAAGGACAGCCACCGTGCGCCCTCCTATGAGGAACGCGGCGGCATCCACGCCCTCCTCATCGGCCTCACCAAATATGGCTGGAAGCCAGTGGAAGAGCGTGGCCCCGACGGCACGGTGAACATCATCGCGCTGTCCGGCCCCGATGGCACCGTCAGCCTCGAGCCCGCCGGCCAGCTCGAACTCTCGGGCGCCCCGCTCGACAATCTGCACGAGACCTGCGCCGAGACCGGCCGTCACCTCGAACAGGTTAAGGCGGTTGGCGACCGCATGGGCGTTGGCTTCCTCGGCCTCGGCATGTGGCCGGACAAGACGCGCGAAGAACTGCCGATGATGCCCAAGGGCCGCTACGTCATCATGAAGAACCATATGCCGCGCGTCGGCTCGATGGGTCTCGACATGATGTTCCGCACCTGCACCATCCAGGTGAATCTCGATTACGCGTCCGAAGCGGACATGGCGAAGAAGTTCCGCGTCGGTCTCGCGCTCCAGCCGCTGGCGACCGCGCTGTTCGCCAACTCGCCCTTCAAGGAGGGCAAGCCCAACGGCTTCCTCTCCTATCGCAGCCATATCTGGTCGGACACCGATCCGGCACGCACCGGCATGTTGCCCTTCGTTTTCGAAGATGGCTTCGGTTATGAGCGTTATGCCGATTATGCGCTTGATGTTCCGATGTATTTCGTCTTCCGCGACGGCAAGTATATCGACGCCGCCGGCCAGAGCTTCCGCGACTTCCTGAAAGGCGAATTGCCCGCGCTGCCCGGCGAGAAGCCGAAGATGTCGGACTGGGCCGATCATCTGTCGACCGCCTTCCCCGAGGTCCGCCTCAAGACCTTCCTTGAGATGCGCGGCGCCGATGGCGGCCCGTGGAACAAGATTTGCGCGCTCCCCGCCTTGTGGGTCGGCCTGCTCTATGATCAGGGCGCGCTCGACGCGGCCTGGGATCTGGTGAAGCACTGGTCGCTCGACGAGCGTCAGGCGCTGCGCGACGCGGTGCCGAAGCTGGCGCTGGATGCGCCCCTCCCCGGCGGCGGCAAGCTTCGCGACATCGCCGGCGAAGTGCTCGACATCGCCGGCAAGGGCCTGAACGCCCGCGCGCGCCTCAACAGCGTCGGCGACAGCGAGGCGGGCTTCCTCGAGCCGCTCCGCCAGATCGTCGCCACGGGCAAGGTCCCCGCGCAGGAACTGCTCGATCATTATCACGGCGACTGGAACGGCGACCTGTCGAAGGTCTATCAATATTACAGCTTCTGACGCGCCCTATTCGGCGGGTTGAGCCTCGGCTCGTCCGCCGCCGCGCAGCCGCCTGATCAGGCGCGGGATGGGCGCGTTGCGTTTCATCCATCCGGCATAGTCGCGATAGGCGGGGTCGGCGCCCAGATGCGCCTCCTCCGTCTTCGCGCGCCACCAATAGACCCCCGCCACTGCGGCCATCAGCGCGCAGTTGCGCGCCGCATCGGTCAGGCTGCCGCTGGTCGCGAGGAAAGGCAGCGTCGAAAGCCACCAGAAGATGTTCTTCGACAGATAGGCCGGATGCTTGGTGAAGCGATAAGGCCCGTGCGTCAGGATACCGCGATGCGTGAGGTTGGAGAAGCGGATGCCGAACGCCACGGTCGCCCAGGCATAGATGGCCGTGAGGCCGACGAGCACCGCCCCCAGCGCCGCCTGCGCGACCGGCCAGCCCTCCAGCCACAGCGCCCAGTCCGCCGTCGCAGGGTGATAGTCGAGCGGCCCGCCATTCGCCATCAGCACGAAGGGCGGGTAGCAGATCAGCGCCGCGACCCATCCGGCTATCGTCGGCTCGGCCGACCGGATATGCGCGTCGAGTGGCTTGAGCGTCAGCATGTAGCCGACGGTCGCGATCTGCACGTCGATCATGAACATCAGCGTGATCAGGAAGCGCGACAGCGCGACGGGACTGGCGATGATCTCGCCCCACGGCGCGCGCACGGCATCGGCGAAGCCACCGGGCACGATCGAGAGCATGAAGGCGAGGAAGAAGCCCTTCACCGCCCATTGACGCAGATGTTCGGCGATCGCCGGCCTGTCCCTGCCCTGCCCGATCAGCCACATGCCGAGCGCCCAGGCCCCGTCGCGTGGCTCCACCAATCGCCGGTCGAGCCAGATCACATAAGGCGCGGAAAGCAGGATCAGGAACGGCGCGACCGCCCCCAACAACTGCATCGCGAAGGCATAGCCCCCGGTCCAGTACCAGCGCGCGACCATATAAACGATCGCGATGCCGCCCCACGTCGTCCACAGCCCCGCCAGCTTGGTTAGGCTGAGGTCGATCGTCTCCGACAGCGACCGGGCGGGACGATCCCAGTCGATTCCCGTGCTGGCGTTGCGGTGGACCTTGTCGATCGCGATCGACCAGATGAGCATCGGCAGCGCGCTGCATGCCAGCCCCGCAAGTGCCGAATAGGGCCCATCCATGCCGAACCGGCGCGCGAGCGCGAACCACAGGCCCAGCCCGCACAGCCCGGCAAGGCCCACCGCGCCGCTGACGGCGGATTTCGGTCTGGGATCGCGCGCATCGCCCATGGCCAGTCGCCTAGCCGATATTGGTAAGCATCGCGTGAAGCCGGGTTAGAAGAAAGCCGTCAGCGCCATGGCGACATATTTGCTGTCGCCCGTGTCGGTTGCGTTGGGAGCATCACGCAGGAAATGCCCCTTGAACAGCGTAGCGGCGCTTACCTCGGCACGCAGCCGTTCGGGCACCAGCCAGCGCCGAATCCGCGCCTCGATCTGATGCCCCGCGAAGCGCCCGGATCGCCCTGCCCGGTCGCGCACGCCCGTCGCCGAGAAGGCATCGGTGCGCGATGCGAGCCAAAGGGGCCGCCAGGCGATGAAGGCATCGCTGCGCTTGTCGGGCGTCACCTCGCCGCGCAATGCGGGTGCGATGATGTTGGCGCGCGTCAGCGCCCCGAAAATCCCCGTCGGCCCCAGATCGGGCCGCCGCGATCCATAAAGCGTGTCGAAGCGGTTGAAATGTCGTCCGCCATGATCGCCCGACGCCCATTCGATCTCGGCGGAAAGGCGCGGGTCCCAGTCGCCCGCCCATTGACGCCCGATCTCGACGTGGACGAACCAGGCCGACACGTCCCGCTTCAAGGCCGCCGGCTGATCGCTTTCGCTCACTGTCCCGAACTGGCGGGCATATTCGATCTCGAAGTCGATGTGCCCGGGGCGGGGCTCGTGAAACAGCCGCGCCGTCATCGTGTGCAGATGCCGGTCGCGCGTACGGCTGCGCCCCGCATCCTTCTCGAACAGCGCGTAATAAGCGAAGTCGGCATCGACCCGGGGCAGCAGATCGTGCACACCTACGACCCCGGCCGCAAAGACCGTGTGAAAATTCTCGCGATCGACGACGACGTGATTGTGGCGCAACCCGTCCTGATCATCGGGCAGCCGACGTTGCGGCAGAAAGGCGACCACCGAAGCGCGCACTTTCCGGGCGATCGGAAAATCGCTCCTGATCCCCGTGAAGCCGTTGGCGGTATTGCGATAATCGTCGAAGGCGACATAGCGCCGCGATCCGAGATCGGCGACCTGCCGGCCGATCCGCACCGTCGCGCCCTCGGCGAGCGGAACCAGCAGATAAGCGAGCTGAAGCTCGACGGCATTGACCTCGCTCGTCGTGACCGGACTGTCCGCCTCGTCGAGATAGGCGCGGCTGTCCGCCACCCCCAGTCCCAGCTGCACGCCGCCGCCCGTCGTGTAGGTCGCCAGCAGATTCGTGCGAAAGGACAGCATCTGGTCGGGATTGCCAAAACCGGCACGCGGCTGGCCCGAGAGATATTCGTAACGCGCACGGACATTGCCGGAGAGAGCGAACCCTTCCTCCTCGGCCGCCGCCGCGCTGCCGCTCAACGGTAGCGCTAACAGAAACAGCCAGTAGCTGACCGTCGCGTGGCTGTTCCGCGCGCGCCGCGCTGAGCTCAGGCCCGTGCGCCTTCAATCATGCCGACGCTGTTCCTGCGCAGCGCCTTCAGCACCGTCTCGACGATCGCATCGGCATCCAGCCCGGCCTCGGCATATTGCGTCTCGGGCTTGTCCTGATCCTGGAAGACATCGGGCAGGCGCAGCGTGCGGATCTTGAGCCCCGCATCGGTCAGCCCATTGTCGCTGGCGAAGGTCAGCACATGCGCGCCGAGGCCGCCGATCGCGCCTTCCTCGATCGTCACCGCCACTTCGTGCGTGGTAAGCAGGCGGCGGATCAGCGCCTCGTCGAGCGGCTTGGCAAAACGCAGATCGGCGACGCTGGTCGAAAGGCCCTGCGCCTCGAGCCGGTCCGCGGCCTTCAGCGCTTCCTCGAGCCGCGTGCCGAGCGACAGGATCGCCACGGTCTTGCCTTCGCGGACCATGCGGCCCTTGCCGATCTCCAGCACCTCGGGCGTCTCGGGCAGGTCGATGCCGATGCCGCCGCCGCGCGGATAGCGCACCGCGATCGGCCCACTGTCATGCCGGGCGCAGGTATGGACCATATGGACCAGCTCGGCCTCGTCCGCCGCCGCCATCACCACGAAATTGGGCAGGGTGGCGAGATAGGTGACGTCGAAGCTGCCGGCATGCGTCGCACCGTCGGCGCCGACCAGACCGGCGCGGTCGATCGCGAAGCGGACGGGCAGGTTCTGGATCGCCACGTCATGCACGACCTGGTCATAGGCGCGCTGCAGGAAGGTCGAATAGATCGCGCAGAAAGGCCGCATCCCTTCCGCCGCGAGGCCCGCCGCGAAGGTCACCGCATGCTGCTCGGCGATGCCGACGTCGAAGGTGCGGTCGGGGAAGGCCCTGGCGAAACGATCGAGGCCGGTGCCCGAAGGCATGGCGGCGGTGATCGCGCAGATCGCCGGATCGGCCTCGGCTTCCTTGATCAGCTGGTCGGCGAAGACATTCTGATAGGCGGGCGGCCCCGGCGGCCCCTTGACCTGCGCGCCGGTGATGACGTCGAATTTCTGGACGCCGTGATATTTGTCCGCCGCGGCCTCGGCCGGGGCATAGCCCTTGCCCTTCTTGGTCACGACATGGACGAAGATCGGGCCTTCCTCGGCATCGCGGACATTCTCGAGCACCGGGATCAGATGGTCGAGATTATGGCCGTCGATCGGGCCGACATAATAGAAACCCAGTTCCTCGAACAGCGTCCCGCCGGTGACGAAACCGCGCGCCAGTTCCTCGGCGCGCCCCGCCGCCGCCGAGGCGCGGCGCGACAGCTTGCGCGACCAGCGCCGTGCCAGGCTGCGCAGGCCCATATATTCGGACGACGAGATCAGCCGCGCGAGATAGGCCGAAAGGCTGCCCACCGGCGGCGCGATCGACATGTCGTTGTCGTTGAGGATGACGATCAGGCGGTTGCCGGCTTCCTGGGCGTTGTTCATCGCCTCATAGGCCATGCCGGCGCTCATCGCGCCGTCGCCGATCACCGCGATGCCCTTGCCCGGCCGGCCCGCCAGCTTGTTGGCGACCGCGAAGCCCAGCGCCGCCGAGATCGAGGTCGAGCTGTGCGCCGCGCCGAACGGGTCATATTCGCTTTCGGCGCGCTTGGTGAAGCCCGAAAGGCCGCCGCCCTGGCGCAGCGTGCGGATGCGGTCGCGGCGCCCGGTCAGGATCTTGTGCGGGTAGCATTGATGGCCCACGTCCCAGATCAGCCGGTCGCGCGGGGTATCGAACACATAATGGATGGCGGTCGTCAGCTCGACGACGCCGAGTCCCGAGCCCAGATGCCCGCCCGTGCTGCCCACGGCAGAGATCGTCTCGGCGCGGAGTTCGTCCGCAAGCTGGCGTAGCTGGTCGGGATGAAGGCGGCGCAGGTCGTCCGGGGTCTTGACGGTGTCAAGCAGCGGCGTCGCGGGTAGATCGGCCATGAAATTCCTCTTTAAGCCGGCTCTCTAACCCAGAGGAAATGTCGTGTCGATTCCTACGCAGGTCTGGATTGCGTTTCAGTGACAATCGGCGCAGCGGCCGCGCACTTCGATTACCGGCCGCTCGGGCGCGAAACCGCTTTTCTCGGCGACGTTGCGCACCCCATCAGCCAGCCGGTCGTCATCGATATGCGTCGTCTGCCCGCAATTGTCGCAGACGAGGAAGATGCAGTCGTGCAGGCAGCCCGGATGCTCGTTGGCGACATAGGCATTGGCGCTTTCCACGCGCCGGGCAAGGTTCGCGCCCACGAACAGGTCGAGGATGCGATAGACGCTGTTCGCGGCGATGCGCCGTCCCTCGGCCTTGGAGACCGCCTCGGCAATGTCATAGGCCGATGCAGGGTGGCCGAATCCGGCCAGCGCCTCGAAAATGCTCGCGCGCATCGCCGTCCACTGCTCGCCCGACTGCTCGAGCACCACGCGCGCGGCCTCGGCCAGTTCGGGTCCGGCATTGGGATGATGTTTGTGCGGATGCGCCATGGACGGAATGTAAGGCCTGGCGGCGCCGCCCGCAATAAGGGGTTCAGCTTACCGCGCGGCGATTGAGATCATGGCCGAGCGCAAGGATGAGCACGCCGATCACCGTGTAGATCGCCTCGGTCCCGTCGTGCGGCAGCGCCAGCGCGCCGGCCATCACGCCCAGCCCCAGCCCGCCGATCGCCGCCGGGATCATCATGCCGTGCGCCAGAACCCCGCGCACCAGCGCGAACGCGCCGAGCAGCATCGCCAGCAGCAGGCCGACTTCGTGGACCTCGTGGCTGAACAGGCTGCCGCCCGCCGAAACCAGCCCGAGGAATACCGCGGTGCCAAGGCAGTGGACGACGCAAAGCCCCGACAGGCCAATGGCCAGCCGGTCGAGCATCCCCTCCCGCGACAATATCTCGTTCATCCGCGACTCCACAGCGGCGCCTATGTGGCACGGATGAGGTCAGGTTACAACATAACATGGCGCGATATTTGGTATGATCGCGCCACGCAGGCCGCGATCCCGCCTCAATAGTCCTCGAACGCCTTTTCCTTCCGCCAGTCCGGGGAGGTGGTTTCCCACAGCCGCCAGATCCGCGCGTCCTTGTAGATCGCGATCAGCACGACCTCGAACTCGACCGGCGCCTCGCCCGGCCGTTCCGTCGCGATCCACAGCCTCACCGCAAGCCGATCGCCATTCTCGACCCAGGTTTCGTCGTCGTAGCGCAGCCGATAGCTGATTTCGGTCGCATAGACCGCCCGGTGCCCGTCGAGGAAACCGGCATAATCCTGCTCGAGCCCGTTGGTCCAAAGCCTGAAATCGGGATGATAATAATGCGGGACGAGGTCGATATTCTTCTTCGCGACCATCTCGTCGAACATCTCGATCATCAATGCGCGTAGCGACATCTTGAGCCCCCACCTAACACGCGAACAGTTCCGCCACGAAGGCGTCGATCGCCGCGCGCGACCGGCGATCGGCCACCGCGTCATAGACGACACCGCGCTCGGGCGCGTCAAACCCCTGATTGGCGAAGCCGTGCTTCACATGGCCATAGGCGTGGATCTGCCAGTCGGCGCCGGCGTCGGTCAGTTCGCCCGCCAGCGCGATCATCGCCTCGGGCGGGGCATGCGGATCGGCATAGCCGTGGCAGACGAGGATCTTGGTCGCGATCGGCCGGGGCGGCAGGCCGTTGGGATGGAAGACCCCGTGGACGCTGACCACGCCCGCGACATCCCCGGTGCCGCTCCGCGCGATATCGAGCGCGCACAGCCCGCCGAAGCAATAGCCGACCGCCGCGACGCGCGCGGGATCGACGCCCTCCAGCCCCCTCGCGAACGCCACCGCCGCGAGCAGCCGCTGCTGCAGCATCGCCCGATCGCCCAGGCATTCGCCCATCAGCGCGAGATTGGCTGCCGGATCCGCCCCTGCACGCCCCTTACCGTAAACGTCCACCGCGATGCCGACACAGCCTTTCGCCGCCCACTGGTCGGCCCGCTCGCGCTCGGCGTCGGTCTGGCCGCGTATCGTGTGGATCACCAGCATTGCGGGCGCCGCGTCGTCGCCTGCGGGCTTCGCGACATAGGCCTGGAAGGTCCGATCGCCGTCGGAATAGTCGATATACGCGCCCATGGCCGCACTCCCGCAGAAGACTCAGGCGGCGATCGCCTGCCCGTCCGCTTTGGGATCGATCGGCGCGAGAGGCAAGGAACGGCGCGAGAAGCGTATCTCGCGATCACCCCGCCGATAGGCCCCCGGCGTCATCCCGGTGGTGCGCTTGAACGCCTTGGCGAAGGCCGATTCATTCTCATAGCCGACCCGGATCGCGATCTCCGCGATCGACAGCCGCCCGTCGCGCAGCAAGGCCCCCGCGCGGAACATCCGCCAGCGCGTGACATATTCGAGCGGTGACAGCCCCACCCGCTCCTTGAAGCGCGCGGCATAGGCCGATCGCGACATGCCCGCCTCGTGCGCCAGTTCCTCGACCGTCCAGGCGCGATCGACATGCGCGTGGACCGCCGCGAAGGCGCGCGACAGCTTGTGGTCGCCGAGCGCGCCGATCCAGCCCTTGGCGGCATCGCCCTCGGCCTCGGCATGGGTGCGGATCGCCTGGATGAACAATATGTCGGCCAGCCTGCTGACCACCGTCGTCGATCCCAGGCTCTGCCGCGCCGTCTCGATCGCCAGCAATTGCAGCGTGCGCTGGAGGATCTCGGCCCCCGCCGCATCCATGCGTGCGTGGATCAGGGTCGGCATCAGGTCGACGAGCGGCTGGATCGAGACCGAGTCGTAGCGGAACCAGCCCGTCACCACCGTCGCTGCCTCGCCGCCGCCGTCGAGATGCACGACATGACTGGCATTTTGCCGCAACGCATCATAGCAGAAGCGCGTCGGGCTCTCGGGCCGGTCCTGCAACGCATATTGCGCGCCATTGACGATGACGTAGCAATCGCCAGCGGTCAGCGCGAGCGGCTCCTCACCCTCGACGGTCAGCCAGCATCCGCCGCGCACGACCAGCCCGAAGCGCGCCGCCTTGCCGCGCACGAAGGCGACGCCCCACGGCGCCGTCGCTTCGATCCGGCAGTAAAGCGCGTTTCGGACGCGCATCGCGCTGAACACGTCGTCGATCGGGTCCAACGTCTCTCTCCTCTGGACGATTGGAATATTATTCTGGCCTTATACCGCTTATACGTCTAATCGACAAGGTGTAGGAGAGGAAAATAGCCAAGAGCTTATCTGTGACTGGAGACCTTCGATGACTCGCTTCTTCCTCCTCCCCATGATGCTGGTCGCGGCCCCCGCGATCGCTGCCCCCAGCGCACAGGCGCAGTTCGGCGCCGATGCCCGCCTTCCCGCCAAGATCGTCGTCGGCGACTCGCTGTGGAGCTGCAGCGGCACGACTTGCACCGGCCCCGGCGACGCGCGCCAGGTTGCGATGCAGCGCGCCTGCGCCACGCTGTCGCGCACCGCCGTCGTCACCGCGCTGAGCGTCGGCGAAGCAAGCCTCGATGCCGAGAGCCTCGCGCGCTGCAACGCCAAGGCCGGCCACGCCGCGGCCCAGACGGCGTCGAACTGATCCGGCGATCCGCTCCCCGGCGACGGGGCGTGCATGACGGCCTCGTCGCCTCCAGGCGACGGGGCCGTTCCGTTTTCAGTTCTTCAGCTTCCACCCGCTCCGCAGCATCGCATAGGCGATGCCGAGCATCGCGATGTTGATGACGAGCAGCAGGATCGCCCCGACTGCGATCGGCGAGTCGGCCTCGCCCAGAAATCCGTACCGGAAGCCCGAGATGATGTAGAAGAAGGGATTGGCGTGGCTGATCGCGCGGAAGGCCGGCGCGAGATGATCGACCGAATAGAAGGTGCCCGACAGCAAGGCGAGCGGCGCCACGACGAAATTGCTGACCGTCGCGGCGTGATCGAACTTCTCGGCCCAGATCGAGGTGAGCACGCCCAGCGTCGCCAGGAACAGGGAGCCGTTCAGCCCGAACCAGAAGATCGCCCAGATATGGCGCGGGGTCACATGGACGCCGGGCCACAGCGCCATCGCCGTCCACAGCACCAGCCCGACCAGTGCGGCGCGCGTCACCGCCGCGCCCACCAGCCCCGCGAGCACTTCGGCGCTGGACAGCGGCGGCATCAGATAATCGACGATCGTGCCCTGTATCTTGCCGACGAGCAGCGAGAAGCTGGCATTGGCGAAGGCATTCTGCATCATCCCCATCACGATCAGCCCGGGGGCGACGAAATCGGCGAAGGGATGGCCGAGCACCGTCTTGCCCGCACCGCCCAGCGCGACGGTGAAGATGACGAGAAAAAGCAGGTTGGTGACGGCCGGCGCCCAGATGGTCTGGAGCTGGACCTTGAAGAAACGCCGCACCTCCTTCACATAGAGGGCGACAAGGCCCGGCCAGTTCACACGCTTGATCGACGCTTCGCCGGGGGCGAAGCGGATTCCGGATTGGGACTGGTCGCTCATGGTCCGATCGCCTATCGGCTGTCGGCTTGGCCTGCAAGATTTTCAGATTGAAGGAACGTCATGTCCTGGACCGACGAGCGTATCGAACAGCTCAAGAAGATGTGGGAAAGCGGGCTGACCGCCAGCCAGATCGCCGAGGAACTCGGCGGGGTCAGCCGTAACGCGGTGATCGGCAAGGCGCATCGCCTTGGCCTCCAGTCGCGCCCCTCGCCCGTAAAGGAAAAGGAAGCCGCGTCGCCCGCGCCGAAGAAGGCCGCGCCCAAGCCCGCTGCCGAGGCAGCTCCGCCGCGCCCGGCCGCGCCGCGTGCCGCGCCGGCTCCCGTCCCAGCGCCTGCCGAGCCCAAGACCGCACCGGCCGCCGCCGCGTCTGCGACTCCGGCGGAACCGGTGCTGCGCTCGGTCGGCCCCGGCGGCTTCCTTCGCCAAGGCCCCGGCGACCAGCAGGCGCCGATCCCGCCCGCGCCGCCGCGCCGTCTCGTCCCCGCGCGTCCGGGCGTCGAAGTTGCGGGCAAGACCAGCCTGCTCGATCTCAACGACAAGATCTGCAAATGGCCGATCGGCCATCCGGGCGAGCCGGATTTCCACTTTTGCGGCCAGCCGGTGAATGCCGGCTTCCCTTATTGCATCGGCCATTGCGGTCAGGCCTATCAGGCGCAGCTTCCGCGTCGCGATCGCCGCGCGCCGCCGCCCATCTCGTTCGGCGGGCCGCGCGCCCGGTGAGGCCGCTCAGGGGGGCGCTTGCGCTGGGGCTTTTCGCGCTGCTCGTCGGCGCGGCGGATGCTCCTGAGTCAAGCAACCCTCCGCTGCCTCCGATCCTCAAGCTGCGCGAACGCGCGACGCTTCAGGATGCCTGGCTGGCCGAGCGGCTCGATACGATCGTGCCGCAGCTCATGCGCGCCGAAGGCGTCGACATGTGGGTGCTCGTCGCGCGCGAATATTTCGAGGATCCCGTCGTCCAGACGATGCTGGATGCCGAGAGCATGCACGCGCGGCGCACGACGATCCTCATCTTCTTCGATCCGGGCGACGGCCGCCCGGTCGAGCGGCTGACCGTCAGCCGCTACGGACTTGCCGGGCTTTTCTCTCCCGCCTGGGATCCGAAGAAGCAGCCCGACCAATGGCGCGCCGCGGCCGAGATCGTCGCCGCGCGCAACCCGAAGAAGATCGCGATCAACAGCTCGGCACTGTCCGCCTTCGGCGACGGGATGACGCTCAGCCAGTATCGCGCCTTCACCGACGCGCTCCCGCCCGCGCTTCGCCAGCGCGTGGTCGAGACCGACGCGCTTGCCATCGGCTGGCTCGAACATCGCACCCCGGCCGAGCTCAAGGCCTATCCGACGATCGTCCGTATCGCCCACGCGATCATTGCCGAAGGGCTTTCGGCCAAGGTCATCAAGCCCGGCAAGACAACGGCCGCCGACGTCGTCTGGTGGTATCGCGAACGCATCGCCGCGCTCGGCCTGTCGACCTGGTTCCAGCCCTCGGTCGCCATTTTCCGCAAGGGCGAGGCCGACGCGCTCGAGGGCGATCATGTCATCCAGAAGGGCGACATGCTGTGGACCGATTTCGGCATCACCTATCTCGGCCTCAACACCGACACCCAGCATCTCGCCTATGTGCTGCGCGATGGCGAGCGCGACGCGCCGGTGGGGCTCAAGGCCGGGATGGCCGATGCCAATCGCGTGCAGGACGCGCTGATCGCCGCCTTCCGGGTCGGCGATACCGGCAATCAGGTGCTCGCCCGCGCGCGCGCCACCGCGATCGCCGGGGGGCTTGAACCGACCATCTATTCGCACCCGATCGGCTTCCACGGCCACGCCGCCGGCCCGGCGATCGGCTTCTGGGACAATCAGGGCGACGATCCCAAAGGCAGCTATCGCATCCACCCCGACACCGCCTGGTCGGTCGAGCTCAACGCGACGCGCGCCGTGCCCGAATGGGGCAGCCAGAAAGTCACCTTCCGGCTTGAGGAGGACGCCTATTATGACGGCCAGTCGCTCCGCTTCCTCGACGGCCGCCAGAAGAATTTCCTGCTGATCCCGCGTTGAACGGCGGCCGCTCGGGACGCTGTCCTACAACCGCGCCGCTTTGCTAGACCTGCACCGGCGCCCGCGCCCGTTCTTTGACATCGCCCGCGATCCGAAGTTGAGAGACGCGCTCCAGCCTCTCAATTTTGTCAACTTCCAGCGGCGGGAATGGCGCTTTTCCACCATTCCCTACACCGACCAGCGTGACGATGCCGCGCTAGAGCAAAGTGCCCTTGAGGATCATCAGCGCGACGCTGAAATAGATCACCAGCCCGGTCACATCGACCAGCGTCGCGACGAAGGGCGCCGAGGCGCTTGCCGGATCGAAACCGAGCCGTTTGAGCAGGAAGGGCAGCATCGATCCGGCGAGCGAGCCGAAGGTGACGATCCCGACCAGCCCGACGCCGACGGTCAGCGCGATCAGTTCCCAATGCTGGCCATAATCGAAGATCCCCAGATTCTGCCAGATCGCGATGCGGATCACGCCGATCACGCCAAGGCTCGCGCCCAGCGCGACGCCGATCGGCAACTCGCGCAGCGCCACGCGCCACCAGTCGCGCAGCCGGAGCTGCCCCAGCGCAAGCGCGCGGATCAGCATCGATGTCGCCTGCGATCCCGAATTGCCGCCCGAACTCATGATGAGGGGGATGAACAGCGTCAGCACCACGGCCTTGGCCAGTTCGTCCTCGAAATGCTGCATCGCGCTCGCGGTCAGCATCTCGCCGATGAACAGCGCGCACAGCCAGCCGGCGCGCTTGCGGTACATGCCGAGGAACCCGGTATCGAGATAAGGCTCGGTGCTCGCCTCGACGCCGCCGAACTTCTGCACGTCCTCGCTGCTCTCGACGACGATCGCGTCGATCACGTCGTCGACCGTGACGATCCCCAGCACCTGCCGGCGCTCGTTGACCACCGGCACCGCGAGCAGATCGTGGATCGAGATCAGCCGCGCCACTTCCTCCTGATCGGTATCGGCCTCGACGGTGATCGGCTCGCGATCGGGGGCGATATCGAGGATCGGCTGCTCGGGCTCGCCCATGATCAGCTGGCGCAGCGTCACCACGCGGATCAGCGCGCGCGTCGCCGGATCGATGACGTGGATGGCATAGACCGTCTCGCGCGTATGCTCGACCTCGCGGATATGGCGCAGCGTCTCCGCCACGGTGAAGCCGGCGGGCACGCTGACGAACTCGGTCGACATGATGCTGCCGGCGCTATGCTCGGGGTAGGAAAGCAGGCGCTTGAGCGGCCAGGCGCTGTCGAAATCGACGAGCTTGAGCAGCGCGCTGCGGTCCTCGCCGTCCAGATCGCGCAGCACGGCGGCGGCGCGGTCGTCGGCCATGCCCTTCAATATCTGCCCCGCGCGATCCTGCGGCAGATCGAGCAGCAATTCGCCCGCGCGCGTCAGCTCGGGGCGGTCGAACGCATCGACCGCGCGCTCGATCGGCAGATAGGACAGCATCGTCGCCGCCGTCGCCTCATCCTCCTCGTTGAGGATGGCGACGATATCGGCGGCATGCGCGTCGATCAGATTGGCAAAGAGCGCGACATCCACCGATGCGCCGCTCGCGACACGAACATCTTCCATAATCTCACCTCACGATCCGCCGCCACGGGCGCATCGCGGTGAGCCAACCCTTGAAGGATCAGGCCGCGATCAGCCGTGACGGCAATGACAATCGACTACTGTCGCTCGGCATTGGGGTTGGGTTTCCTTGGGCGCGCCCGGGCGGAATGCCCGGTCGCTACGCAGCCGCAATGGGATGAGCGGCCGCTTTGGTCAAGCGCTGCGGAGATGAAAAATCGGCCATATCGGACCGGCGCGGCGGTGTATCGACTCGCGTCGCCGGCGCCCCGCCCTTGTCACCGGCGCCGGGTGCTTCCTATAGCTTGGCGCATGTCCGACGATCTTTTCGCGCCCGGCGGCGCTTCGCAGACCAGCAACGCCTATGACGCTTCGTCGATCGAGGTTCTCGAGGGGCTCGAGCCGGTCCGCCGTCGCCCCGGCATGTATATCGGCGGCACCGACGAGCGCGCCTTCCACCACCTTGCCGCCGAAGTGCTCGACAATGCGATGGACGAAGCGGTTGCCGGCCACGCGACGCGGATCGAAGTGACGCTGGAGCCCGGCAACCGGCTGACCATCGTCGACAACGGTCGCGGCATCCCCGTCGATCCGCATCCGAAGTTTCCGGACAAGTCGGCGCTCGAAGTGATCATGTCGACGCTCCATTCGGGCGGCAAGTTCACCGGCAAGGCCTATGCCACCTCGGGCGGCCTCCACGGCGTCGGCGTCAGCGTGGTCAACGCGCTGTCGAGCGATACGGTCGTCGAGGTCGCGCGCAACAAGGAGCTTTTCCGCCAGCGCTTCTCGCGCGGCGTGACGCTCGGCCCGCTCGAACGCCTCGGCGCCACGCCCAACCGGCGCGGCACCAGCGTCTCCTTCGTGCCCGATACCGAAATCTTCGGGCCGGAGATGCACTTCAAGCCCGCACGCCTCCACCGGCTCGTCCGCTCCAAGGCCTATCTCTTCGCCGGCGTCGAGATACGCTGGAAGTGCGCCCCCGAGCTGATCAGCGACGATACGCCTGCCGAAGCAGTGTTCCAGTTCCCCGGCGGGCTTGCCGATCATCTGAAGGAGCAGATCGGCAATCGCGAATGCGCGACCGCCGATTTCTTCGCCGGCAGCCAGGATTTCCCCGATGCGCAGGGCCGCGTCGAATGGGCCGTCGCCTGGCCGCTGTGGAGCGAGGGCAGCTATAGCTGGTATTGCAACACCATCCCCACGCCCGACGGCGGCACGCACGAAGCCGGGCTGCGCACCGCCCTGACCAGGGGCATCCGCGCCTTCGGCGAACTGGTCGGGCAGAAGAAGGCGAAGGACATCAGCGCCGAGGATGTGATGACCGGCGACGAGCTGATGCTCAGCGTCTTCATCCGCGACCCCCAGTTCCAGAGCCAGACCAAGGACCGGCTGACCAGTCCCGAGGCGGCGACGCTCGTCGAGCGCGCGATGCGCGATCATTTCGACCATTATCTCTCGGACAATATGGACCGCGGCCGCGCTTTGCTCGGCTTCGTGCTCGACCGGATGGACGAGCGCCTCCGCCGCAAGGCCGAGCGCGAGGTCAAGCGCAAGACCGCGACCTCGGCGCGCAAGCTCCGCCTGCCCGGCAAGCTGACCGATTGCTCGGCCGACGATCCCGCCGGCACCGAGCTGTTCATCGTCGAAGGCGACAGCGCGGGTGGATCGGCCAAGCAGGCGCGCGACCGCAAGACGCAGGCGATCCTGCCAATTCGCGGCAAGATCCTGAACGTCGCCTCGGCCAACAGCGCCAAGATTTCGGCCAACCAGGAAATCGCCGATCTTATCCAGGCGCTCGGCTGCAGCACGCGCGACCGCTTCCAGCCCGACAATCTCCGCTATGAGCGCGTCGTCATCATGACCGACGCCGATGTCGATGGCGCGCATATCGCGACCCTGCTGATGACTTTCTTCTTCCAGGAGATGCCCGATCTCGTCCGGCGCGGGCATCTCTACCTCGCCCAGCCGCCGCTCTTCCGCCTCGTGGCGGGAGGCAAGAGCGCATACGCGCGCGACGATGCGCATCGTGCCGAGCTGGAAGCGACAGCCTTCAAGGGCAAGAAGGTCGAGGTCAGCCGCTTCAAGGGCCTCGGCGAGATGAACCCCCAGCAGCTTCGCGAAACGACGATGGACCCGGCATCGCGCAGCATGATCCGCATCACCCTGCCGCAGGAATATGAAGAGCGCGCCGGCGTGCGCGATCTGGTCGACCGGCTGATGGGCAAGAATCCCGAGCATCGTTTCCAGTTCATCCAGGAAAATGCGGCGCGGCTCGACGAGGAAGCGATCGACGCCTGATTCGGCGCGAATCGCGCGGATGCGAATCGAGGCCGGCGCGAGATGGCTGGCCGCGCAACGCGATTTCCGGTTGCAGAAACCGCACCTGTCCGTTGTTTACGGTTAGCTTGTCCTCATTTGGGACAAGCCATTGCAGTGGTAACCATTTTTTCGCGGCCGGAACGAAATTTCGGAGGCGACAAAAGTTACCAGGTCGTTAATAGATGACTCATCCGAAGGCGGTCGCTGTGATTCGGCTTCGGCATGCTACGTACATGGGGGTAGTGTATGACCAAGTATCTCATCAGCGCGGCGCTGCTCGCGACCGCTGCCATCGCCGCGCCAGCCAGCGCTGCGGTTATCAATCTCAGCGTTCCCGCCACGGGCGGCTCGGTCGATTTCGGCCAGTCGAGCGCGGCGTCGGGCGCGATCGCCGACCAGTTCGTCTTCACCGTGCCTTATGCCGGTGACGCGAGCGGCTCGGTGGTCTCGATCGACCTCACCGGCTTCTTCGATGTCGCCATCACCAGCGTGAAGCTGGATGGCGTCGACTTCGTTCAGCAGATGTCGGGCACGACCGAATTGTGGACGCTTGCCAACACCTCGATCGGTGCCGGCACGCACACCATCTACGTCACCGGAAGCTGGGGCGTCGAAGGCGGTGCCTATAGCGGCACGCTCAACTATCGCCCGACTGCGGTTCCCGAGCCGGCGACCTGGGCTCTGATGATCGGCGGCTTCGGCCTCGTCGGCGGCGCGATGCGTCGCAAGGCGACCAAGATCGTTCTCGCCTGATCTCGGCGATACGTTCGGAAAGCGAGGGGGCGGCCGAAAGGTCGCCCCCTTTCTGTTTGCATTCGGGACGGGTGGCGGCCGATGCCCGTCAAGCCGCTTTGCACAGACATCGCCACAGCCATTCGCCGGCGAGCGCGACCAGCATCGACAAGCCGGTAAGCGGAAACAGCAGCCCCACCAGCACCATGATCGTCGCGATATTGCGAGCCATGCGCCGATCGGTCGCGCGCGGCGGCGCTTCGAGGCGTCCGTTCCGCCTGCGCTTCCACCACAGCAAGGGCGCAGTCAGCGCAAGCAGGACGATCGACATACAGCCGCCGAGCATGAGCAGCCGGTTCAACTCACCATATTGCTGCCCCTGGTGGACGGCGATCCCCCATTCGATCGTGCGTGCGCCAGCACCGAAGCCAGCGTATCGTGCATCCTGCAACACCCTCCCGTCGGATGCATCGATGTAGAGCACGCGCGCATCATCGGCACGGACGATGGCCTGCGAGATGATGTAGGGCACCTTGGGCGTGGCAGGCAGCGTCATTGTCCACGGTGCGCCCAGTCCCCTGTCCGCAGCGATGGCGGCGGCGCGCGCCGGGCCGATATCCCCCGCGCCATGGCCATCCGGCAGCGCGGCGGCCTGCATCGACCAGGGCAGGCTTTGACGCGCATCATGATCGTGCGCCTTCGCGACTTCCCACGGATTGGGACCGGGCGATTTCGGCCGCCCCAGTCCGCGAGCCGCTACCCATGTCTGGAGCTGCTTCCCGGCGATGCCGGTCCACGGCATCCCGGTGACCGCGAGGAACAGGATCACGGCTGCCGCCGTCAGCCCAACCGATGCGTGCAGATCCCGCCAGAACAGACGCCCGCCGGGGCGGCCGCGAAGTCCCAGCACCGGGCTGCCCCGCCGCGGCCACCAAAGATACAGGCCGCTGAGCACGAGGATGACCGCCCATCCCGCGACGATCTCGATCACTGCGTTTCCGATCGGGCCGGTGATGATCAGGCTGTGGAGATCGCGGACCAACTGCATGACGCCGCCGTCGCGGGTTTGCCCCAGCACCGCCCCGCGACACGGGTCGATGAAGGCGAGGCGGCGCACACCGTCCGTCTGCTTCAACGTCATGCGCCAGCTTGCTGCCGGATCGACGGGGCGCATCACCTGGACGACGCGCGCATGCGACTGCCGCTCGACCGCCGCGACCATCCCATCGATCGGCAGCGGCGCCCCGCTCGGCGTGACATGGCTCCACCGGGCATAAACCGTCGCCTCGATCTCGGCTTTGTAGAGATAGAGGCTTCCCGTCGCCGCCAGCCACAGCATGAAGGGAAGCACCGCGAGCCCGGCATAGAAATGCCAGCGCCAGACCGAACGGAAGATCGAATCGCTGCCGGCGCCCCCCTCGGGGAGCGCCGGACGCGCAGGGGCGATCGTCGCCATCAGAAAGACGCCCGCAGGCCGCCATAAACGGCGCGGCGCTCGACCGGATAGTAAGCGACCGTCGTGGACGTCGCCAGGAGCACGGCGGATATGTCGCCGACCGCCTTTTTCCCGGTGATGTTGCGGACGTCGACGAACGCCGTCATCCCTTTGGCGACCTTCGCCTCGCCGCCAATGCCCAACAGAGCATAGCCGGGCGCACGAGCGCTGTTCTGATAATCCGCCCAGGCACCGGTGGGCGTCCATTCGACATTGGGCGAGACGCTTACCACATCGCTGCCCAGGCGAACCTCCGCGCGATATTGCTGCTTGGGCACCACCGGCAGGCGATTGTCGCCATATTGGCTGTCCGCCCGGAAGCGGAAATCATTGAACTGATAGACCTGCCGCAGCCGCAGCCAGGGGGCGAATTGCAGGTCCAGCCCTGCCTCTACCCCTTGGTGCCGCGTCCGATCGGCGTTGAAGGTCGATGCCGGGATGTCGGGCGCAAGCGCATATTGAAGCAGCTCGCCGCGAATCCGCGCGCGATAAAGGCTGATATCCCACGAAGCGATACCCAGCCTGCCGCGCGTGCCGATCTCTATCGTCCACGCCTTTTGCGGATCGACCGGCGCGAATCCGGGAACCCCGCCCGACGGCGTCTGCGACAGTTCGATGAAGCCCGGCAACTCAATCGAGCGGCTGTAATTGGCGTAGAACTGGATCGCGGACAGCGGCTGGAAGAGCAGTCCGAACTTGGGCGCGAAGCCGTCGAAATCGGCAGTGCCGCTACGCGCGGGGGTCAACCGATTGTCGATCTTGCGCTGCCCCGTCGTGTAGATGCCGCCGGCGATCAGCGTCAGCGCCTCAATCAGCTTCACACGCAATTCGCCATAGCTGTTGACGGTATAGGCCGTCTGGCGCGCATTGGCGGTGATCGCGCCGCGCTTGCCGCTGACGTTGACGAACTGTTTGGCCGCCACCGTGCCGAAGCGCGCCTGCGTACCGAACGACATTTCCCAGGGCAGCCCCGCCACATCGCCCGACAGATCGGCATTGGCGAACAGGCCGCGATCGGTGCTCTTCTGATCGACCACCTGATAGATGGGGTGGAAAAGCTGCTTGAGGTTGAGGAAGGCGCCGAACGCGATCTGGCCACTGGCTAGGTCGAGCGTCGTGCGATTCTGCAGACGGATCGAATCGATGTCGCGCTGCTGATCGCCGCTGACGTTCGCAGGCAACGACAATTTGGGCGTCGTCAGCGCCTGATCGAGGGTCAGCGAGCCCGGCAGGCGCTGCTTGATATGGCTAAGCGTCGCATAGAAGCGGGTCTCGATCCCGTCGCCCAGCCGCAGCCCGGCATTGCCGTTGAGGCGCAGAGAACTGCGCCAGTCATGCTCACGGTCGCCGTCCGAATGATCGGTGGTGAAGGCAAGATAGGCGTCGCCGCTTTCGTCGGCATAGGCCGCCGCCAGCTTGCTGCGGATCGTGGCATAGCTGCCGCCGTCGAGCCGGACGTCCAGGGTTGGCGCGGTCCGGCCCGTCGGCGTCACGGCGTTGATCGCGCCGCCCAATGTCGAGCCGCCGAAGCGCAGCGCATTGGCGCCGCGATAGACCTCGATCCGTTCGAAGACCTGCGGGTCGAACTCCTGGAAATCGCCGTTGTCGTCGGCGAGGTTGATCGGGATGCCGTCCTGCAGGAGCGTGAGGCCGCGCATATGATAGCCGCGGCTGATCCCCGATCCGCGGATCGAGATGCGAACTTCCTGGCCGAAGCGCGGCTGAGTGTAAACGCCGGGGGAGAAAGCCAGCGCGTCTCTGAGGTTTACTGCTAGCTTGTCGGTGAAGGATGAGGAATCGACGAGGTCGACGCCGCCCGGAATCTTGTCGATCGCGATGCGGGCTTCGTCGTTAAGCTGTTGAGCTGTAACGACAATCGGCTCGGCTTCACGCTCGGTTTCGGCGTGGACGGCGGTGGCGGCGAGCGCGAAGGCGCTGGCCGAGAGACGCAGATAAATATTCATGATTTCAATGCCTTGACCTGATCCGCACGCAGATGCGGATTCATGCAGATTGCGCCGCCCCGCACATGCCGAGGGGGCGCCCGATAAGGTCAGAGGCTGGTTGGGGGGCCCGTCTGGGGCGGCGGCGGGGCCGCGAGCCCCTGCCCGACCGACGCCGCCGCGACGCGCGCGACGAGCGGCGCAGCGACGGGCGGGAGCGGCAGCGGGGGCGTGGCGGCAGGCGCGGGCAGATCGACCAGCGCGCCGAAACCGGCGAAGGCGCAGGGATGATCGGCAGCGCTGCCCTTGTCGGGCCGGCCCTTGTGGACCTTGCCGTCGGCATCGACCCACGCGGGCGTCGCACCCATGCCCGTGCAGAGCTCGATCGCGAAGCCCTGGCCCGCCGCCGGCATGAAACCGGCCGGGATCAACACGCGGAGTAGCAGTGCCAGCGCGACGAGGCCGAGCGCGACGCGCGCACCGATCCGGTCGATATCGAGCTTGCCCCCGTGCATGGCCGTGGGTGGTAGGACGCAAAATCCCGCTTGTCGAGCCGCGTGCGCAGTGGCGCAGGCCCATGCCAACGCCTATAGGAGAAGCATCTGCACAGCCGAGGCCTGCGTATTTCCATGAACCTGCTGCTCGTCGAAGACGATCATGTCTATGGCCCCACGCTGGCCGAGGAACTGCGACGGCTGGACCACAAGGTCGAGCTGGCGCGCGACGGGCGCGAGGCACTGCAGTCGGTCGGCCGCGACCAGTATGACGCGGTGATCCTCGATCGCATGATGCCCGGGCTCGACGGCATGTCCTTCCTCGAACGGCTGCGCGGCAACGAGAATCGTGTGCCGGTGATCATGCTCACCGCGCTCGGCCATATGCAGGACAAGATCGAAGGGCTGGAGACCGGCGCCGACGATTATCTGGTCAAGCCCGTACCGGTGGAGGAGCTCAACGCGCGGCTGAACGCCGTGGCGCGGCGGCGCGACTGGGCCAGCGGCGGCAGCGAGACGATCCGCGCCGGACGCATCCGCGTCAGCCCCTCCAAGCATCGCGCCTGGGTAGAGGAAACGCCGATCGATCTGGGCAAGACCGAGTTCAACCTGCTCGCCGAACTGGCGCGCAACGCCGGCACGGTGCTGACACGGGCGATGCTGATCGAGCGGGTATGGGGCTATGATTTCGAGCCCGAGCATAATCTGGTCGACGTCTATATCCGCCGGCTGCGCCAGCGCCTGTCGGCGGCGGGCGAGGATGATGCGATCGCGACGCTGCGCGGCGTCGGCTATATGCTGAAGGGCTGAGGCGGCTTGCTCAACCCGCTGCGATCGCTGCGCGCGCTGACGATCGCCTTCATCATCCTGTTCATGACTGCGACGGCCGCGACCGGCGTCGCCAGCTATTTCGCGACGCATCTCACGATCTGCGCGCTGGTCGACCGGCGCATCTCGGCGCTGAGCTATGCGGTCGAAGGCGTCGCGCCGCATGACAATCTGAAAGAGATGATCGAGCGAATCGACGATCTGGCCGGCGAGCGCGACACGGGCGACATCGGCTTCCTGCTGATCGATCAGACGGGCAAGCGGCTGGGCGGCAATATCGAACTGGCGCGCCTGCCCCCGCAAGGTTTCTCGACCCTCACTGCGGCCGACGGGCTGGAAGGGCTGTCCGCCGGCCGCGCGCTGGTGCGCCGCGTCAAGGGTGGGCTGACATTGGTGACGGTCGGCGAGACCGAACCGTTCGACAATTATGACAGTCACCGCCTGCGCATCTTCGTGACCGGTTTCGGCGCGATCATCCTCATCGTGCTCGGCGGGATCAGCCTGTTCGGCATGCTGATCGCCGCGCGAATCCAGGCGATCCGCAGCACCGCCGAGGCGATCGTCGACGGCGACATGCGGCGGCGTGTGCCCGTGGGGGACGGAAACGACGCCTTCGGGCAACAGGCAAGATCGTTCAACCGCATGCTCGACCGCGTGACGGAACTGATGCACGGTATCAGCAATATCTCCAACGACGTCGCGCACGAGTTGCGGACGCCGTTGGCGCGGCTGCGCGGACAATTGTCGCTGATCGCAGACGAGACCGCCGACGCAGGCGAGCGCGCAAAGATCGGGGCATGCATCGCCGAATGCGACACGCTGCTCGCGACCTTCGCCGCGATCCTGCGCATTGCCGAAGTCGAGGGCGGCGATCGGCGCGCGGGCTTCGCGCGGATCGATCTCGGCGCGCTGGCCGAGGAAGTCGCGACGATGATGGAGCCCGTCGCGGCCGACGATGGGCGGACGATCGAGCCCGGCCCCTGCCCGCCGACACAGATCGAGGGCGACAGGCAATTGCTGACCCAGCTGATCCTCAATCTCATCCAGAACAGCCTGCGCCATACCCAGCCGGGTGCGCGCATCGGCGTCGCGGTGAGCCGCGAGGGCAAGGAGGCGCGCCTGCTGGTCATCGACAATGGCCCGGGCATCGCCGCCGGCGAGCGCGAGCAGGCGATGCGGCGCTTCGGCCGCGTCGGCAGCGGCACCGAGCGCGGGCACGGGCTGGGCCTCGCGCTGGTCGAGGCGATCGCGCGGCTCCATCGCGGACGCGTCATCCTTTCCGACGCCGCGCCGGGGCTGGCGGTGACCGTGATATTGCCGGTGGCTTGAGAGCGCCATTGCCCGGCCGTCGATCCGGTTGAGCGCCACCAGAAAGAAGGCCCGCCCGGCGGGTGCCGGACGGGCCATCTTCTCTTCGTGTCAGCGCGATCAGAAGTTCAGCGTGGCTTCCACGCCGAAGGTGCGCGGCGGGTTGAAGTTGGCATAGTCGCCAAGCACGCCGCCATAGCTGTAGCCGGTCAGCACGCCGTTGGCATAGGTCGCGGTCGGCGACGAGTTGGCGGCCGAGCGGCGATAGATGTGCGTCTCGTTGAACAGGTTGCGCGTCCACACCGCCACGGTCAGCTTGGTCTTCTCGCCCGTCATCGGAATGTCGGCGAGCGCGAGGCGGCCGTTGACGATGAAGCTCGAGTCGCTCTGCACCGATTCCGCCTGGAAGGTGCGCTGCGGGCTGGCATAGTTGGCGTCGAGGTGCAGACGCAGCCCCATGCCGTTGCCGCTGACCGGCAGCGAATAGTCGACGAAGCCCGACGCCGCATTCTTCGGCGTATAGACGACATAGACCTGGAAGGGCAGGTTGTTGAGGAAGGGGTTCGGCGTCGGCGGCACCTTCGTATGCGTATAGGCATAGGAGGCACCGACCGTCAGCCCCTCGGCCGGGTTGACCGTCAGATCGGCCTCGACGCCGCGGATCTTCGACTTGCCCGGCGCGTTGCGCGTTTCTTCGGTGTGCAGGTTGAAGGTCGGGCTCGCCGGGTTGGTATCGACATTGTCGAAGTCGGTCTGGGTGCCCGTGCGGTCCATCAGATAGCCCGCGACGTTCAGGCGGACGCGGTGATCGAAGAAATCGGTCTTGGCGCCGATTTCATACGACTTGACCACTTCCGGGCCGAAGGCGGTGAAGGTCTGCGAGCGGTCGTTCGCGCCGCCGGCACGATAGCCGGTCGAATATTTGGCGTAGAGATTGACGCCCGGCGCCGCATCGACGGCCAGCGTCACCATCGGGTCGAACCGGCCCTTGTCGTAGTCGAAGGTGAAGTTCGTCGTCTTGCCCTGCACGATGTAGAGCGTGCCGTTGCGCTTGTCGCGCGTGTAGCGGCCGCCCGCCGTCAGGTGGACGATGTCGCCCAGCGCATCCGGGGTGAAGGTAAACTGGCCGAAGGCGGCATAGCTGTGTGCGCTGGCTTCGCTGCCGCGCTGACGGAACCAGGACGCTCGATCCCAGCCCTGGTTGGCCGAGGTGATCGGGCCGAAGACCGATTCGCTGTTGATGGTGTAGCCGGTGCCGTCGGCATTCCACTTGTTGCTGCTCGGCGTCGCCGCTTCTTCGCGGGCATTTTCGCTGAAATAGTAGAGACCGGCGACATAGTCGATCTGCGGCAGGCTGCCGACCAGCTGGAATTCCTGGCTCACCTGATTCTGGTGGAGGAAGGAGAGGCTGTAGCGGCTGAAGTTGGCGTTGGGCAGGAAGACGGTGCGGTGCGCGCCGCCCGAATTGTCCCACTGATCAGTCGTGACGTTGCGCGCGCCGGTGATCGAGCGGAGCTCGATGTCGGGGCTGATCTTGTACTTGATCGTGAAGGCGACGCCTTCGGTACGATCGACGCTCGGCTGCTGCGGCACGCCGATGTCGGCGACCTTCATGCGATGATCGCCGCTGACCGTGACGAGCGGCGAGAGCGGCGCGATGAAGCCGGCAGGCAGCTTGCCGCCATTGGCGTTGATCTGCGCCAGCGTGGCGACGGGATAATTGTTGGGGTTGTAGTTGACGAGCTGGCTGTAGAAGGGCGTGTTCTCGTCCTTCGCCTTGTCGTAGGACAGCAGCATGGTGAGGTTGTCGGTGGGCGTCCACTTGGCCGAGATGCGGCCGCCGACGCGGTTATACTGGTTCCAGCCGGCCTGGCCCGACATCGGGTTCTTCACCGTCGGGTCCTGATGCTGGATCAGGCCGTCGAGCTTGACCGCGAGGTTGCCGACGGCGGGAAGATCGACATGCGCCTCGGTGCTGTAGCTGCCATAATTGCCGAATCCGCCGGTCAGGCGACCGCCGAACTCGCCGGTCGGATCCTTGGTGACGATGCTGACCGCGCCGCCTTCGGTATTGCGGCCGAACAGCGTGCCTTGCGGACCGCGCAGCACCTCGATGCGCTGGACGTCGAACAGCGCGGCGTTCAGGCCCTGCTGGCGGCCGAGATAGACGCCGTCGACATAGACGCCGACGCCCTGGTCGCGCGCCGTCTGATTGGCGTCGAAGGGAACGATGCCGCGGATGCCGACGGTCAGCGCCGACTGGCGCGCCTCGAAGGTCGCGACGCGCAGCGACGGGATGCCGCCGTCGGCAAGATCGATCAGGCTCTGGACGTGACGATCGGTCAGCGTCTTCTCGCTCACCACCGATATGGCGATCGGCGTCTTCTGCAGGTTGGTCTCGCGCTTGGTGGCGGTGACGACGATGTCGCCCAGCCCCTCGCCGCCGGCATCAGCCGCATCGGCGACAGGCGCGGTGGCGGCGGCAGGCGCCGCATCGTCGGCCGCATAGGCGTTGCCGGCGAACAGTGCGCCGGAAAGAATGCCGGCGCTCGCCAGCCAGAAGGCGCGAGCCAGTTTGATATTCTTCATTGGAGTTGAGTGCCCCGGTTAGGTTGACCGAGGGCGGCTCTAAGACCGCTTGGCGACTCTCATTTGACGTTTTGGTGAAGCCGTCGGCCGCGATGTTTCATTTTCGTTTCATCTTCGGCGCAGCGCGCGAACGCGCCTAATGCGTTGGTATGGGTTATCCCTGTCGATCGCGCGGTTAGACTCGCCGCCGTCGGAGGGTCGCAGATTGAACTATGAATTGAGTCTGGCCGCAAGGCGTGCGGCCGCCTACGATCGTTTCGCCGCCGTTGGAGCGAAACGCCGTGCCGACAGACAAAGCAGGGTCGCGCTGACCCCATGGCCCGCCGCATGATCCGCAAGCGCCTGCTGGTCGGAAGCGCGCTGTTGCTTGCGCTCGCGATCTTCGCCTTCGATCTTTTCAGCAAGCTCGACGGCGCGATCGCGGTGCTTCACATCGCGGTCATCCTGCTGGTCGCGCCGCTTGGCCGGCGCGCCGTTATCGCGGCCGGACTCGGCACGAGCTTCCTGACGATCGTAGCTTTCCTCGGCGGGCATCTGGCGGCGCCGACCGACGGTTCGCTGTCGCGCTTCGCGGTCAGCATGATCGCCATCACGATCACCACGCTGTTGTCGATGCGCGATCAGGCGACGCGCACCACGCTCGGCGAACAGGCGCGCATCCTCGAACTTTCGCACGACACCGTCATCATCCGCGACATGAACGGCACGATCCTGCACTGGAACGAAGGCGCCGAGCATCTCTATGGCTGGACGCGGCGCGAAGCGATCGGCCGGCGCCGCGACGAGCTGCTCCATTGCAGCTTTCCCGTCGAGGAAGTGACGGCGGCGCTCGAACGCGAAGGCCACTGGTCGGGCGAAGTGGCGCGCACGCGGCGCGACGGCACGCGGCTGGTGCTGGCGAGCCGCTGGCTGCTGCGCCGCGACCCCGGCGGTCGTGCGATCGGCGTGATCGAATCGAGCAGCGACCTGACCGAGAAGCGCCGCGCCGACACCGAACGCCGTGCATCCGAGCAGCGCTATCGCGCGATCTTCGACACCGCCGGCTTCGCGGCCTGGGAATCCGACTGGTCGGAGGCGATGCACATCCTGACCGATACCATTCCGCCCGGCGCCAACGCAGCAAGCTGGCTGGCGCAACAGCCCGAAGTGGTGCAGGCCGGCGCGCGCGCGGCGGTGATCCGCAACGCCAATCAGGCGGCGATCGCCCTGTTCGACGCGTCGTCGCGCGAGGCGCTGATCGGTTCAAACCTGTGCGGCCGCTATCCCGGAGAAGCGCTGGAATCGATGGCCGCGCTGCTCGGCGCACTGGCGGGTGGCGAGCGATCGGCGGAGGTCGAGACCAGACTGACGACGCTGAGCGGCAGGATCGTCGACATCGTGCTGCGCGTGACCGAATTGCCCGAAAGCCGGGCCTGGTCGCACATGCTGGTTATGGCGGCGGACGTGACCGAGCGCAACGAGGCGCGCGCGCGGCTGGAGCAGACATCGGCCGAGCTGGCGCATGCCGGGCGCGTGTCGATGCTGGGCCAGCTCGCCGCCTCGATCGCGCACGAGGTCAACCAGCCGCTGACCGCGATCATCAACTATGCCAAGTCGGGCCGCCGCTGGCTGTCGCGCCCCGAGCCCGACCTGGCCGAGGTCGAGGATTGCCTCGAGAAGGTCGGCGCCAACGGCACGCGCGCCGCCGATGTGATCGCGCGCATCCGGGCGCTGGCGCGCAAGACGCCGCCGCAGGCCGAGCGCCTCGACCTCGGCGAACTGGTCGAGGATGCGGTGGCGCTCGTCCAGCGCGAGGCGCGTGCTGCGGGCGTCACGCTGCGCGAGACGGGCATCGACGATGCCCCGGCCGTGGTGGCCGACCGCGTCCAGGTGCAGCAGGTGCTGGTCAATCTGATCATGAACGGCATGCAGGCGATGCGCGATACGCCGCCGGCCGATCGCGTGCTGAGCATCGCCGCCGCGCCGGCGGACGACGGCATGATCCGCATCGCCGTCAGCGACAGCGGATCGGGTTTCCCCGGCGACACTGCCCCGCGCATCTTCGAGCCCTTCTTCACCACCAAGGCAGAAGGCATGGGCATGGGCCTGTCGATCTGCCGGTCGATCATCGAGGCGCAGGGCGGCAGGATCGCCGCGGAGAATAACGAGAGCGCCGGCGCGACCGTTGCCTTCACGCTGCCCGTCGCGGCGATGGCCGAGGCGCCGGGCATAACATCTTAATATGATAGGGAAGGCGCGCCGGGCGTGCCATTTATGAGCATGAGGCTGCGGACCAGCCGCGGCGGGAGTGAACGAAGTGCCTACAGGGTCTGTTATCTGCGTTGTCGATGATGATCAGGATGTTCGCGACAGTATCGGTGCATTCTTCCGGTCTGCGGGAATCGACATTCATGGCTTCGACGGCGCGGAAGCCCTGCTGGCATCGACAAGCCTGCCGGTGATGGACTGCCTGATCACCGACCTGCACATGCCGGGGATGGACGGGCTGGAGCTTCAGCGCGAGCTGCGCCGCAAGGGCTACAATATCCCCGTGATCCTGATGACCGCATTCCCGACGCCCGAGGCGCGCGCCACCGCGCGCGAACTGGGTATCGCGACTTTCGTGACCAAACCGACCGATCCCGAATTGCTGCTCGACGAGGTCGAGGCGCTGCTCGCCGCCTGAGCGGCTATAGATTGCGCCATGCCCGTCGGGCACAGGGGTTGAAGCAAAGGAGGGCAAAATGACGGCCGTGAACCAAGTCAGTGGCAGCCGCCTTGTCTGCATCATCGACGATGACGCCGACGTCCGCGATTCGCTCGGCAGCCTGCTGCGCTCGTCGGGCTATGATGTGAACGGTTTCGGTGCGCCCGAGGATTTCCTGGCCGACGACGCGTCGGACAATGCCGCCTGCCTGGTGCTCGACGTCCAGCTCGGCAGCGCCAACGGGCTCGATTTCCAGCAGGAGCTGCTCGACAGCGATACGACGCTGCCGGTGATCCTGATCAGCGGCCATGGCGACATACCCATGACGGTGCGCGCGATGCGCGCCGGCGCAGTCACCTTCCTGTCGAAGCCCTTCGACGACGAGGCGATGCTCGCCGCGATCGACGAGGCGGTTGCGCGCGACGAGGAACGCCGGATGCGCGAGCGCGAGGATGCCACGCTGCGTGCCCGCTACGAATGCCTGACCCCGCGCGAGCGTGACGTGCTCGGCTATGTCGCGGCCGGGCTGATGAACAAGCAGATCGCGGGCAAGCTCGAGCTGAGCGAGATCACGGTGAAGATCCATCGCGGCAACATGATGCGCAAGATGGAGGCGGAATCGCTCGCCGACCTCGTCCGCATGGCCGAGGCGCTGGGCGTGCGCGAAGCCGTGTCGCGCTACAACCACGGTTAGCGTCCGGTCGGGCCGAACCGACCGAACGCCACCAAGATCGCGAGCCCGGCCGAGGCGAGCAGGATCAGCAGCGCATTGATCCGAAATTCGCCCCCCAATGCCAGCCGCAGCAGGGGAAACGACCCGAGCAGGACGATCCCGCAGCCGCCCGCCGCCCGCCACCGCAAAAAGACGAGGCAATAGAAAGCGCCCGCGACGAGGAGGAGATCTGCGACGAAGAGCGCGAGGGTCAACTCTTCCACCGGTCCCCCCTCCTCAGAACAGCCGCGTCAGGCAGTAGAAGAGCGCGCCCACCGCCGCCGACGCCGGGATAGTGATCACCCAGGCGACGACGACGTTGCTCGCCACGCCCCAGCGCACCGCCGAGGCGCGCCGCGCCACCCCCGCGCCGATCACCGAACCGGTGATCGTGTGCGTCGTGGAAACGGGAATGCCGAGCCATGACGCGCCGAAGAGGATGATCGAGCCGCCGAGCGATGCACTGAAACCCTGATGCTGGGACAGCTTGGTAATGCGCGATCCCATGGTCTCGATGATCTTCCAGCCGCCGGTGAGCGTGCCCGCCGCGATCGCGATGTAGCAGCTCACCGCCACCCAGTGCGGCACCTCGAACGCGCCGCGCAGATAGCCGGTCGAATAGAGCAGCACGGTGATGATCCCCATCGTCTTCTGCGCATCGTTGAGGCCGTGGCTGAGCGAATAGGCGCCCGACGATATGAGGTGCAGCGCGCGGAAGCTGCGTTCGGCCGACCGCGACGAGGCGCGTTTGAACAGCCAGCTGGTCAGCAGCATGATCAGCATCGCGAGGATCATCCCGAGCGTGGGCGACAGCACGATGGCGATGAGCGTCTTGTTGAGCCCCGCCCATTTGACGCTGGTCAGCCCGGCATGCGCCACGCCCGACCCGATCATCCCGCCGACGAGCGCATGGCTGGACGAGGATGGTATGCCCTTGAGCCAGGTGACCACATTCCAGAACATCGCGCCGACGAGCGCGCCGAACACCACGGCGGGGGTGACGAGATTCTTGTCGATCAGCCCCTGCCCGATCGTATCCGCCACCTTGTGGAGCGCGGGAAAGGCGATCGTCAGGAAATAGGCCGCGAAGTTGAAGACCGCCGCGAAGGCGACGGCGTGAACGGGCTTCAGCAGCCGCGTGGCGACCACCGTGGCGATCGAATTGGCGGCATCGTGGAGGCCGTTCAGAAAGTCGAACGCCAGCGCGACGACGATCAGGCCGATCAGCAGGGGCAAGGCGAGATCGTGCATGGGTCGCGCGATCAGGCGTGGTCGATCACGATGCCGTCGATCTCGTTCGCGACATCCTCGAATGCGTCGACGATCCGCTCGAGATGCTTGTAGAGCTCGCGGTGAACGGCGAACAGCACGGGATCGCGCGGCCCCAGCTGCTGGAAGGCGTGTTTCAGACCTACGCGGTGGATCTCATCCGCATGGCTTTCCATCCGCACCAGCCGTTCGGTCAGTTCGTGGAGGCGGCTGCCGTTGCGGGCAACGTCGCGCAGCAGGGGCATGGCTTCGGCCGTAAGGCGCGCGGCATCGACGACGATCGCCGCCATGTCCTTCATTTCCTGTTCGAAGACCGTGACTTCGTACAGGTCGATCGCCTGCACGGCGGCCTGCATCTCGTCGATCGCATCGTCCATCGAGCCGATCAGGCTGATGATCGCGCTCCGGTCGAAGGGCGTCAGGAAGGTCTCGCGGACGGTGCGCAGCATCTCGCGGATGATCTCGTCGGCATCCTGCTCGCGCTCGATCACCTCGCGGATATGTTCGGGGTTACCGTCTTCCAGCAAACGCGAAAGCGCGTCGGCGCCGGCGACCACGGTGATCGCGTGCGCCTCGAACATTTCGAAGAAATTGCCGGTCCTGGGCAGTAGCCGCTGAAACCATGCGAACATGTGATTCACCTTCGATTTCTGAGCAACGGTGGTGAGCAGCCCGAAGCGCTGCGTCGCCGCCTTGAATTCCGATGGGCCGAACGACCGGATGAGATCGCGCAGGTCCGGCTCCTCGACCGCCGCCGCGGCCTCGGCGAGGCTGAACCAGCATCTTTCGCGCTCGCCCTGTTCCTTCCAGCTCGGCAGTTCGTTGCGCACCGCGAGCGGGAAGACATCGACGTCGATCATGAGGGATGCACCGGTGCGGCGACGCTTGCGATAGCGATAGGAGCCGAGCGGCGTCGGGCAGACGAGCCCGCGCACCCCTGCCTCCTCCTCCGCCTCGAGCGCGGCGGCGGCATGCGCAGACAGGCCGGGCGGCGGGTTTCCCTTGGGAATCACCCACCTCTTGCTTTCGCGCGACGTGACCAGAAGGACGCGGAACGGCGCATCGATCGCATTGCCTTCGGTCCGGTACGGCAATGCTGCAATCTGTCTTATGGCCCCGACTCCCAGCGCGCTGCGCGGGTTGTTACAATTTTATGTCAGCGAGGCCAATAAGGGCCTTGCGGCTGATCGACACCCCGGACCTCGCCGAAATCCACTAACCGGCACCGTCGATACCTACGTATAGTTCAGAATCGCGAGCGCCAGCTTCATAACTTCTGCAGCAGAGAAGTGGAGCAGAAGAAATGGCGACGGCGAGCATCATCGACAAGAATCTGGCCGTACCGACCGACATCAGGTCGAACGAGGTCCAGTCGGTGGCGGAAGCGCTCAACGCCACGCTGGCCAACGTCTTCGCTCTCTACCTCAAGACCAAGAATTTCCACTGGCACGTCTCGGGCCCGCACTTTCGCGACTATCATCTGATGTTCGACGAACAGGCGACCCAGATCTTCGCGGCGACGGACGCGATCGCCGAGCGCGTGCGCAAGATCGGCGCGACCACGTTGCGCTCGATCGGCGACATCGGCCGCCACCAAACCACCGCCGACAATGACGAGGCCTATGTGACCCCGGCGGCGATGCTGGCCGAGTTGCGCGAGGACAATGTCGCGCTCGTCCACCAGCTTCGCAGCGCGAAGAAACTGGCCGACGAAGCCGGCGACAACGCGACATCAGCGCTGATCGACGACTGGACCGACGATGCCGAGCGGCGCGCGTGGTTCCTGTTCGAGGCTTCGCGCAGCTAGGAGACACTGAGCCCGGCACCCGCCCCTCCCCCCGCCCAGCCGGGCCAGCGAGGCCTGGGAAGTTCGCTTCCCAGGCCTCTCCCTTTGGAAAGACGTAAGATCCCGTTCGTCGTCGGCGGCGTAGCGGCCGGCCGGTGCCGATCTCAAGCGGGACCCTGGCACTTAGGTGCTAATATATACACGCGTATACAATAAACCGTCCCCGATGTCGCCCTAGATTGGCCGCAGCCCCCAATCCCCCGGGGGGCGATCGACTATCAGGAGCATCATCATGGCGAAGATCGTCTGCGTTCTTTATCCCGATTCGGCCAAGGGCCATCCGGCCAGCTACGCGCGCGAAAACGTGCCCACCATCGCGGGCTATCCCGGCGGCCAGACGACGCCGACCCCGCACGGCATCGACTTCACGCCGGGCGAACTGCTGGGCGACGTGAGCGGCGAGCTGGGACTGCGCAAGTTCCTCGAAGCGGCGGGCCACACCCTTGTCGTCACCTCGGACAAGGAAGGTCCCGATTCGGCGTTCGAGCGCGAGCTGGCCGATGCCGACGTCGTCATCTCGCAGCCCTTCTGGCCCGCCTATCTTACGGCCGAGCGCATCGCCAAGGCGCCCAAACTCAAGCTCGCCATCACCGCCGGCATCGGTTCGGACCATGTCGATCTCAAGGCCGCCGCCGAGCGCGGCATCACCGTCGCGGAAGTGACTTTCTCCAACTCGATCAGCGTCGCCGAGCATACGGTGATGATGATCCTCAGCCTCGTCCGCGATTATATCCCGCAGCATGACATCGCCCGGTCGGGCGGCTGGGACATCGCCGATGCCGTCGCGCGTTCCTACGATGTCGAAGGGATGCAGGTGGGCGTGGTCGCCGCCGGGCGCATCGGTCTCGCCGTGCTGCGCCGCATGAAGCCCTTCGACGTGGGTCTCCATTATTACGATTTCCATCGCCTGCCCGAAGCGGTCGAGAAGGAATTGAACCTCACCTATCACCCGTCGGCCGAAGCGCTTGCCGCTGCCTGCGACGTGGTGTCGATCCACACGCCGCTGACCCCGGCCACCGACACGATGTACAATGCCGACTTCTTCGCGAAGATGAAGCGCGGCAGCTACATCGTGAACTGCGCGCGCGGCAAGCTGATCGACACCGATGCGCTCGTCGCGGCGCTCGAGACCGGCCAACTCGCCGGCTATGCGGGCGATGTCTGGTATCCCCAGCCCGCCCCCGCCGACCACCCCTGGCGCACCATGCCGCACAACGGCATGACGCCGCACACCTCGGGCACCTCGCTGTCGGCGCAGGCGCGCTATGCCGCCGGCACGCGCGAGATCCTCGAATGCTTCCTCGAGGGCCGGCCGATCCGCGACGAATATCTGATCGTCGCGGGCGGCGGCTTCGCCGGCACCGGCGCGCATAGCTACGACGTGAAGTAACCGCCCTTCCCGCCCCCCGCTGGCCCGGCTGCCCTCCCGCGCGGCCGGGCCTTTTTTGCGCTTCATCGCGCCGCGCCGCTGCGGCATGAAAGCGCATCGACCGCATGGCGGGAGGCTTGGGAAGAGATGCCGGAATGGCGCAACTGGTCGGGCAGCGTCGCCGCCCGGCCCGCGACGATCGCGCGGCCGCGCGATGCCGACGAGCTGGCAGCGGTGGTGCGCAGTGCCGACCGGGTGCGCGTCACCGGCGCGGGGCACAGCTTCACGCCGCTCTGCGCGACCGAGGGCGCGCTCGTCTCGCTTGCCGACATGGAAGGCGGCCTGACGATCGCGCCCGACCGGCAAAGCGTGGAAGCGCCGGCAGGCTGGAGCCTCGCGCGGCTGACCGAGGCTCTGTGGGCCGAAGGGCTTTCGCTTGCCAACCAGGGCGACGTGAACCCGCAGGCGCTGTGCGGCGCGCTGGCGACAGGCACGCACGGCACGGGGCAGGATCTGGGATCACTGGCGACGCTGGCGCTCGGCTTCGAGACGATGGGGCCGGACGGCGCGATCGTCCGCGCCGACCGCAAGACCGATCCCGCGCTGTTCGAGGCGCTGCGCCTGTCGCTCGGCATGATCGGCGTGGTCACGCGCGCGCGGATCGGTGTGATCCCGGCGCTATATCTCGAAGAACGCAACCGCGTCGTCGCGCTCGACGAAGTGCTCGACCAGCTCGATGCGCTGGCGGCGGCGACGCGGCATATGGAGTTCTTCTTCTTCCCCCATGCCGACCATGTCGTGCTCAAGACGCTCCACCCGACCGACCCGTGCGATCTGCATGGCGCAGAGGGCGGCGAGGCGATCTTCCGCGCCGGCTGCGAGCTTGCGCGCATCGCGCCCGCTGCCGTGCCGTGGATCCAGCGCAGCCTGATGCGCCTGTGGAAGCCGGGCGGCCGGGCGGGGCCGGCCTGGCGTATCTTCCCGTCGGACCGCACCGTCCGCTTCGAGGAAATGGAATATGAGGTGCCGCGCGCCAATGCCGCCGCCGCGCTGCGCGCCGTCGTCGCGCGGCTCCGGGCGAAGCGGATGCCGCTGATCTTCCCCTTCGAGTTCAGGCTGGTCGCGGGCGACGACATCTGGCTGTCGCCCTTCCACGCCGGGCCATGCGCTTCGATCTCGATCCACCAATATGCGAAGATGCGCTGGCAGGAAGCGTTCGCCGATCTGGAAGCCGTGCTGCGCGCGCATGGCGGCCGCCCGCACTGGGCCAAGCGCCATGGCTTGACGAGCGAGGACGTGCTGGCGCTCTATCCCGGGGCGGACGAATTCGGGCGCGTCCGAAAGCGGTTCGATCCGGGGGGCAAGTTCATGAACGATCATCTCCGCCAGCTTTTCGCATTTTCGCTATGACCACGGCCTCGGCGATGCTGCATGGCCATCTGATCGGCCAGCCGGGTTCGCGCGCGCGGCTCAACACTCCGGCGCTGATCGTCGATCGTGCCGCCCTGCTGCGCAACATTACGAAGATGGCCGCGTTCGGCCGCGTCCATAATCTGGCGATCCGCCCCCATGCCAAGACGCACAAGAGCGCGGACATCGGCAAGGCGCAGATCGCGGCGGGCGCGGTCGGCCTGTGCTGCGCCAAGCTGGGCGAGGCCGAGGCGCTGGCCGAGGCGGGGATCGACGATATCCACATCACCTCGCCGGTGGTCACGCCGCAGGGCATCGCGCGTGCGATCGCGCTGGCCGGGCGCATCCCGGCGCTCAGCCTCGTCGTCGACAATGAAGCCGCGCTCGATGCGCTGGCCGAAGCGGCAGGCGCGGCGGGCGTGACGCTGGCGCTGTTCGTCGACATCGATCCGGGGATCAGGCGAACCGGCGTGGTCTCGCTCGCCGATGCCGTTCATCTCGCGCTGCGCATCGCCGCGCATCCCGCGCTCGTCTGGCGCGGCGTGCAATATTATTGCGGCATCCAGCAGCATATCGCACGCTATGCCGATCGCCACACCGCGATCGTCGAACGCACCGACTATCTGAAATCGATCGTCGATGCGCTGGGCGAGGCAGGCATCGCGCCGCCTGTCGTCACCGGCGGCGGCACGGGCACGCACGCGATCGACGCCGAGCTGGGCGTACTGACCGAATTGCAGCCCGGTTCCTACATCTTCATGGACCGCGAATATGGCGACTGCGACCTCGACGGCAGCGGCACCGCGCCCTTCGAGACTGCATTGATGGTCGACGCGACGATCATCAGCGCCAACACGCCCTATCTTTCGACCGCGGATGCCGGCCTCAAGGCCTTTTCCGCCGACGCCGGTCCGCCGCCGATCCGCGCGGGCGCTGCACCGGGCAGCGCCTATGTCTTCATGGGCGACGAGCATGGCGCGGTGGTGCCGCCGACGGGCGAGACCGCGCCGGCGCTGGGTTCACGCCTGACGCTGGCCGCGCCGCACTGCGACCCGACGGTCAATCTCTACGACGCCTATCATGTCGTCGAGGATGACCGCCTGGTCGCGATCTGGCCGGTCACCGCACGCGGGCGATCGGCGTAGTTCGGTTGCGCGGCACCAGCCTGGTCCGTAGGAGCATCACGCCGCGAGCGGCGTCGGCTCGATAGCCGCGATCCGGTCGAGCGCGGCTGCGATCGCCGCTTCGCGCTGGTCGGGGCCGAAGGCGATGCCCTCGGCAACGATCACGTCGAGATCGGTCACCCCGACGAAGCCCAGCATTGCGCGCACATGGCGTTCGGCATGGTCAAACGCGGCCGTCGGGCTGCCTTCGCCATACAGGCCGCCGCGCGACGCGGCGATGATCGCGCGCTTGCCGCCAGCAAGGCCTTCGACGCCCTCGGCCCCGTAACGGAAGGTCCGCCCGGCGACGAGGATATGATCGAACCAAGCCTTCAGCTGGGTCGGGATCGCGAAATTATACATGGGCGCGCCGATCACGACGATGTCGGCGCCCAGAAACTGTTCGAGCACCGCCTGCCCTTCGTCACTGGCGAAGCGATCGAGCGTCAGGTGCGGCAGCGGATCGGCAGCAAGATCGCGATAGGCGACCTCCAACGCAGGATCGAGCGCACCGAGGCGATCGACGATGGCGGCGGAAAGCGCGCGGCTGGCCGAGTTTTCGGCCTGCACGGAGGAATCGAGATGCAGGAGTTTCATAGAGGGTCTGTCCAGATTGGTTCAGCGACCCCAAATAGCTATGCAGCCCGGCCAGACCGGCCAAGAACGCATATTTTCCGGACCTAGTCACATGCAGATGACCGCCCCTGCCCCCCGCACCGAACCGCGCACGGCGATGCAGGATCGCCAGACCTGCACGCGCATCGCCGAACATCTGGGCTGGATCGGCGATCGCTGGACGCTGCCGGTGGTCGTCACGCTCAACGACGGGCCGCTGCGCTTCAACCAGTTGCGCCGCGCAATCAGCGGCATATCGCAGCAGATGTTGACGCGCACGCTGCGCAACCTGGAGCGCGACGGCATGGTCAGCCGTACCGTCCACCCCACCGTTCCACCGCAGGTCGAATATGCGCTGACCCCGCTCGGTACCTCGCTGGCCTTGCAAGGGCTCGCCATCGGCGGCTGGGTGCGCGATCATGTGCCCGAGATCGAGGCCCACCGCCAGGCGTTCGACGCGCGCGACTGACGCGCGCGCCGCTTTACTCAGGCCGCGCACTCCCCCGCCGGCGCGCGGACAGGGCGACGCAGCACGAACAGCATCGCCAGCCCGGCGCCCGCCATCAATGCGCCGGCGACCGACACCATCGGATAGCCCAGCCCGGCGCCAATCACCCCGCCGCCCAGCGCCGCGCCGATCGCATTGCCGAGGTTGAAGGCGCCGATGTTGAGCGCCGAGGCGAGGTTGGGCGCCTCGCTTGCCTGCTCCATGACGCGCATCTGCAGCGGCGGGACCACGGCGAAGCTCGCAACGCCCCAGAGGAAGATCAGCGGCGCCGCGCTCGCTTCCCAGCGCATGCCGATCGCGAAGGCGACGAGCAGGCCGACCAGCGCGAGCAGCGCGGCGACGAGCGTGCCGTCGACCGAACGATCAGCGAAGCGGCCGCCCACCCAGTTGCCCACGGTCAGGCCGACGCCGTAGAGCACCAGCATCGCGGTGACGAAGCCCGTCGACGCCGCCGTCTCGGTCTTCAGGATCGGGACGATATAGGTGAACACGGTGAACATCGCGCTGGCGCCGATCACCGTCAGCGCCAGCGCGGCGAGCACCGGGCCGCGCCGCACCACGCGAAGCTCCGCCGCCATGTCGCCTCCCGCCTCGACCGGAAGCGGCGGCAGCGCGAAGCGAAGCGCCGCCATCGCCACCGCGCCGACTCCCGCAATGCCCCAGAAGGCGGCGCGCCAGCCCATCACCTCGCCCACCCATGTCGCGAGCGGGACGCCGCCGATCGTCGCGATCGTCAGGCCGGAGAACATCGCCGCCACCGCCGCCGCGCGCCGCTCTGGCGGGACGATGCCGGCCGCGACCACCGATCCGACGCCGAAGAAAGCGCCGTGGTTGAACGAGGTGACGATGCGCGCCGCCATCAGCAGCGCATAGCTGTCCGCGATCGCCGACAGCAGATTGCCCAGCGTGAAGATGCCCATCAGCCCGACGAGCAGCGTGCGCCGCCCCGTCCGGGCGAAGCCCAGCGTCATCAGCGGCGCGCCGATCAGCACGCCAAGTGCGTAAGCGCTGACGAGCAGACCGGCCGACGGGATCGAGACGCCGAGATCGGTCGCGATCAGCGGCAACATGCCCATCGGCGAAAATTCGGTGACGCCGATGCCAAAGGCACCGATCGCCAGCGCGAGAAGCGGGGGATTGAGTTTCATCTGCGAAGCGCCCTGAAAGCCTTTTCTATTCCGTACACGCATATGGCGCATCGCAGCATCGCCGATTAGAGCGTGTTCGGGACCAATATCTGTGCAATAACTTCACAAATGAAACGCGACGGCATCGACAGGATCGGCGACATGGCGACTTTCGTCGCGATCGCGCACGAAGGGAGCCTTTCCGGCGCAGCACGCGCGATAGGGCTGACGCCCTCGGCCGTCAGCCGGATCGTCGCGCGCACCGAAGCGCGACTGGGCGTGCGCCTGATCGCACGGACGACGCGGACGCTGCGCCTCACCGCCGAAGGTGAGGCCTTTGCCCGCGATGCGCGGCGCATCCTTGCCGATATCGAGGAATCCGAAAGCACCATCGCCGATCAGGCCAGCCCGCGCGGGCGCGTGCGGATCAGCATGGCGTCAGCGCATGGCCGTCTCGTCATCGTGCCCCTGCTCGCCGAATTCGTTGCCCGCTATCCCGGCATCCATGTCGACATGGAGCTGAGCGACGAACTGGCCGACATTCTCGGCGGCCGCACCGACGTGGCGATCCGCTTCGGCCCCCTGCCCGACAGCCCGCTGACCGCGCGGCGGCTGGGCGACACCGGCCGCACCGTGATCGCCTCCCCCGCCTATCTTGCGCGCCACGGCACGCCCGCGACCCCGGCCGACCTCGCCCGGCACAATTGCCTCGATTTCAATTTCCGGCGCGCCGAGCCGGGCTGGCCGTTCCGCGAGGAGGGCCGCGATCATGTGCTGGCGATCGGCGGCAATATGAGCGCGAACAATGGCGAGACGCTGGTGCAGCTCGCGCTCGACGGCGTCGGCATCACGCGCGTCGGCAATTTCCACATCGACGCCGACGTCGCCGCCGGCCGCCTCGTCCCGCTGCTCGAGGCCTATAATCCCGGCGATGTCGAGGCGATCCACGCGCTGTTCCTGGGCGGCGCCGACATGCCCGCCCGCGTCCGTGCGCTCGTCGACTTCCTGGTCGAGAAGCTGCGCCCGTCGCCCCGGTCGGCCTGAAGGCGCTTGCCCGGCGCGATCCAGACTGCCGCCGGCTTGCCGGACAGGACCGCGGCTGGCACATTCAGGGGCATGGAGGCGCTTTTCCGCTTTCCGGCCGCCCGCCGGCGCGATCCGGAAATCGCGGCGTGGTTCGGCCGTGGCGACGCGCTGCGCGGCCTTGCCGAGCCCTGGTTCGGGCGGCTGCGCGCCTGTGGCGGAGACATGCGCGAACTGATCCACGACGGCCGCCCGACCGCCTGCGCCGGGGACGCGGCCTTCGCCTATGTCGATGCCCACGCCGAACATGCCAATATCGGCTTTTTCTTCGGCGCGTTCCTCGACGATCCGGCCGGCCTGCTGGAAGGCGGCGGCAAGCGCATGCGCCACGTCAAGCTGCGGGTCGACCGGATGCCCGATGAGGCCGCGCTCGGCGACCTCATCGCCGCTGCCTATCGCGACATTCGCCGCCGCCTCGACGAGGCCGGGGGCTGAACGAAGAGGAGGAGATGCATGTACGTCTGCGGTCTCGTCATCCCCGTGCCGGCGTGCGGCCTCGACGCCTATCGCCGCTGGGCGGAGAGCGGCGCGCAATTCTTCCGGGAATATGGCTGCATCGAGATCGTCGAATGCTGGGAGGATTTCATCCCCGACGGCAGGCAGACCGATTTCCGCAAGGCCGTGGCCGCCAGCGACGGCGAGAAGATCGTCTTCACCTGGCAGGTCTGGCCGGACAAGGCGAGTTTCGAGGCCGCCGAGGAACGGATGCACCAGGATCCGCGGATGGATTCGGCCGGCGATCCGCCGTTCGATGCGAAACGCCTCATTCTTGGCTGTTTCCAGCCCATCGCGACGATGGGACGCAAGCCATCGTCCGCCTGAAATAGATAGTTGAGGGTGACGTCCTCGCCCGAGGGATCGATACCGCGCCGCCTAGAAAGGCACCCAGTTCTGCTTCTCGCGGAACTTCATATAGCCGATGTTCGCGCCCAGCCGCACCCCGACGCCGAGGCGGATCGGGATCAGCACGACATCGCCGCGCCGCAAATAGGATGCCGTGAAGCCGCCGACGAAATAGGCGTTGCCCTCGCCCGCCGGGAAACGCTTGTAGAGATCCTGGCTGTCATAGAGATTATAGACCAGCACGAAGGTGCTGCCCGCATTGGCGCCCGCATCGAAGCCGATCGACGGCCCGGTCCAGTAAGCCGGGCGCTGTCCTTCGATCCGGTGGAACAGCGTGCCCGATCCGTAGCGCAGCCCCGCGACGAAAGCGCCGCCGGCCTCGCGGCCGACGATATAGGCATTGGGCTCGCCCTGATCCTTCAGGATCTTCTCGATGATCCCGGCGAGGCCCTTCGCGCCCTTGCCGAACACGCCTTCGGCCGCGCCGATCAGATCGTCCCGGTGATAGGTGGTCGGCTTCGTGCCATCGACTCCGGCAGGCGCGGTCGCGGCCTGCACGGGGGCGAGCGGCGCGCCGGGGGGCGGCGCCGCCGGCTGCTGCGCCGGATCGGCGACGGCGGCGTTGTCGTAAGGCACCGCATCGGCCTGATGCGCGGGCGGGGTGACGTCTGCGTCGATCGCGGTGTTGGGATCGACCGTGCGCACCTGCGCCGACGCCGGCGCCGCCAGAATCGACAGCAAAGCAACCGACGCGGTCACCACGCGCAAAATTTGGGTCCTCATCGCACCATCCCCCACCAGAAGGCCGGAATCTAACGCCGATCCGCCTGAATCCACAATGAATCGACGATGAGGCGAATCAAATATGCGCTGGAACGAGTCGGTTGATTGCCCCGAAATGCCTCGCTATAGCCCCCGTCTGCCAAGCGACCCGGAGACGTGGGTGAGTGGCTGAAACCAACGCTTTGCTAAAGCGTCATACGGGTGACCGTATCGAGGGTTCGAATCCCTCCGTCTCCGCCAAGACTGCCGCCGCGCCGGTTCGTAGTCGTTCACAAACCCTTGATTTCTGCCGTTTTCGGGGCCACTTTGGGCCAGTCGGGGTTCGCGCCTGTTCGCAGGCGTCCACACCTCGACATGGTAAGGCGCATGGCATCGCCCGCCGCAAACATGGTATCGGGGATCGGCAGTGCTCAACGACGCGAAGATCAAGGCAGCGAAGCCTCAGGAGCGCCCATACAAGCTAACGGACTCGGCGCAGCTTTATCTGCACGTCAGTTCGGCCGGCGGGAAAAGCTGGCGCATGAATTACACCTATGGCGTGAACTCGGCGGGCAAGCCGCGCCAGAAGACCCTGACGCTGGGCACATATCCCTCGACGTCGCTGCTCGATGCGCGCGCCGCGCGGGACGCGGCGAAGGCGCTGTTGCGGGACGGTCGCGATCCGGCCGTGCAAAAGCGGGTCAGCATCAAGGCCAATGTCGCCGCCAGCGAAAACACCTTCGAGAATGTCGCGCGCGCCTGGCACGCGAAGCGCCTGCCGCGTTGGAGCAAGGTTCACGCGCAAGATGTGATCGATAGTCTCGAAAACGATGTGTTCCCCGAAATCGGCTCCCTGCCGATCACGGCCATCGAAGCGCCGCAGCTGCTCGACCTGCTCACTGCGATCGAGACACGTGGCGCGATCGAGACAGCCCACCGCGTGCGCTCGCGCATCTCGTCGGTGTTCGTCTTCGGCATTGCGGCCGGCGTCGCCAAGGCCGACCCCGCCGCCAGCCTTGGCAAGGCGCTCACGCCCAAGCCGCCTTCCAAGCGACAGCCGGCGATCACCGAACTTGCGCCGGTCCGCCAGATGTTGATCGACTGCGAGGGCGAGCGCTGCCGCGCGATCACGAAATTCGCGCTGCGCTTCCTCGCGCTGACATCCTGCCGGCCCGGCGAGCTTCGATTCGCGGCATGGGCGGAAATCAGCGGCATCGACTTCAAGACGGGCGAGGCACCCGATCCCTTCTGGATCATCCCCGCCGCGCGCATGAAGGGCGACGAGGAACGCAAGCTCGAGGACGGCGGCGACCACATCATCCCGCTATCGCGGCAGGCTGTGGATCTGCTGCTGATTCTCCACCGGCTGACCGGCGACCTGCCTCTGCTGTTTCCCGGCGAGCGCCACCTCCACCAACCGATCAGCGAGAACACGATCCGCGCGCTGCTGATCCGCGCCGGCTATCACGGCCGGCACGTGCCGCACGGGTTTCGCGCGGCCTTCTCCACGATCATGAATGAGCGCGCCGATCGCGCGTGGCGTGAGCAAGGCGGGAACGGCGCATCTCCCGACCGCCCGATTATCGACCTGATGCTGGCGCACGTCCCGCACAACAAGGTGGAAAGCGCCTATAATCGCGCGGCCTATATGCCGCGTCGGCGCGAGCTAGCGCAGGAATGGGCGGATATGCTGGTCGGCGATATGTGGCCGCCGGAAATCCATCTCGGGCAACCGATCCGCTACGCGGCGACCGGCGCCGGGAGGCTCTAGGCGGCAATTCTCTGCGCATCGCGCCATTCAAGCACTTCGGATTCGCTCCACCGGCTGGCCGATCCCCCGACCTTGAAAGGCTTCGGAAAGCGATCCTCCCTGATGAGGCGATAGATCATCGTCTTCCCGATTCCTGTGATGTCTTTCACCTGATCGAGCCGCAGCAGCCTGTCGGTGCTCACTTCCCGGTCTCCTTCACCAGATCGTCGATATTGAGAGAGCGGATGGCGGAGGTGATGTGCTCGCATAGCTTCATGCAAACGTCAGCATCCGCGACGCCGACGACATCATAATCAGCTGAGACCCATCCAGTCTTTGCTAGCCCCGCACACCGCTCCACCACGGCCCTGACCAGCTTCTCGCGGTCGGTGGTAGGGGTGCGCTTGTTCCAATGCCGGTTAGCCGCCTCCTGACTTTCATCGTCGGTGACTTCGACGCCGCATCCCGTGCATTCGACAGACCACCAAGACAAATCGTCACTGGCGCGCGTCATCGCCTCTAGCAAAAGGTCGGAAGTCGCCCCGCAGAACGGGCACGGCAGAAGCTCAACCATCTCGTTGGGATCGGCGCGTTCCGCTATTAAAGGCTGGCCTTCATTGTGGCCCGCATCGCCGCGAAGGAGGGAGAGGAGGGTGGCGACCAGAGCATCGATTTCGCGACAATCCAGCTTCGGCAGAAGCTGATCATCGAAATGCGCCTGCTCGATTGCCGCCAGCACCGCGACAATCGCCTCCCTGCTCGGCAGATGGCGGGCGGGTGGCTCGGGGGATGCGGCGAGCATGGCAGACCAGATCATCGACGGAACATCGATTTCAACGCGCGCATACCGAAGGCAGGCCGCCGTCATCTCCTTAGTCGGCTCCACCGGCACCAGTTTCCACCCCGGAGGCGTGTCGTTCGTTTCAGTGGTCATTGGACGATCTCCAACGGGATACGGCCATTTTTGAACTGCTGACCGTTCCATGGCCCTTGCCATTGATGCTTTTCGTCGAAGGTGAACGACGCTTCTGTGGCCCATCCGCAATCGACGTGGACGAAGCAGTATTCGCCCACGTGATCGGCGAGGTTGGGGTGCGTCCAGCGCGTACCGCCGAGGCGAATGTATCCACCCTTCGACACTCGCCGCCAACCGCCTAGAAGGAAGCCATCCGGCGCTTTCACGTCATGCGGAAGACCGTTGCTCCTAAGCCCCCTGCTCATCATCCAGCATCCTTGTTTGAGAGGGCGGCGCGGGCGGCGTCGATGCCGGCGCGCTGATCGTCCTTGCTCATGGTCGCGAGCAGAGTTTCACGCGCTCGGGCAGCAAGGTCATCGCTGACGCGCCGCCGGTCGATCGACATGCCCCACAGCAAGCCGTAAGCGAGATTGCGCGCGGCGGTCAGCCTCTCGATCTCAGCGTCTCGTGTGGCGCACTCGGACTTGGCGAAGGCGAGAATGGCGACCTGGCGCTCAAGATCTCCGAAGCGCTTATCCAGTTCAGCGAACCGTTCGGACCATGACTGCTCGGCATAGCCGGGCCAGCGTTCGAACATCGCCTCCCGCGCCCTCTCAAGATCACTCTTCATTTGGGCCTCCTGTGGGGTGGGTGAACGGATCAGGGCCGCCGCGAATGTGATCGCGGATGGCGACATCGATCGCGTCGATGTCGGGAAGCTCGGTCCAGAATAACCTGGCTTCGGTTTCCTCGTCCGCGTCGCACCAAGGCCAACCGCCAACGCTCATCTTCATCTTGCCGGCCTCGTGCCGCCCGTCCGACGCAGCGACGCCGATGTCGATCTGAACGACGTGACCGATGTCGTTCGGCGTTCCGACATACGGCGGCTGCTCGATAGGCCAGAGCCACCACAGCACGTCGCCATATGCTTCGTTCCACTCGTGGAGTGGCCTCACCTCACCCATCGCTCTGTCCTTTCAGGTGATCGCCGCGCTCGAGGGCGTCGATGTTCGCGCGCACGACGCGAAACGTCAGCGCTACGATCTCGGGGTTGTCGGCCCAACGCTCGCCGGGCTTGGTGTGAAGGCTGTCCCAGAGGCGCTTATACACTTGGCGTTCGGACCAAGCCGCCTGCGCCAAGGCGCCGCCCAACGCTCGGAGCGTGGGCTCCGTGGTGCCCTCCGCCTTGGCGTCTTTCTCGCTGATGTCCTGCAAGCGCTGAAAACGCTTGTCCTCGACGATCAGCGTGAGACGCGAAGCCCAGCGCGGCATGAATATCGAGGGCCGCCAGTTGTCGGGAAGCGCATCCCAATCGACATCGACGCTCTTTCCAAAAGCATCGAGCACGTGACTGAACGATGGCGCTGATACTTCCGCATCCCCGCCGGCTCGGTAATCGATCCAGCCACGACACGGAACATCTTGTGGCGGCCACCCCTCACACGCATCGGGCGCCACGCGCCAAGTCTCGCGCACCCACAGACGGTCACCGATCTCAACGCGGCGAAGGGGCGATGTCCCCAAGCGCCGCGTCTGGGTTTTCCTGTCTCCGTGCAATGCGCGGACCATCGGAGCGCTGAATAGGCAGCCGCGATCTTTCGCCACCACAGCCGCGCGTTCGCTCTCTGCGCTCGTCATGCTGCTGCTCCCATCGTGTCGGATTGAGCGGAGAAGCCTTCGACCATCTGGATGCGCTCGCCGATCCACCGCATCACGGGAACAGCCATCGAATTGCCCAGCGCTTTGTAGCGCGGGCCATCGGCCATCATGCCCTTGCGGTAGGGAACGAGCGTGTAGTCGTCGGGGAAGCCCTGAAGCCGCTCGCACTCGCGCGGGGTGAGCCGGCGAACGGCGGCACCATGTGCGATGGCAGGAGGGCGCGCGCCCTCATCTTTTCCGCTCCGCATCGTTGGCGAAAGATCAGAATATATATCACCGCCGCGAGTGCCCAGCTTAGATCCGAAGCATACCGGCACGAGAGGTGTGCCGCGTCCGGTGCCATCCTCGCTGGCGTCATAGCCTTCACCGCGCAGCGCGTGCGCGATCAGCGTCTCGGTCTCGTAATCCTGCCGGCCCATGCCGCCTGCGTTGAGGCAGTGGGCTACATCGCCCGTGCTGGCGATCAGTCCCCCATCGCAGTCGAGGTCGGTCCCGAGGCCACCGCCTCCAGTGCTGCGGCTAGGGATGGTGGAAGCGACTTTCCCCGCTTCTCGGCTCGGCGCAGGATGCCCCGACAGGCTGTGGCGCTCAAAAAGAACCGCTGCGGCACGTCGCCAGTCTCCAAGATATCCGACAACGAAGATGCGACGGCGGCGCTGTGGAACTCCGGCAAACTGAGCGTCGAGCACTCGGTAGGCGAGGCCGTACCCGAGTTCTGAAAGTCCGGCCAGGAAGCATCCGAGAGCATGGCTTTCGTCAGCTTCGTATTCGTCTTCAACCACGATCTCCTTCCCGTCTTCGGGTCCGTCGTCATCGTCCAGGTCGTGGAACGGCGGACGCGCATCGGGAGCGTCGTGGGAAAGGCTGGAAAAAACGCCGGGGACGTTCTCCCAAACGACCCAGCGGGCGCGTGCTCGGCGAGCAAGCAGCAGAAACTGGAGCGACAGGTTGCCACGGTCACCGCCCAATCCCGCTCTGAGACCGGCGATGCTGAAGTCCTGGCAGGGGGTTCCCCCCACAAGAAGGTCGATTGGTCCATATTCATCGCCCCGGATGGTGGTGAAATCGCCGTGCAAGGGCGTGTCGGGATAGTGGTGGGCGAGGATTGCGCGCGGCGCGGCCTCAATCTCCGAATAGGCCGCCGCCTCCCAGCCCAGCGGCTTCCATGCCACGGTGCTGGCGCTGATGCCGGCGCACACGTCGAGATATCGGATGCTGGCAGGGTTCATGCGATCCACGTCACCGCTCCCGAGCTTCGAGGAGGGCGGAGCGGACGGGAGCGACGGTCGCTTCCCACAGCATCTTTTGAACGAGCGGGTGCTTGTCCAATCTCGGCCTTGTCGGGACCGACCACGATTTTCCGGGCGTCTCAGCGATCAGCTTCCAGCCCGCAGCTTTCAGCGAAGTGCCCGGCTCGGACTTAAGGACATATGTCCCGATCCGCGAATAACCCAGCGCGAAGGCGGCGCGCGCTGCCGCTCCGTAGAGAAACGAACAGGCGTTCTTGTGGCCGAGTGTGCAGAGGCGCGTGACTTCTAGGGTATGTCCGTCATCCCGTCGTCGCGCGACAGGGCGGCCGACAATCACGACGCCAGCGATCTCTTCGCCGAGCATAGCCGCCAAACTAAACTTGTGCCCGACCGGCGCAGTATGGTGCCGATGATGCTGGCGAACGAAATCTGCGGCGACATCGAAACTGCATGGCGCGATCCGCAGTTTCATCCCCTCGACGATGGCGTCTATATCTGTGCGGTTAGGCATGGGGGATGCCTTTCGGACGCTTGAGCCAATCTCCGAACGACCACCCGCAGTCGGCCGCGCCACTATTGTGCCATTCGCGGTATCGCTGCTGCGCCCGCGTCAGCCTCTCGGGCGGGGGAGCCATCGCTGTGACGACGGCCTTGCCTTCATCGGTGACAAGAAACAGGTCCATGTCGCCGGTTAAAGCGTTGCCCGCGCGGCGCTTCATCAGCCCGGCGTCAACAAGCGCGAGACAATCGGGGTGATCGGTGCTGCCTTCGCCGGTCACGAAATGGTTGCGATAGATCGTGCCGCGTCCCGCTTCGTCCAAGCCAAGCGAATGGCGCAAAATTTGAAGGTGGCGCGTGTCGATGTCGAGATCAGCCATTTTGGCTCTCGTTCATGATATCCTCGATGAATTGGCGGGCGAGACGGGCAAGCGTCTTGTCGCCCCAGGTCGCCTCCCAGCGCCGGCGGTAGTGATGGCCGTTCATCGTCACGCCCATGGACGTGAAGCCCGCCCGGTATTCGTCGATCTCGACCGCGCCTTCGGGGTGACGGTAGATGCTTGCCCTATGGGAGCCGCCTTGGCCCCACAGCCCCGCGCTCAGATATGGCCGCCCGACGCGCCAGCTATACTCCTCGAAATCGCGGGTGCTGACCTTCGCCATCAACGTTGCCCTCGCTGATTTTGCTGCTCGGAAATCCAGTCCTGCGCGGCGCGCGCGGCGGCTACATATTCGGGGCTGGGCGTCTTGCTCCGCTCCTGACCCGGCCGGAACGCTCGCCAGATGCGCGTGCGGATATCGGCCGGCAGGGCGAACCAATGCCGGCGACAACCCCACTTCGCGGGCGGCACGCGTTCTTGGCAGCCCGGCCAGTGGCAATGATGATCGCCGGCCGGCTGGCGGCTCTCGGCGCGCACATAGTCGGCCTTCTCGCCGATCGACGCCCCGCGCTCAGCGGAACGCTTGTCCTCGAGCGTGCCGTCGGCATTGATCCAGAGGACGGAGCCATCAGCGGCGATCACCTGCGCCCGCGTCCGGTCTCGCGATCGGCGAAGGACGGGGCAAGGGATGACGAACACCGGCTGGACGAAATCCAGCACGAGCAAGCCCGGAATAGGGTCGCCGGGCACCTCGCTCGGCAGGGAAGGACTGCGCACGACGATCACGTCGCGGCAGTCCTCGTCCATATTCTGCTCCCGCATCACGAAAAGCTGGTTTCCAGTGAAGCGGCTGCCGTCTGCCCGCCGCCCGCGCCAAGGATTGATGCGCGATGGCGTGACGCGAAAGACGATCGCATCGTCGCGCGTCGGCAGCTGCAGTTCGCGAGGTGCCGGGATCGGCAGGATTTCGGAAAAGGGCTCAGCCATTGCTGCCGGCCTTCGCACCCGCCCGGCTGGCGCCCGCGAGCGCGGCGGCCAGGCGCTGCCAAAGCGTCGGCCGCGCGCGCTGGCGCAACCAAGCGTCGCGGTGCTGCTCGTGCCGCATTGCGCAGTAGCGCCGCAGCGAATCGGGGGGCATGTCGCTGACGCGCAACGGCGCGTTCTTCAGATGGTCGAGATTCACAGGGCATCACTCCCGAGGTGCCAGAGCCTGCAATGCGGACAGCGGTAGGTCCGCAGTCCGCGCCGGCCGGCGCGATTGGCGATGTTGCGGCGGGCATTGAGGCGGCGCAGGACGCGCAGGGCCTCGCCATGGCTGGGATAGCCATCCTTTCCGGTGCACTGCGGCGGCCCGAGGTCCACCCGCATGCGCGCGCTGACCGGATCGAGCTTCATGGCAGCACCACGAACAGGATCGGCAGGAAGAAGAAGAACGCCACACCCAGCGCCACCCAGAACAGGGCGAGCGCGTAGGGGATGGTGATCTCGCGCGCTTCGTCTTCGAGCGGGCGCATCAGTTGGTGCTGCCGTCAGCGCCGAGGATCTCGAGCGCACGGGCGATGTTCGCCATCAGCATTCGCGCGGACTGCGCGTCCATGCCGGCGTGGGACGCATAGTTGCCGACAACCAAGTGGATGCGAATTTCCGCGTCCGGCCCCTCCCCGACCACGCCCAATCCAAGACGATCGGCAGGCACGGAGAGCACCTTGTCCCCGTCAAGCGGGATGAGCGCCACCCTCCCGGGCTTGGCGCAATGAGCCCGCTCGATGGGCGGCGTGGTGTTGTCGACCATGGATTTCCTCCCCCGGCTGGTCGCACCATGCGTCCGGCCGGTGAAGGAATAACACCACATCGGTGTTACAGCGTCAACACCGTTTCGGTGTTATTGGTGTTGAATTTTCAATCTGGCCACACCGGATCGGGCCAGAAGCCGGTGTCGTCGCCTCCGGCACGGCGTTGCGATTCGGAAGCAATGGTCGGGAGTGTGGGCTCGACGTCGATGCCGACCCGGATGACGGCTCCATATGCCGTCTGCTGCTGGAATATGGCGGTCACGTCGCGCCCGTCGCGGATCATGCCGCCGATCCAAGGTGCTCGCTCGGCGGTGACATAGCCGATCTGCACGCCACGCTCACTGAACACCGCAACGGCATTGCGATCGGCCTTGTTGCGTGGCTCCAATATCAGGTCGATGATGTCGCCTGGCCGACACAAGGCTATCTCGAATCGCCTGCCGGGGCCGCGCCTGTTGGGGTAGTCCGCGCCGACAACGGCGAGGCTCAGCGCGCGGCTGGTCAGACCTTGCGGCCGATCCATATCACCCGCCCGAGAATATGGACGTCCGCCGCGTCGACATCGCGGTTGCCGGTGAGAGCGTTATCCGAACGCACCTCGATCGTTTCCTTGCCGACGCGCCGCAGCCGCTTGATAGCGCCGGCCCCGAGAATGCTGCACGCCCAGATACGATCCTGCAGGTTGAGTTCGCGCTGCCGTGTGTCGATCAGCACCATGTCTCCGTTGATGATCGTCGGAAACATACTGTCGCCATCGCCGCGTGCGACGTAGAGCTTTACGGCCGGCGAGCTGGTGATCGACCGCAGCAGCGCCGCGTCGAACTCCATCGCCCCTTCTTCGACATAGTCGTCGATGTTCGCCCCGTCGCCCATCGAATAGCCCAGATCAACCACGCGGAGCGCAACCGATCCCTCAGTCGCCGGCTCAACGGCGGCTGGCACGTCCGGCAGCGCGCCATCGGTGATGATCGCCGCCGCCTCGACGCTCAGCGCGTCGGCTGCGCGGTCGATCCATTCGCGAGTGAGCCTTCTCAGCCCCTTTTCCAGCCGCTCGATCTGCTGCGGACTGGTGCCCATGCGGCGCGCAAGCTCCGGCCGCTTCCAGCCTCGCGCCTCACGCAGCGCCTCGATGTTGTTGACGGTTGCCACGCCCAAGGATGCACCAAAATGGTGTGACGACGGAATACGCCAATTTGGTGTTGACTGCGGGCGGCTGGTAACACCATAGTGGTGTTGTAAGGAGTTCATTCCATGCCCCTCAAAGACTGGCTGACCGAAAAGGATTTGACGTACGCCGAATTCGGCGCGCGGATCGGACGCAGCGGCGAGGCCGTGCGCCGGTATGCGCTGGGCCTCCGCATCCCCGATCGCCTGACCATGCCCGCGATCGTGCGCGAGACGGGCGGCAAGGTCACGGCCAACGATTTCCACGGCATCCAGTCGAGGAAGGCGGCATGAGCGGCCTCGCGCTCGCCGCCGGCCTGTGCGTGGCCCGCCTGATGCCCGTCCGCTTCTGCCGCGGAGAGCCCGCCAACGATGAGCATGGCGACGCCGCTGCCAGCACCTGCAATCGGTGCGGCATCAGCGCGTGGCATCCCGAAGCCCGGGCCTGCACCTTTTCTGACTGCTCGCTTCGTCATCCCCACCGCATCCCATGCGGTGGGAAGACCTGACAAGAGCAATTCGCAGTTAATTCAACTAGTTAATTAGTTAACGCGCCCGGGAGGGAAGTGAAACGACATGACCGGAAAGGACTGCGCCGGGGCCGTGAAGGCTGATCCGGCGAACCAAGAAACGCGCCCGCCATTCCGGCGGTGGCGTCTGGGCCAGCAGGGCTGGGAAGCGATCGGCGACGTCTATCCGGCGGCGATCATCACCGACCCCGAGTGGAACGAGCGCGCGGGATTGTCCGCGCCGGAAAGGGAGAAGTGAGCATGAGTGAAACAAACCCCATTATCGACCAGCCGACGCGCGCCGCAGACGGCGGCATGGTGCCGGGCGCCTGCAACACGCTGGGCGAATTCGTCCGCAATCTCGAGGACGGCCAGTTCGACGCCGATTGCTACGAAGCGATCAAGGATCTGGCCGCCAAGATGAACGACCACGCCATCGCCAACGGTGGCAAGTCGAAGGGCAAGGTCACGATCACGCTGGACTTCGTGCAGGAAGGCCAGGTCACCGAGATCAAGACGGGTTTCAAGGTCTCCGAGCCGGTCGACCGCCGGCCCAAGTCGATCATGTGGCAGACCGAGGACAACCGCTTCACGCGCGTGCGCCCCGGCCAGCACCAGCTTTTCGGAATCCGCGATGCGAGCGGTGGCGGCGGTGACGGCCGCTTCCGCGACGCCTGATCCACGCCGTCACCATCCACCCAGCAGAGGACAATCCAATGTCAGAGGAAAACAAGGGGCCGATCGCCGAAGCGCGCGCATTGGTCGAGAGCTATATCAAGCCCGAGGTGCGCACGCTGAAAGAGCCGGGCACTGACGTGGCCGCGCTCGCCGTTCTGACGGCGACCGGCGCAAGCGCCATCAACCCCGCGATGTTCGACCCCTATCGCGAGGTGCCGCTGTTCCGTCGCGGCACTGCGGAGTTCACGACGATCGGCAGCATCATCGATCACGCGAACCGTTTCAAGGATGACGGCAGCGCTATCTTCGCCAATGACGATCGCGTTAGCCCGTCGATCACGACGGTGCTGGATTATCACGAATCCGGCGGCATCGAGGACGGTACGCAGCGACACGGCCGCCATCGCGGTCATTTCGCGTTCCCGCTCTCCGACGAGTGGAAGGCTTGGATCAAGGCGAACGGCGTCGTCATGTCGATGCGCGACTTCGCATTGTTCATCGAAGACCGCCTGCCCGACGTGCTCGACCTGATCGCTGGCGAAGACGAACTGCCCGAGGAACTGGAGAAATTCATCAACTCGGCGGGCGGCGCATCGTCGATCGCCTCGTCGGCCGGCCTGCTCGAATTGTCGCGCGGGCTCGTCGTCAACGAGGAATCATCTGTCCGCGAAGCAGTGCGGCTGTCGAGCGGCGAAGGGCAGATTTCCTTCCAGTCCGAGCATCTGGACGCATCGGGTAACAAGTTGCGCGTGCCGAGCGTATTCCTGATCGCCATCCCCGTCTTCCGCAACGGCCATCCATACCGGATCGCGGCGCGCCTCCGGTATCGCAAGACGGGCGAGGGCGTGAAGTTCTGGTACGATCTGTGGCGCGCCGATCGCGCGTTCGACAACGCCTTCTCCGAGGCGTGCGAGCGCGTGCGGGTCGAAACCGAGCTGCCGCTCTTCTTCGGCCAGCCGGAATAACCGATGGCGCGCGGTCACGCCTATCGTGACGGCCGGGACGGGCGGGCATTCCGATCCCGTCCCGGCATGGGCCAGCGGACGCTTGTCGCGTCGCTGGCCTGTTCGCGCTGCGACAAGGGCGGCGAAGTCAATTTCGCGACCTCGATGCCGCCCGAAGACCAGATCGACCAGAAATTCAGCGCGCGCGGCTGGGATGTCCGCAAACGGCTCTGCCCGAACTGCCAGGCCGAAATCGCCGCCGCCAAAAGGGAGAAGACGAAAATGGCATCGACGCAGTCGGACAGCGCCATGAAGGCGCAGGGCCAGATGTTCGAATTGCTGCAATCGCATTTCGACAAGGAAAAGGGCGCATATAGCGGCGGCTATTCGGATGCGCGGGTCGCCTCTGAAACCGGCCTCGCACCCGCCATGGTCACCCGGTTCCGTCAGACGTGCTTCGGCGAATTGAAGGAGCCGCCCGAACTGGCGTCGATCCGCGCCGATATCGTGACGCTCGCTGCGCTGGAGCAGGAACATCACGCCGCATGCGAGCAATCGATCGCGGAACTGCGGTCGCGGCTGGCGAAGCTCAGCGCGAAATGGGGGGCATAGCCATGTTGGCAATCTGGCCGATGCTCGCCACGGTCATGACGGCGCTGGCGTTCGCACTGTTCGTCCTCTGGCTGATCGAGCGCGACCGCTCTGTGCGGCTGGACGCCCACTGCCGCGACCTCGTCGATCAGCGCAAGGCGCTCGCCGGCAAGTGCCGCCAGAACGACCGCGACATTGCCGTTCTGCGCGATCGGCTGAGCGCGGGCGGCCGTACCCGCGCGGCGCGCCAGCGCGAGGCCGAACGGATCGCCCGCGAGGAAAAGACCCGTGCCCTTCAGGAGAATCGCTGATGGATAACCATGTGCCTTTCTATCTGGTCTGGTGCCCGCAGGGACCGACGCCGCCCAGGCACTGCCACGGAACGCAGGATGCCGCCGAAGCCGAAGCCGAACGGCTGGCGCGCGTCTATCCGGGCAAGAAGTTCTTCGTCGTCGCGCCACTCTATTCCGCCGTGTGCGGAGCCTTCGAAACGAAGCGCTTCACAGTTCCCGACGAGGTGCCGTTCTGATGGCCGCCCTCGTCTGCTCCCATCCCGAATGCACGACGCCGCTGGCGGACAATCCCCGGCGCAAGGGCACGATGTGCCAGCGCCACGCCAGCCAGATCGTCGGCCGCGATGCCGCCAAGCGGGAGAAATGCCGTATCGCCATGAAAGCGCGCTGCGCCGATCCCGACGAACGCGCGAAGAATGCCGCGCGGATGAAAGCCGGCTGGCGGCGGGCGCTGGCCGAAAAGCCCGAGCTTCGCGCTCGGCTGGTCGAGCGGGGCAAAAAGGTTGGATCGCTGCGCAAGGGTAATATCCTGACGCCAGCCGGGTCGCCGGCCCGGCGCCGCGCCGCGCGCAAGCAGTCCGATTTCTACATGGGCTGGTGTCCGCTGGAATATCGCGCCGATTATCGCTCGCTCGTCTCCAATCAGCGCTTCCGCGCCGCCGAGGCCAAGCGGATGATCCTCGAGCAGATCGCGGCCGATGCGCGGACGTTCGCCAAGACGGGTGAACTGCCGCAATCGAAGCGCGCGGCGGAGGCGCGCCGATGACCGCCGTTCCCGGGACGGTCGAAGCGATCGTGCGCCGTGCCGCAAACCTCACCGGCCTTTCGCGCGGCGAAATCCTCGGCGACTGCCGGCGCAAGGCGAACACGCGCGCCCGCTATGCCGTGTGCCACGTCGCCCGGCGCGAGCTTGGCAAGTCTGCGCGCTCAATCGGGCGGGCGCTGGGTGGACGCGACCACACGACGATCTTGTACGCATTCCAGCGCGCCGAGGCGCTGATCAGCGAGGATCAGGATTTCGCGCAGCTTTGCAGCGCATTGGAGGCCGCATGAGCGTCGAGATCATCATCGGCGACGCGCTCGCGGAATTGCGCAAGCTGCCGCCCGATTCCGTAGACTGCTGCGTCACCAGCCCGCCCTATTGGGGCCTGCGCGACTATGGCGTCGAAGGCCAGATGGGCATGGAGCCGACGCTTGGCGAGCATCTGCGCGTCATGGTCGAACTGTTCAACGAGGTGCGCCGCGTTCTCAAGCCCGAGGGCACGCTGTGGCTCAACTACGGCGATTGCTATGCGACGAAGCCCAACGGACGCAGCGCGGCGGCGACCAAGGCCGCCGGCACCGACGATCGCACGTTCCGCGACAAGCCGTTCAGCACGGTCGGGCCGATTTACGCCCGCGAGCATGAGCGCGATCGGAGGGGCAACCATTCGACGCTGAAGGGATCGCCGCCGCCGGACACCCCCGGCCGGATCATGGCTGGCGGCACGCTGAAGCCCAAAGACCTGTGCATGATCCCCAACCGGCTGGCCATCGCGCTGCAGGATGCCGGATGGTGGGTCCGCTCCGAGATCATATGGGGCAAGCCCAACCCGATGCCCGACAGCAGCGGACGCTATCGCCCGTCCACCGCGCACGAAAAGCTGTTCCTGCTCACCAAGTCGGGAAAGTCGTTCTACGACAGCGAAGCGGTCAAGATGCCGGTTAGCGGCAACACCCACTCGCGCATCGCCAAAGGCTACAAGATGCCCGACGGCTGGGATACCGCCCCCGGCGCTCACGGCTTCCACCATCGTAACGGACGCGAGAAAGGTCGACCCGCAGGTTGTGGCCCAAAATCGGCCATGGCTGGTCGACACGATCGTGCGAACGATAGTTTCCATGCCGCGACCACCGCCGTCGTTGAGGATCGCTATCTCCGCAACTACGAGCCTGATCTGTCGGCGATCATCCCCGGCGAAATCGCTGAGCTTGATGTGTTGCACATCGCCACGGCGGGCTTCTCAGAAGCGCATTTCGCCACCTTTCCGCCTGCGCTCGTCGCGCCGTGCATCATGGCTGGTTGCCCGGCTGGCGGCCTCGTCCTCGATCCCTTCGGCGGCGCGGGCACGACGGGTCTGATCGCCGATCGGCTGGGCCGCGATGCCATCCTGATCGAACTGAATCCCGAGTATGCCGAGATGGCGCGCAACCGGATCAAGGCCGCGCCGGCACGCGGCAAACGCCGGCTGGCGGATGACGATAAGCGCCAGGCCGACATGTTCGTGGGGGCCGCCGCATGAGCATCGCCCTGATCAACGTCGTCTGGCGCATGGATCTGCCCTGCACAGACAAGATGGTGCTGATGGCGCTCGCCGACGGCGCGAACGACGACGGTTTGACGTGGCTGCCCATGTCCGGTCGGAACGGCCGGCTGGGCCTGCGCCAGAAGACGTCGCTCAGCGAGCGCTGCATCCAGCAGGCGATCGGCCGGCTGGTCGACGCCGGCCATCTTTCGCGCGATGAACGGCCGGGCAAGGGTGTGATCTACACCGTTCACCCGCAGGATACCCTGCCGCTCGATCACACCCCCGCACGAAATGCGGGGCGCAGCAAATGCGGGGCGCACGTCGTGCGCGAAACCCCCGCACGTCGTGCGCCCAAACCATCATATAACCACCATATCCCCCAAGGAGCTAACGCTCCTTCGCCCCCCAAGGGGGCTGCGCGGCGTGAGCGGGGCGAAAGGATCGATCCTGAATGGAGCCCGCCGCCGATCGAGGAACTGCCGCCAGCCGCCCGTGCGCTGGCCGAGCAGTGGCCCGATGGAGCCTATGAGGCCGAGGCCGAGGCGTTCCTCAACTATTGGCAGGGCGAGGGCCGGCAGCGCGCCCGCAAGATCGACTGGCCCAAGACGTGGTGCGACCGCATCGTGCAGGTCGCCGAGCGTGTGAAGCGCGCCGAGAAGGCGGGCGTGCGCTTTGCCAAGGGCAAGGCCGCCGCCGGCCCGCTGAGCGATGCTGAACTGATCGAACGATATACCGCTGCCGCGCGGCAATCGCGTCGGATCGGGCGCGAGGACGAAGCCGCCGATTACGAGCGGCTGGTTGAACAGATCAGCGCGCGCGCCGCCGCGCCAGCCGAAACGGGGGACGGGAAATGACGGACTGGATCATGCTGCGTACGAAGCCGTCGTGCACGCTCAGCCTCACCAATTCGTTGGCGGCGGCTGGCTTCGACGTCTGGACGCCCATGGAGGTGCAGCAGCGTCGCGTGCCGCGATCCAAGGCGAAGCGCGAGCGCCGCGTGCCGATCATGCCGACGTGGATATTCGCTCGGGCTCACCATCTGGACGATCTGCGCCGCCTGGCCGAACGGGCCATCAAGGACCATGCCGAGTTCTCGATCTTCCGCTGGCATAGCCGCGTGCCCGCGATCGATGATGTCGCGCTCGAGGCCCTGCGCTCCGCCGAACTGCGCGCCGTGCCCAAGCAGAAGGTCAAGGCATTCAGGAAGGGCGAGATCGTGCGCGTGCCCGAAGGCGCCTTCGCTGGCATGTCGGGTGTGGTCGAGCGGGGCGACGGGCGATGCACGCTGGTCTGCTTCGGCGGTCGGCTGGAGGTGGAGATCAGCACGTTCCTTCTTCGCCCGTCGACGGCGCAGGCCGCGTGATTTGGCGCTTCCCTTCGTTCCCTGAATGATTTACACACGTTCCCATCCTGTTCCGCATCGCAGCGGCATCGGCGAGTTGGTCCGGCTGGTCGGAGACCTTACTGCCCTCGCCTATCACGCGGTGGAAGCCACGCGCTTCCCGCGACGTGCGAGAGCGTGGACAGGCTTCATTCCATACCCGCCGCGCTGGTTACCCTTTTCCCAGCGCTCGGGTCGCAGCCCCCGGTGATCGTTCCGAGCCGGGCTTAGCTGGCAGCGCCAACCAGTGGGGTGACCCCGAGGCGCATCGGACGATTGCCGTCGTAGCTCAGCGGACAGAGCAGCCCCGTCCTAAGGGGATGCGCGCAGGTTCGATCCCTGCCGACGGCTCCAGTTCATTGCACCGTGGAGCAGAGGCAGCTCGTCGGACTCATGATCCGAAGGTCGCCGGTTCAAGTCCGGCCGGTGCCACCATCATCCCCCGGGGCGCGGGTCCTTCCCGGCGGGGACCGTATACGGGGCGCAAAGGCGTGTGAAATCCCCAGCGCTGGGTTGTGAAAGGTGTCCGCACCGAAATGTCCGCACCTGCAGGCGTATCCGTTCGCGAGTTCGCTAGGCTCGACGGATGCAATGAAAAACTGGTCAGGAGGGCCATTCAGTCAGGAAAGCTGCGGCTTTCCGACGATGGCAAGCTCGACCCGGCCCTCGCGAAAACCGGCTGGCGCAAGCAGAACAGGCGGAGTGCGGACACTGCGGACATTTCGCAAATGTCCGCACCTAAGCCGAAAAATGTCCGCACCGCGAAAAAGGTGTCCGCACCGTCGGCCGAAGAGGTCGATGCCCGCGCCAACGAGCTGTTCACCGAGGAGGCCGAGGGCTTTCTCGATAACGTCCTTGCCGGCAACTATGCCGATACGGGGACCGCAGAGCGGGTGAAGGAAAATGCGCTGGCGGCCAAGCATCTGATCGCGGCGCGAAAGGATGCCGGCAATCTCGTCGAGATCGAAACGGCCAAGCTGGTATTGTTCGAGACCCAGCGCTCTCAGCGCGATGCCTGGCTGAATTTCCCTACCCGGATGGGACCGATGCTGGCGGCAGATCTGGGCGTCGACGCGGACAAGGTCGTGGAGTCGCTGACCGCCTATGTCCACCAGCAGCTCGACGATCTTGGCGACCCGGAAGCCGACTTCACCGGCGATCAGCAAGGCTGACATCCTGCGCGCTTCGGCGCGCAAAGGGTGGACGCCGCCGCCACGGATCAGCGTTCCCGAATGGGCTGATCGATACAGGCGGCTCGCGAAGGAGGCGGGCAGCAACTCGGGCCGCTGGCGCACGCGAACTGTCGAGGTCGCGCGCGGCCTGATGCTCGCAGCGACCGAGCCGGGTGTGCACATCATCACCGGCATGGTCTGCACGCAGCTGTTGAAGACCGCGTTCCTCGAAAACCTCGTCGGCTATTTCGCCCATCTCGATCCCGGCCCCTCGCTGCTGGTGCAGCCCAAGGAAGACGCGGCCGAGCAATTCTCGAAAGAGCGGATCACGCCAATGATCCGCGCGACGCCGGTGCTTCGCGGCCTGATCGGCTCAGGCAAGACGCGCAACGCCGACGAGACGCTGCTGTATAAGGCCTTCCCCGGCGGCTTTCTGGCACTGGCCGGCGCGGGCAGTCCGGACAACCTCGCGCGCCGCCCCGTCGCGCGGGTCTATTACGACGAAGTCGACAAGTACCCGATCACGCGAGAGGGCAACCCGATCAACCTTGGCGACGAGCGTATGGCTACGTTCGCCAATTGGCTGTCAGTCCGGGTCTGCTCGCCGACGATCGAGGGCGAGAGCCTGATCGAGGCGAGCTACCTCGAAGGCGATCAGCGGCAGGCTTCAGTTGAATGCGGTCACTGCGGACATCGCCAGTTTCTCGATTTCTTCAAACACGTCCACTGGGACAAGGACGAACTTTCCGGCGAGCATCTGACCGCCACCGCGCAGGTCCATTGCGAGGCATGCGGGGTAGCGTGGGCAGAAGGCGAGCGCCTGAAAGCGTTGCAGACGACGCGCTGGCATCAGACGCGCGCATTCAGCTGCTGCGGCAAGCGACACAATCCGCTCGAGGATTATGATCGATCATGGCGCGAGCCCGAGCAGAGCTCGAACGCGCCGCCGCCGGTCGGCATGGTGTGGGACTGGTGGGAAGGCGATCGTCACGGCGTCTACCGTGCCAAATGCTCGGACTGCGGGCGGTGGGCGGTGTCGAACGAACATGCCTCCTTCACCGCATCGAAGCTGTTCAGCCCGTGGCCGAAGGACGCCCCGCCCAAGATCGCCGCGAAATGGATCGCGGCGAAAGACGACACCGACAAGCGCGTCACGTTCGACAATACCCAGATGGGCCGCCCGCACCGCCGGGCGTCATCCAAGGATGTGGCTGCGGAGACGCTGGCGCAGCGCGCCGAGACATGGGCCGGAGATGTGCCCGACGGCGTCGGCGTCATCACTTCGGGTTGGGACGTGCAGGACGATCGCGCCGAGGGCGAGTTCGTAGGCTGGGGCGAGAATGAGGAAAGCTGGTCGCTAGACCATGTCGTTGTGGAGGGCGACCCAGCGACCGACGAATTCTGGTCACGCGTCGACGCGCAGATGTTGCGCAAGTTCGCGCGCGCCGACGGGCGCCAGTTTGTCGCCGAAGCCTGCTGCATCGACTCCGGCGGCCATCACACGCAGGCCGTGTACAATTTCGCCAAGGCGCGGCTGGGCCGCAAGGTCTGGGCAATCAAGGGCCAGAGCGCAAGGAATGGCGAAAGGACGCCAGTCTGGCCGCCGACACGGCCGAGCGCCAAGAACCGAAGCAAGTTCAAGCCGGTGATCATCGGCACGAACGCAGCCAAGGATTCGATCCGCAACCGCCTGGCGCTCACCGCGCCCGGACCGGGGTATATGCACTTCAGCGCGCTGCGCGATCTGGGCTGGTATATCCAGCTGACCGCAGAGCGCCTGATCACCAAGGTTGTCGGCGGGCGCCGCTTCACTGTCTGGGAACTGCCGAAAGGTCGAGCCAATGAAGCGCTGGACTGTCGGGTCTATGCCTATGCGGCCCTTCAAGGCCTCATGCAGTTCGGGCTCAAGCTCAACATGGTAACCAAGAACCGCGCCGAGCCGATCGCCGATCAGCAGGATGCCGAGCCGGCGGAGCCCGCCGCGCCCGTGGAGCAGGACAATTTCGCCGAACGCCCACGCGAGGTGGCACGTCCCCAAGAGCCGGACTGGATCGGCGGTGCGGCAGATGGCGGCGAATGGATTTAGGGGATCGGTATGGCGTTCACGGCTGATGACATCGATCGCCTGAAGCAGGCGCTGGCCAGCGGCACCAATCGTGTCCGCTATGCTGATGGGCGAGAGGTCCAGTATCGCTCGCTCAAGGAAATGCGCGAGCTGCTGCAGATGATGCAGGATGATATCGCGTCCTCGTCGTCGAACGGCCGACCATCGCGCAGCTTCGTGGCGGCGTTCTGACGTGAACGTCCTCGATCGCGCTATTTCATGGTTCAGCCCGACGGCGGGCGTGCGTCGCATCGGCGCGCGCCGCGCGCTGGCGCTGCACGAGCGAGCCTATGATGCCGCGCGCAAGGATCAGCGCACGGCAAGCTGGCGCGCCACGGGCGACAGTGCGAATGCGGAAGTCGGCACGAGTGAAGAAATCGTGCGCAATCGCTCGCGTTCGCTTCGTCGCGATAACGGCTATGCCGGCCAGATCATCGACACCGTCGCCGACCATGTCGTCGGCACCGGCATCGTGGGGGCGCCGACCGGCATCAAGGGCCGCAACGCCAAGAAGGTGTCCGAAGGCTGGCGAGAGTGGGGCGAAGTCTGCGACTTCGACGACGATCACGATATCAACGGCCTGATGTGGCAGGCCGCCAGCGGAATGCTGGAGTCGGGTGCGAGCATCGTTCGTTTTCGGCGTCAGCAGTTCGACGGGTCCGTCACCACTGCGCCGCTGAAACTGCAAGTCCTCGAGCCGGATTTCATCGACGTCACCAAGACGTCGCTGATCACGCGCGGCGGCGCGCTGATCGATCGCGGCATCGAATATGACGCCGAGGGCCGCAAGATCGCCTATTGGCTTTATCCGGCCCACCCTGGCGACGTTGCCAGCTTCCGCGTGAAATCGCTGGAGAGCACGCGCGTTCCGGCGTCCGAGCTTGTCTATCTCTACAACAAGGTTCGGCCTGGGCAGGATCGCGGTATGCCGCTGCTCGCCCCCGCCGTGATGACCCTTCGGGATCTGCAAGGCTATTTCGACGCCGAACTGACGCGCAAGCGCATCGAATCCTGCCTCGCCGGCTTCATCACATCACCCGCCGATGATGATTTCGCGATCGGGACCGACCCCAAGACGGGCGAGGCGCTGAAACTCAAATACGGCAAGCAGATCGAGAAATTCGAGCCGGGGATGATGACGCGCCTGTTCCCGGGCGAGGAAATCACGTTTAACACGCCGTCGAACGCTCAGGGCGTCAGCGAGTTCGCGCAACTCTATCTGCGTGAGGCCGCAGCCGGCGCGGGCGTGATGTACGAGCACGCGACGGGCGATTTCTCCAAGGTCAACTATTCGTCATGGCGCGCCGGCCACCATGGATTCCGCCGTCGCATGGAACGGCTGCAGTGGCATGTCTTCGTCCACAAGCTCTGTCGGCCGATTATCGCCCGCTATCGTGAGGCGTCGCTCGCCGCCGGGCTTCTCCCCGTCGCCAACTTCGGCTGGCGCTGGACGCCGCCCGGCTTCATCTCGGTCGATCCCTACAAGGATGCGCAGGCCGACCTTGCGAACCTGCGCATGGGCAAGGTCACGTTGAGCCAGCTCGTCGAAGAGCGCGGCTATGATTATCTCGAATTCCTGCTGCAGTATGCCGACGATCTGGCGAACGCCGACGACATTCTCGGCGCGGGCGTGATGTTCGACGGCGACCCTCGCAAGGCCGTCGCCGGCTTGAAGTCGATGCCTCAGGACGAACAACCGGCCGGCGACAAGTCGGCCTGATCCCCGGAGTAAGCTATGCCCACTGCAACCGCACCTGCGGCTGAGGAGACGCGTGCCGCGCCGATGATGACGCGGGATCTGTCGATCCGCCCCGGCTCCTATGACGCCGAAAACCACACCGTCGAAGTCTGCTGGTCGACCGGCGCACGCGGCGCCCGCTTTATGTGGGATCGCTGGGCTTGGGTCGACGAAGAGCTTGTCGTCGATGATGTAAGCGTTCGGCTCGACCGCATGAATGTCGGCGCGCCGCTGCTGAACACCCACCAGCGCTACGAACTGGAAAACCAGATCGGCGTCGTCGTGCCTGGCACTGCCCGCGTCGAAAGCGGCCTCGGGATCGCGACTGTCCAGTTCTCGCAGCGCGAGAGCGTGCAGCCGATCGAGGCCGATGTTGCCGCCGGCATCATCCGCAATCTGAGCGTCGGCTACGTCGTTCACACCTATGAGGTCACCGAGCGCGAGGGGCAGCGCCCGCTCTACCGCGCGACCGATTGGGAACCCATGGAAATCAGCTTCGTGCCGATCCCGTTCGACGCGGGATCGCAGGTGCGAAGCGGAGAGCCCGCGCAGGGGGGAAATCCCTGCATCGTCCGCCGCATTTCGCCGGCCACCCACGAAGGAGTTACCACGATGCCCGCTGCCACCCAGCAGACGGCCGGCGAAAATCCGGCCACCGATACCCGCGCGCCCGACACCCAGACGCCGCCCGCGTCGACCAATGTCATCCCGGCGCCCGGCCAGTCCGAACGCGCTCCCGAACAGGCCGCGCAGGTCGACGGGGCGGCCATCCGCACCGCTGCCCGTAATGCCGGGCTGACCGACGACGCCACGATGGACCTGCTCGCGCGTCATGCCGATCAGCGGTTCACCCGGGACAGCCTGTTCGCGGAGATCGGCCGTCAGTTCGCCGAGCGCGACGCCCCGGCGCAGACGGTCAACCGCGTTCCTGCACAGTTCGGCAACGGGGTGACCATGCAGCGCGCCATGCAGGACGCGCTCGTGCATCGCATGATGCCGAGTTCGCAGATCACCGAAGACGGCCGCCAGTTCCGGGGCATGAGCCTGCTCCGCATGGCGGAGGAACTGCTCGCCTCGACGGGCGTCAGCGTGCGCGGTATGTCGCCGGCCGAGATCGCCGATCGTTCGCTCCATTCAACGTCGGATTTCCCGGCGCTGATGGGCGCGACGCTCAACCGCCGCCTCCGCGCGGCCTATGAGGAAAACAATCCCTCCTATCGCCTGTGGGCGCGTCGCGCGCCCAATGCGCCCGACTTCAAGGCGATCGACGCCGTGCAGGTCTCGGCGATGCCCGATCTGCTCAAGGTCAACGAGGGCGGCGAGATCAAGTACGGCACGATCAGTGACGGCAAGGTTTCGTATCAGGTGCTGACCTATGGCCGAATCATCGGCTTCACCCGTCAGATGATCATCAACGACGATCTGCGCGCGCTCGATCGCCTGACCACCGGCTATGCCGGCTCGGCGGCCCGGCTGGAGAATCGCACCGTCTACTCGATCCTTACCACGAACGGCAATTTCCCGGATGGGAATGCGCTGTTCAGCACCCAGCACGGGAACCTTGCCGGCACCGGCGCCGCGATCGACGCCACGTCGCTCGGCGCTTCGCGCACGCGCATGCGCCTCCAGAAGGGCCTGCAGAACGAGGAACTCAACCTCGCTCCCGCGTTTCTGATCGTGCCGGCGACGCAGGAGCAGAAGGCGTATCAGTACACCTCGTCGCAGTATGTGCCCGCCAAGCAGTCCGATGTGAACGAGTTCCGCTCCGGCGGGCGCACGGCGCTCGAGCCGATCGTCGAATCGGTGCTCGACGGCGTCTCCACAACGGCCTGGTACACCGCTGCCAACAGCAATCAGGTCGACACCGTCGAGTATGCCTATCTCGACGGCGCGGAAGGCGTGCAGCTTTCGAGCCGCATGGGCTTCACGGTCGATGGCGTCGAATTCAAGGCGACGCTCGACTTCGCCGCGGCCGCGATCGACTGGCGCGGCATGGACAAGAACCCCGGCGCCTGATCGGCCCCGACGTGACTTCGGCGGGCGCGCGGCGCCCGCCGCACACCAAGGAGAACCAAAATGAAAACTTTTCGTCAGCAGGGCGAGACGGTCACCGTCATCGCCCCTTATGCCGTCGCCTCCGGCGGTGGCGTCAAGGTCGGCGCAACCTTCGGCGTCGCCGTGACCGATGCGGCGCTGAATGCGCCCGTCGAAATCAAGCGCAAAGGCGTGTTCGGCCTCCCGAAGACGGCCGCGCAGGCGTGGACCGCCTGGACGACGAAGCTCTACTGGGACGACACGAACAAGGCGCTGACGACGACTGTCGGCAGCAACCTGCTCGTCGGTGTCGCCGCCGCCGATGCGCTCGCCGCCGCCACCAGCGGCGATGCGCTGCTCGACGGCACCATTCGCTAACTCGACGCAACATGAGCGCCGGCCCCCTGTAGGGGCCGGCTGCTTATGGGAGCACGCACATGAAGAGCATCACGCTTCACGCGCCGGCCATCGATAATGGCGGCAATTTCCGCGACGCGGGCGCCGACATCGATGTGGGCGATAAGGGCGATATGATCGATGCCGAGCGCGCTGGGCAGTTGGTCAGGAATATGCTCGCGACCGGAGCGGTCGAGGCGACCAACAAGGCCGCCGCGAAGTCCTGATGGACCCGCATCTCGCCACGATCCGTTCGGCTTTCGCCGACCCGATCAGCTACGACCCACCCAGCAAATGGGCATCGGATCGCCCCATGGTTGCGGTCTACTCCAACGAAGCGGCGCCCGATGCGATGGGTGTCGGCAACACCGCCCGCCGTGTCTCGTTCGAGATCGCCTATTCCGACATGGTCGAGCGCCCCGCCAAAAATGGCGACGTCATCGGCCACGCCACCGGCCAATATCGAGTGATCCAGATCACCGACCTTGATGATGTAGCCGCATGGATCGTCGTCGTGGAGCGCGCGCCGTGACCGCCCGCCGCGAACTCATCTTTGCCCGGGTCGATGCGGTTCTGTCGATCCTGCCCAGCATCGCATCTTATGAGCGCCAGCCTTCGGGCTATCCCGACGTGATGCCCGCTCTCGCGGCGCACGATGGCGGCCAGCGCAAGATCGAAGGCGAGGTTGGCTCGACGCGCTGGGCACTCGCGCTGATCGTCGAGGGCTTCGTCGAGGGCGCCGGCGGCGCGGCCACGCACACGATCCTGAATGATCTGCACGCCGACGCAGTGCGCGCGATCATGGAAGACGATCAGCTTGCCCAGCTCGTCGAGTTTATCGAGCCCGGCGATCTGCGCGTCGATGTCGCGATCAACTCTGACGCGCGGCGCATCGGCTTCGCGCAGGAATTCCAGATCGAGTTTGTAACGAGCCGGATAGACCCGGCGCTCGCCTAAATCCCGAAGGAGGATTTCAATGTCTGATCCCGTTATTCGCCCGTCGAATGGCGTCCTGCTCATCGGCCTCCAGTCGGCCGAGGGCACGCCCGCGACGCTCTCCCCGCTGCTGGACGCGGTGCCGCTCGAGGACGATTCGGTCAGCTACAACACGCCGTGGCGTACCGAGGCCTCGACCGAGGTGTCGGGTTCGCTTGTCGGCGGCGCGCCGCTGGTTGTCGGCCAGCCTGCCACCTTCTCTTTCCGCAGCCGCCTGAAGGGCGCGGGCGGTGGCACGACTTACACCGCGTCGGTCAAGCCGCCGCTGCACGCCCCTCTGCTTGCGTGCGGCCTGCGCGGCCAGTTCACGGCCTCTGTGGCCGCGACGGCGCTCACCGCCGGCTCGACGACGACGGCGACGCTTGCCGCGCCATTCGTCGCGACGGCGGACGCCTATCGCGGCATGCCCCTCATCCTCACCGGCGGAGTCGGCGCCGGACAGATGCCGCTGATCACCGGCTATACCGCTGGTCGCGTGGCAACCCTCTCGGATCTGATGCCCGGTGCCCTCGATGTCGCCACCAGCGGCGCGATCCCCGCGAACTGGACCTATGCCGGCACGTCGCCGGGTGACCTGGCCACCCGCGCCACCGATCATCCGTGCGTCACGATCTACTGGTATGAGGATGGCCGCCTCTACCAGATCATGGATGCGCGCGGCACGGTTGATCTGGGCGGCAACAGCGCACGTCCCGGCATCGCCACGTTCAACTTCACCGGCATCTACATGGGCAACCCCGTCGATGCGGCCGTGCCGACCAATGCGGTGATCGCCAATCACTCGGCGCCGCTGCTGGTGCAGGGCACGGGCAAGCCGCCTGCGATGAACGCCAATCGCCACCCGCTCCCGATCAGCCAGTGGTCGATCAACAACGGCGGCGATATCGAGTCGCCTGACGATCCGAACACCACGTTCGGCTATGCCGGCGGCCAGATTTCGACGCGCGTCCCCATCATCGAAGTCGACCCGCTGATGACCCTCGTCGCGACGCGCGACTCCCTCGCCGAAATCGCGGCGTTCTCGCAGTATCCCGTCGGCTTCAAAATGGGCACGGCGGCGGGCAATCGCCTGTCCGTCCTGTGCCCGCTCGCGCAGCCGATCGAAAGCACGCCGGGCAAGCGTGGCACGCTGCGGTCGGAAACGCTGCGGCTGCAGGCGCTCAATCCCGGCAAGGATGCGTATGGCCGCGACGGCGAACGCATCATCTGCTTCTTCTGATCCGGAGCGCACATGGACACGAAAACGAACCTTCCCTTCACGCCCTCATGGCGTGTCGGCGATGACGACGCGCCCAAATTCTACTTCCGTCGCGGCAGCGTGATCGAGCGCAGCGCGGCGGAGGCAGAACTGTCCGGCGAGCATCAGGCCGGTCGCGTCTTCATGTTCGAGATCATCAATGCGGTGCGCGCAGGCGTGATGACGCTGCTGGCCGACGATCCCGAACTTGATCACGTTCTGGAGCTGATCGACCGCGAGAAGGACGGCGACGAGACGATCGACCCGTCCGGCCGGCAGATCCTGCTTGGAGTGAAGTCGGTGCTCGCCGAGCATTGGCCCGAATATCGCGAACTGCTCGCGCGCAAGGCGCGCCGGCAGGAGATTGCGCCGGTGCTGATGTTCCGCCGCTTCTGCACGGGCTGGGAAAAGGTCGGCGCACCCTACGCCAAGGGCATGGATGGTTTCGTGACCGACGACGCTCTGGCGGCCGTCGATCCGCTGGAACTGATCGCTGCCGGCAACCATTGCTATGGGCTCCAGTACGATACCGGCCCGAAGGCAAATTTTCCGCAGCCCTCGCCGTCCGACGCCGCCCCGGCGACTTCGAATTCGGGCGACGGATCGAGGGAGGATGGCGCATCGACGGCCACCACTGGCCAGAAAACCCCCGCCTCGCCGTCCCACAGTGGGCCTACGGAATAGTTGACCTTTGGCTCCAGTGCCGTCGCTGGGGCGGAATGAGCGGGTCCGCGTTGCCCTGTTCGGGCGCCGTGGGCGATCAGCCGGCGCTGCTCATGGATTGCTTCGCCATTCTCGACACGATCGCGGCTGAGGATGGCGATGGATAGCCTTCAGCTGCTGATAGATCAGCGCAGCCTGCGGGATGCTCGCGAGCGCATCGTCCGCGAGCGCCTCCGCATCGGCACTTCGGCCGTGAGGACCGCGACCAAGAATTTGGAGCGGTCGATCGAAGCAGCGGTGCGATCGACGGTCGGTGGGCGGCTGTGGCGGGCCGTCGCGTCGAATGTCTATCCCGAGACTGGGATCGCCCAGAACCCGTCGGGCAGCATATTCCTCAATGGCCGCGACCGCACCGTCGGCGCGTTCACCTTCTTCACGAAGCCGGGTCGCATCCGATCCAAAGACGACTTCTATCTGGCCATCCCGACCCCGGCGGCTGGACCCCGCGACCGCAGCGGCATGTTGACGCCCGGCGAGTGGGAGCGCCGCAACGGGGCGCGGCTTCGGTTTGTCTATCGGCCCGGTCGGCCTTCGCTGCTCGTGCTGGATGAGGGCGTCCTGAGCGGCAAGCGCCAGATCGGGCGGCTCAATACCGATCGCCGCCGCGCTACCGGACGCGGCAATACCACCATCGTGATATTCGTGCTGCTGCCAAGCGTGGCGTTCGCGAATAGCGTGGCGCTGGAGGGCTATATCCGGGCTGCGGAACGCGAAATGGTGAGGCTTGCGGAACGCGGGTGAGCCGGAATGGCTATAGACCCGACCCCTTCTTAATGATCGGCCGATAAGAGATGTCGCATTTCCCGCCGATATCGAGGAAATCGACTAAATTGCCCCCCGCATCGTCGCGCCATTGCTCGAGCGAGTAAATCGCACTCCTTGTGCGGTTATAGGCATCCCCATAGATCGCAACGAGCTTCACGCGAAGCCCGGGGCAGTCACGAACCACCGGCTCCAGCTGAACCGCGATCAGTTCGCCGGTCGCGGCGCTGAACCTGAAACTGGCAATGAATTCATAGCCCAGCGCCTTGTATGGCGCCTCAAGCAGCGTCTTAAAGCCCGTCCCGTTCCGTCCAGGCTGATCGACAGGCTGGGCCGCGCCCGCCGAGGCAGCCCGCACCTCTGCGACGCTCTGCCCCCACTTCGTATATTGCCAGTTCGCTGACGCCGGCTGCGCCAAGAGCACAGCGCCCATCAAGATCATCATCCGGCCCATTCGCGCTCCCCCTGATCGCATCGGCCGGAGGTTCTACCCCACCATCCAGCAGGAGGCCATATGGCAGCAGACGTCATTGCCCGCCTCCAGCTGCAGGGGCAGCAGTTCTCTTCGGAGAGCGGGAGGATCTGGGCGCAGTTCGAGGCCAATGCGAAAGGCGCATCGCGCCAGGCCGAAGGGAATTTTCGCACGGCGTTTGACCAAATTAAACGCATCGCCGACGAAGCGACATCGCGCCCTCTCAACTCGGCTGGCGCGATTGACTTGAATGCCAACGAATTCCGAGAAGCGGCGCAAGCGTCACAACTGCGTGCTGCGGCGCTGCGCGATTTGGAGCAGGCTCTTCGCGCTACAGCAGCGGCCGAGGGTGAGGCCAACGACGCATCGCGGCTCGCGGTTCAAGCTGCCGCATCTGCTGCCGCATCGGAAGAGCAGCGAGCGCTAAATCTCAATGCGCAGGCCGCCGCTTTCGACCGCATACAGACAGAACTCAATCAGACTACCTCAGCCACGCGCGCCTACGCGGAGAGCAACAAGTCCGTCGTGAAAAGCCAGGGCGCCTCGTCGCAGGCGGCCATTCAGGCATCGCAGCAATTTCAGGATTTCTTCGTGCAGGTTCAGGGCGGTCAGTCCGTCCTAACGGCGTTTTCGCAACAGGGTTCGCAGCTGGCCTTTGTCCTGTCGAACGCGGGTGGCAAGGTCGGCAAGGTCGCGAGCATCTTCGCCGGCCCATGGGGCACAGCGATCTTTGCTGGCACGACATTACTGACCCTGCTCATCCCGAAGGTGCTTGAATTCTCCGACAGCGCCGAAAAGCAGGCCAAGGCGCTGGAGAGTGCGGCGAAATCTGCCGACAGCTTCGGCAATGCCCAAAGCAATCTGGGCAAGATCATCGACCTGACCACTGGCGCACTGAAGACCCAGAATCAGGTTCTGATCCAGACCGTCAAGCTGCAGGCGCAGGCAGCCCTGTTCGCTGCCAACAAGAAGATCGAGGATAGCGGCAAGGACCTGGGCCTCTCCGGCGGCTTGACCCTGAAAAACCCGTCCCTCGGCGTCTACGGTATTTCCGGCACCAGCGGCGACGCGCTCGACCGGGCGGTTGGCGCCGCCAAGGACGTCGCAAACCAGCAGAAGGTGCTGGACGCGGCCCAGAAGGCGATTTTCAACGCCGTCAACAATGATGCGCTGGCGAACTCCGATCCGAGCAAATATTCCCGCAACGTCGGCAATATCCTTCAGGTCTCCATATCGGCGCTCGATCAGGTGGCCATCAAGGGCAAGCTCGCCGGCAAGAGCCTGACCGACGCCAAGCTGCAACTGATCAGCTTGGCTAATACCGGCACCGACAAGGCGGCGGCTCTCCAGTCGATCGGCGTCATTGCCGGTGGCGATGTCCCCGATGAACTGACGCCGTACAAGCGGGGCAAGACGAAGAAACCGCGCGACCGATCGAAGGAAGTTGCCTCGATCGAGGAGTTCGGCCGCGACACGCTCGACCGGCTCGCCAACCTTCAGGCTCCCTTCGCAGGGCAACCCAAGATGATCGACGCGGCGGCGAAGGCGTTGCGCGAAGTCGCCGACATCACCGATGACCTCGAGCGCAAGAACACGCGCCTGCTCAAACTGACGGGCAAGGGCCTTCCGGGCTACGCCCTGATCAAGCAGCAGCTAGCCGACACAGCGGTGATCATTCGCGAAGGGCTCGATAAGCCGTATCGCGATTTCATGGATAGCGAGCGCGAAGCGCTTCAGATCCAGAAGCTGATTACTGAGGGCCGATCGTTTGAAGCCGGGGTACTGCAGGACGTGCTGCGGCTGCAAAAGCAGCAAGGTCCGCTGGATGCTGAGCACCTGCAGGCGCTCATCGATATTGCTGACCAGCGCCGCGCCGAAGCTCGGGCTGCGCAGGTCACATTCGAGCGCACCCAGAATTATCTGGGTGCCGTCCGCGATGTCCGCGCCTCGGTGGAGCGAGTCTTCGAGACACTTCCCGATCAGGGCGTAAAATCGCTCGGCAACTTCGTCAAAAATCTGCGCGGCTCTTTCAATGTGCTGGTCTCGAAGGAGATCACGGAAAAGCTGTTCGGGAACATTTTCCGTGACATTGAGGACAAGGTTTCGGGTGCGAGCAAGGTCGATCGGTCTGCCGATATTATATCGGCGGCCCTTGGCCGCGTTGCGACCGCGGCGGACAGTGTGACCGCTTCGCTCAACGGTTTGGCTGGCAAGCCCGCAACATCGGCCGAGACCGCGCTCGGCGGTGGGCCGGTCGCGATTACTTCGATCGCGGCTTCTGCCGCACAGATCGCGAAGGCCGCCAACGACAATCAGGGTCAGGGCGACGATATTGTCGTGACTGGTCGCCGCCGCAATGCATATGCGACCAGCCCGATTGAAGTATTCAACACGATGGGCTCGCAGCTCATCTCAAAGATTTTCGGCGACAAGGCCGGGAAAATCATCGGCGACAAGGTCGGCACCGCCCTGCAGGGTGCATTCTACGGCCAGACTGCCGCATCGCTCGTTCTTGGCAATAAGGGCAGCAACACCGGCGCCGCGCTCGGCGGCGCCATCGGCGGCGTGGCCGGCGAGGCGTTGAAGGGGACCATCACCGCGACGCTCGGCAAAACGCTGGGCAATCTTGCCGGGCCGCTCGGCTCAATTGCTGGCGGGCTGTTGGGCTCCGTCGTCGGCGGGCTGCTCAAGAAGACGAAGACCGGCGTTGCCACGCTGTCCATTGCCAACGGGGAGGTTGGTGTCGGCAGCGTCGGCGGCAACAACGCGGGGCTACGCAGCAACGCGACCAAGCTGGGCGGTTCTGTCGGTGACTCGCTACAGAGCATCGCCGAGGCGCTCGGCGGCGATCTGAGCGGCGCTATCAGCGTATCGATCGGTCAGCGGAACAAGAAGTTCGTCGTCGATCCCACCGGCGCCGGCCGCACCAAGGGCGCGGGCGTCCTCAAGTTCACCGACGAGCAGGATGCCGTCCAGGCGGCCATTCGTGACGCTCTGTCCGATGGCGTGATCGGCGGCATCAGCGCCGCGTCGCAGCGCATCCTTGCCTCCGGTCAGGATCTGGAGCGCGCGATCACCAAGGCATCGCTGATCGAAGCCATCCCGAAGGCGCTGAAGGAGCGGCTGGACCCGGTTGGCGCCGCGATCGACGAGGTGAACGAGAAGTGGGAGAAGACGGTCGCCGCGCTCAAGGAGGGTGGTGCGTCCGCCGAGCAGATGGCGCAGGCGCAGCAACTCTACAATCTCGAACTGGATGACGCGAAGAACAATACGGCCGGCGCATCGTCGTCGCTGAAGGAGTTCGTCGACTCCCTGAAATTCGGGTCGAGCAGCCCTTATTCGCTGCGTGATCAGGAGGCCTCGGCCCTCTCGAACCTCCAGCCGTTCTTGGACAAGATCGCGGCGGGACAGGCGGTCGACAACGACAAGTATATTCAGGCAGCCCAGTCCTATCTGGATATCGAACGTCAGCTGAAGGGCTCCACCGACGGCTATTTCGCCGAGCTTGACCGCATCCAAGCGGCCACGGCTCAGGCGATATCGACGATCGACAACGCGACGCCGATCCGGACCGCCAGCGATCCCTTCGCCGAAAAAACCGCCGCCAACACGCAGGCCGCCGCTGACATCCTCGCGCAGAACACCGTCCTGCTGCAGACCATCGCGAACCTTATCGCGAATGGCAGCGGCGGCGGCGCGAGCTTCGGTGACGGCCGCCTTCTCACGCAGCAGGTCTGATGCCAGCCACAGTCGCAGATATCGCGGCAGGGTCGCGCGAATACACCGTCGCGACATGGAGCGATGCCGCCATTCAGGCGCTCTATCCGTCCGCGCGGGACAACAGCGCATCGCCGATCGAGGCCAACTTCGATGCCACCGGCGATGCGCAATTGGTCGCCAATGCCCGGGGCGCGATCTTCGGGGCCAATCGTCGCCGCTTCGCCCTGACGCTCGATGGGCTGCTGTGGCTCGATCCCTCTCAGGGTCTCCCGCAGATCACGCTCATCGATACCGAACTGACCGTCAACCTCAACACGATCGCGCCGAAGTTCAGCGTCGATCTGGAGGCTGAAACCAGCGCCTTGGAGTTGATCGGATGAATGCCTGGGCGCTTCTGCCGCTACCGATCACGGCCGCATCTTCGACGGCCACGGCGGCAGGCTTCGACGCGATCAATGTCGCGAACGATTACGAGGGCGTGGTGTGGCGCTCGAATAGCGCCGGATCGATCGACCTGATTGTCGATCTGGGTGTCGATGCCGCCCTCGACACCCTCATGATGTTCGGGATCGCGGGCGCGCCTTCGGCCGCGACCATGCAGCTGTTCTTCGCCACGGCGGCGCAGGGGTCGAGCTTTGCGACCTATAGCTATTCCTCAGCAGCGCTGGCGCTCTATGCCGGCGCGACGATGCTGGTGAACGGCAAGGGTGTCGCGCTCTGGACGGCGCCCGATACCGGCTTTCCTGCCGCTGTCCGCTATGTGATGATCCGCTTCGACGGCCCGGCTGACTATGCCGTGGAGATCGGCCGCGTCGCCATAGGCACCCGCCTGCGGCTCAGCCGCAATTTCGCGTTCGGCGGCACGTTCGGTGTGCGCGACTTCAGTTCGGTCGATTTCTCGTCGCGTGGCGCGCTGATCCGCCGTCGGGCGAAGAAGCGCCGGGTAGCGAGCATTTCGTTCCCATCGGTCCAGAAGGACGAGATCGAGCGCCAGGTGCAGCCTTTGCTGGAAATGGCCGGCAACAGCGAGCCGATTGCGCTCGTAACCGACCCCGCGCCCGATGATCTGCGCCAGCGCCGCTGCTATTTCGGCCCGCTCGTCGGCGACCTCGGCACCACATGGCGCGTGGCGAACGGCTGGGAATGGCGCGCCGGCATCGTGAGCCTGTTCTGACATGCTCGTCACGCTGATCCGGATCGACGGGTACGATCCCGCCGCTTCGTCGCCTGTCTCGCTGTTCACCAGCTCGGTCGATGATGCGCAGGCCTGCCATTTGAACGGCAGTACGTGGTGGCCGGTGCTGACCAAGCTGCCGACCCTGACCTATGATCTGTCCGGCGCGAACGAAAACGGCAAGATCGACACGCCTTCCTCGCGCGCTTCGCTGACGGTCGAGCCGTGGCCGCTGTTCGAGCGCTACGCCATCGCCGATGCGCGGCTGCGTATCTGGACGGGCGAACTGGGCAGCACATGGGCGGGATACACGCTGCGGTTCGACGGCCGCGTGACCTCGCAACCCAAGGTCAGCGACGGCATCGCGGAACTCGAATTCACAGTTGATGATCGCTGGCTCGATACCCCGATCTTGTCCGTCTATGCCGGCACGACTGGTGCGGAGGGGCCGGCTGCGCTGAAAGGAAATGCCAAGCCGCTGGCGATCGGCGCACCGCGCTATGTGCCCGGCGTACTGGTCGATGCCGCCCTGTCGATCTTTCAGATATCCGCCTACGGCTCCATACAGTCCGTAGAGGCGGCCTTGGAGCGGCTGGCGCGTTTCGGCGCGCCGATCGCGGACTATGCGACCTATGCGGCGCTCGCGGCTGCCACGATACCGGCGGGCAAATGGGCGACTTCGCTTGCTACCGGCTATGCGCGATTGGGCGCGCCGCCGTCCGGCAAGATCAGTTTCCTCGTGCAGGGGGACAATGGCAGCGCGGGCGGCTGGGTGCGCAAGCCCGGCGCCATCATCCGCCGGCTCGCGCTTCTCGCGGGCGGCGCGGGCAAGATCGACGATGCCTCGCTGAACAATCTCGACGCGGCGCGGCCCTATAATCTCAGCCTCTGGGTCGATGCACAGACCACGGCCCGCGACCTCATTGCGCCCCTCGCTGCCAGCGTGAACGCGGCATATGGCGTAAGCTGGCTGGGCAAGCTGTTCGTCGCCCCGGTCGGATTCACTACGCCGACGCTCACCGTGAAGGGCGATGGCTCGACGTTGCCGCCGATCAAGTCGCTCGAGCAGGATGACAACGGCGTTCCCTACTGGAAAATCGGGGTCACGGCCGAGCGGACTTGGACCATCCACTCCTTCGATGAGATCGCGTTCACCGCGGATATTATCGACCTCGGAATCTACAACGGGACGACGACTTACCGGGAAGGCAATATTGTCTCGCTGACCGACGGGTCGCGGTGGATATTTGTCGGAACGACGCCACTGGCGGGGTCGGCGCCGACGGACACCAACGCCAACTGGGTGCGCTATGCCGCTGCATCGCAAGTGGCCCTCGGCGTCAACCAGATCGTCAACAGCGAGTTCGTCGCCGGGCTGAAGGGTCATGTCGCCGGCTGGGATGGCGACAGCGGACTGCCCGTCAGTCGTGGTCTGAACCTCTCGTCGGACTGGTATGGCGTCCTCAACGTCGCCTATGCGACGATCGTCGGGACGCCTGCGGCCGGGAAATTGTTCGACGGCTATCGAACCTTCGTCTCGACCGACCCGGCCCAGCTTCGCCGATGGGCTATGGTGGTCTCGCCGGGCGATTACCTCTATTTCGCGATGACGATGGCGGGCCGCCGCTGCCACGTCTATTCGATCCTGACCTATTTCGACGCCGCTGGCACGGAACTCTCCAGCTCCGCCGTGTTCGGCAATCAACTTAACGAAGATGCGACACTTAATTTTCATTATGGTGATCCAGCGCTTGCGCGGGTGAGCGGCGGCTTCGCGACCGTCCCGGCTGGTGCGAAATATGCGGCCATTCTTGCGCGCGGCGTCTCGACCGGCGCGGCAAATCCATATGTGTTCTGGAGTCGCGAATTCCTCGCCAAGGTCGACCCGGCCCAGACGATCCCGCCTCTTTATGGCGTCGGCCCCTCCGATCGCGCGGCGGATGTCACCGGCGAGAATACGGCGCTCGACACGCTGAACATCAACGGCGTTGCCGCTTCGACCGTCATCACGACGCTCAACAACATTGGCGCGGACAGCGTTCTATCCCGCGGTGAGAAGCCGGGCGTCTATACCACCTATGTCGGGCTCAACAGCAACTGGGGCGCTCTCGACGCCAAGGCCGCTTCGCTCGGCATCGCCGCGACCGAGCGCGCCGCCGCCAGTTCGGCGATGGGCGCGCTCTACAGCTACCTGATGGGCCTGTCGCCCAGCTGGACCGACAACACCACCGACACGGCCATCTCGGCAAGCACGTGGCAGAGCCGCTGGGGCGGCGCGCTAGGCACCGTTGCTGACCTGCAGGCGGCCATTCAAGGGCAGCCGGGCGCGCCCGGCATCAACGCGCTGACAATTTCGTGTTCGCCGAACAACGTGACTGTGCAGTGCTATGCGAACGGTACCCCGAAGGCGACCGTGCCGGGCTTCCAGATCAGCGTTTCGCAGGGCGGGAGCGATGTCACGTCCAGCGCGACATATGGCAGCATCTCTTCGTCCGGCATTTCGGGCGCCAGCGTCAATTCCAGCGGCACGGTCACGATATCCGGCATGACCGCCGATACGGGCTATGTCTCGGTGCCGGTCAGCCGCTCTGGCGCCAGCGGCACCGCGCGCGTCGAATATAGCAAGTCGAAGGACGGAGCGGCCTTCGCATCCGACGAAGACACGACGATCAGCGCCCCGGGGACGAGCTATGGCGAGGTTGCGCGCAATACGCTGCTCTGCGGTCCGAACGGCAGCTTTACCTGCGCGTGGAACATTTCCGGCATCGTCACGGGTGGTTCGGCCGCAGCGATCGACGGGTATCTGGAATTCAGCCTCAACGGCTCCAGTTGGTCGACGATCAGCGGATCGAACGGCAGCAGTGGCTCTTTCCCACCGGGCGAAGGGCTCGACGCCTTCGGCTCCGCTTCGTTCAGCGGCTCGTCGGCGAGCCTTACGACCAAGCAGGTCGTTTATGTCCGCCTGATCATGCGACGCACGGGCGCTGGCGGCGTAGGCAGCGTGGGCGGCAGTCTCCAGACGCAGTGGAACGGATGATGCGGCATGTGATCCTCGATCTCTCGCAGCAGCAGGCGCAGCTGGTCGACGATACCGACGGCCACGATCTGACCGACCGGACCGTCATCGTCGTGGATGACGACTTCTCTTGGGTGACCAGCGCCGTCGATTGGGAGGCGCTGACGATCGTCCCGAACACCGAAAAGGCACTCGCCGATCTGCGCGCCCGCCGTGACACGCTGATGTTCGCGACCGACCCGACCCAGTTGGCCGACAAGACGGACGAATATCGCGCGGCGTGGCAAGCCTATCGGCAGGCGCTCAAGGATCTGCCCGAGACGGTGGCCGACCCGTTCAACCCCGAATGGCCCACGCCGCCCGACGATGCCGAACTCGCGAAGCTGGGCGCGGCCTTCATGGCCGCCCGCGCGACCCTGCTCACGATCTGACGAAAGGATCACCGATGAAGCGAACGCTGCTGATCGCGGCGCTGCTGGCGCTCGCATCATGCAAACCTGCAGTGGGCGACGATGGCTTCGTCTTCGCCGACCGCCAGATCGACCGCGCCACGGTGACGGTGACCAAGGTCGAATATCCCAGCGAAGCGGCGCTCGGCGTTGCTGCGCGGGCGGCAGGGGCAAAGGTCGAGGCGCTTGGCACGACGATGGGGTTCGCCACCGTCTCGCTCAGCCAGCCTCTCTGCAAGATCCACGTCCTCCGGCCCGAAGTCGACCGGGAGCGAAAGTGGTGGGGGCACGAACTGATGCACTGCTTTTTCGGAGCTTGGCACAAATGAACCTCAGTCACCTTCTCGATCACATCAGTGAGCCGGCCAAGTCGTACGGCGACTTCCTTTCAATCACCGTCATCGTGGGGGTCCTAATCAACATGCTGCCGACGATTGCCGCGCTGCTCACCATCGTCTGGACCGCGCTGCGCATCGCCGAGTCCACCATCAAGATTCGGCGGATGCTCGCCGACAAGTCCGACAAGGAGGCTGGGGAATGAAGACGATCCTGATCTGGAGCCCCCCGCTCGTGGAGCCCAAGCGCGTCACTGTCGATGACACGATCGCATCGGCGGCCGTTCGTGCCGGCGTCGCTACGCCGGTCGATCCGCGCGACCTTGGTCCACTGTCGGCTGGCGGCGCGGTATCGCCTGACAATCCGGTGATGATCGCGCTCGGCCAGGTCGAAGGCGAGCGCAAGTTCATGGTGCGGCTGGCAGTGCCCTCGGCGGTGGCGGCCATCGCTCTGGGGCTCGGCGCCGCTGCCGTCGTCTCGGCTGGCGGCCCCGCGCCGGCACCGACTCCTACGCCCACCATCACGGACATCGCGCCGGGCGCTGGCTGGAACGGCACGGCCGGTTCTGTGGCTGGCTCACCGACCGATCCGACGCGGACGACGGCGAAACCCGTCCTGCGGACCCTCGTCGATGTCGGCGGTCACGTCATCGATCCGAACAATCGCGTTATCGGCGTGCATGCCTATTCGCTCAACGCGACCGGCCCTGTCGCGCAGACGGTCACCGTCTGGATCGAAGGGAACAGCTACGATATCCCGTTCGGCAGCTACAGCTATACGGACGCGAACGGCAATGCGCGAACCATATGGGGTTATTTCGCGCGCCTGAAGCACAGCCTTTTCTCCCAGAACGGCAGCGTCAATGTCTATTGGACCTGCGACCCCACCGCCGGTGATGCGACCATGCAGCGCCGCGTCCTCGGGCCGTTCAAATACACCCGCGTCTCCTTCACCGGCTATGATTATGACATTCAGGTCGGCGCGAGCCTGACGGCCAACGGCACGACGATTTTCAACACTCAACAGGCGGCTCTCACCTATCTGCGGTCGGTGAGCGCCGTTAATCCTCGCCTCACGCATATGGAAAACGCCACCCTCGTCTGGGCGGGACCATCATTCGCATATGCCGGCGGCGCGGGGTTTCTGACGATCACGCACGCGCCTGGCGTCGCCGTGACATACCGGGTTGAAAGCACGATCAAGGCCAATCCCGGCCAGATCTACTGCGATTATAACGGCATGATTTTCCGAGGCTCGGGCATCAAGTTCGACTATGACTATTTCGCCGGCTTCTACCTGACCTATGAGTTCGGCACTGCCACCAAGGGTGTCATCCTCGACGGCGTGGAAATCTTCGCCACGTCCGGTGCATTCAACAAGATGGGCGGCGTCCGGACTGAATTGTTCATTCACGCCGGCAGCAGCGGTGGCGATAAGGTCCTCATCCTCGACGACACCTATATGCACGATTGTCTTCATGGCTTCATCGGCGGCGCGAACGGCATTGCGCTGATCCGAAATGCGCGCCTGAAGACCATCGCCGGCGACTTCACGCAGACGGTCACCAATATCTATGGCCTGACCGCCGATGACGGCCGCAACGATTACTACCGCGATTACTTCGGCACTGCCGACGGCGGCAACGCAGCGATGACCCTCCGCTACGACGGCGCCGATTCGACCGCGACATGGGAAAAGTCCTATGGCGCGAACACCAAAATCACACTGAAGAGCGGCGGCGTGACGCGGCTGGTGATCAATGTCAGCGGCACGGCCGACGCTGATGGGGCCATCTATTTCGACGTGTCCGACGTCGTCACGCGGATCAACGACCAGCTGGGCGGATCAGGCTGGACTGCCGTTTTCCAGTCGAATAAACTGCCCGCCGCGTGCCTGCAATCGGGCATGGCCAGCGGCAGCCCGCCGATCGCGGGCGGCACAGATGTCAGCTTCGGCGGTGTCGTAAATCCGCAGAGCGTCAAATCGGTAACGCGGCAAGCATATGTCGTCGCCGACGTTCATGGCGATGTCGTGCAGCCTACAGTCTATGGGTCGACGACGGTCGAGAACATCGCGCTAATCAACGTCGATGGCTCGGCGCTCATTGCGCCGCAACAGTTCTTCCTGAGCGATGTCGACACCATCTCCGATATCGTCGTCGCCAACTATGCGGTGGGCGGCAGTGGCTTTTCGACCGGCATCCTCGCCCAGATCGGCGTCGCGCTCCAGAACGCGCACTTTCTGCATTGCACGTTCGCAGACGCCCGGTTCGCGCTGCGCGGGAACATGGATGCCCGATCCTCGATCCGCGCGAGCGTGTTTCGGAGCATCTCGAGTGATGCAGGCAAAACGCTGTCGCTGGCGTTCGACAGCAACTTCACCGAGGCGACGAGCTTCTCTTCTGCCGTCACTGTCACCAACGCGAAGAATGCAGGCTCGACGATCGCCGCGCTGATCAATGATCAGGCAAATGGCGACTTCTCGGCGAAAGCCGGCGGGAACTTGGCGACCACGGCTTCGCTGCTTCAGTTCGACCTTACCAACGCCTCGCGCTCGGCAATGTCGCGCATCGGCGCGCTTGCATAGCGCCTCCGCACCGCCGCGCCCATCAACCCGAAGCCCGCGATCAGCATGAGCCAGGTCGCGGGCTCGGGCACCGCCGCAGCGTCGGAGATCGTGACGGTGATCGTCGTCGGGTCAAAATTGCCGACATCGTAATCGATCAGGTAATAGCGGAGCGAATAGCTGCCGGTCTCGCGCCAATCGTCGGTTTCAGTTTGGTAAGGCGGCAGGATCGTGAAGGCGCCTGTCATTGTCTGGACGGCCCCGCCTGCGAACGCGATTTCGGCTCCCCCGTCATTGCCGCCGCAATCCTGCCAAGGCGCATCCGGGCCAGACCGGCATTGATAATCATAGTGCTTGTAGATGGCGTACCCGCCATTCATCCGCGCGACCTGCCCCTGGGCCTCAACCGTGATCGTATAGTCGCCGGGCGCAATGCCGAGCCCGATAGTCGGCACGCCCCATTCCCAGATGAGGTTGCGACCCTCCGCTGAAAACGTCTTCTGATAGACGACGGCCGCGTCACTTTGCGCCGCGCAGGCCAGCGCGGCGACGGACGCCAATAGAGCGAATCGCATAAGTTTTCTCCCCTTTTCGCGGGGAGAGTGACGCCATGCCGCCGGATGAGTCCACCCGGGGTCACCTTCCGTTCCAATTTGACACAAATGCCGCTGCCGCGCGGCCTTGGAGGCACTATGGCAAAGACGATCGACCAGCTGATCGACGAGGTGATCGGCCGCGAGGGCGGCTATTCCAATCACCCGGCGGACAAGGGCGGCCCGACGCGGTGGGGCGTCACGCAGGCGACCGCGCGCAATCAGGGCTGGAAAGGCGACATGCGCGACTTCCCCCGCGATATGGCGATGGAGGTGTACAAGCGCCTCTATTGGCTGCGGCCGCAGTTCGACAAGGTGGCGCAGGTCTATCCGCTCGTCGCGGCCGAGATGTTCGACACCGGCATCAACATGGGCGACGGAGTGGCGACCAGCTTCCTGCAGCGCGCACTCAACGCGCTGAACCGCGAGGCAAGCGACTATCCCGATATGGCGGTCGACGGCGCGATCGGGCCGCGCACGCTGAACGCGCTCGAGCAGTATCGCCGCACGCGCGGCGCGGCTGGTGAAGCCGTGCTGCTCAAGGCGCTCGATTGCCTTCAGGGCGCGCGATACCTCGACCTGGCCGAGAAGCGCCCGGCGGACGAGGCGTTCGTCTATGGCTGGCTCGCCAATCGTATTGGACAGGCGGCATGATCCGGTTCGTCCATTACTACGGACATGACGTGTACGTCGTTCCGCAGCGCGTCCTTTATGTTGAGGACGGCGGGTGCGGCTCGCGTGGTCTTTCCGTACGCATCCACCTCGACACCGGCGAGAAAATCTCGATCGGTGGCCGAGTTGAGGACGTGCAGCGCGCCATATCGGAGGCGCTCCGATGATCCGCACATTCTTCGCCTCGATCGGCAGCGCGCTTGGCTGGCTGCTCGGCTTCATCCCGCGCGGCCTCCGCTACGCGCTGTCGCTCAGCGCGACGCAGATCCGCGCGCTGATGTGCTGGGGGATGCTCGCGGGCGTCGCCGTGGAGGGGCTGACCGTGATCCTGCTCGTGATCGCCAGCGGACGATTCGACCCGGCGCTGATCAAGACGGTGATCCTCTACAGCGAATGGCTGCGCATCGCCATGACGGGCGGCGTCGTCGCCATCGCCGTGCAGGCGAACAGCATCAAGGCGCGCATCGGCGAGCAGTTCGAGATCAGCACCATGATCCGACCCGATCAGGCCGGCGAGCCGAAGGAGCCACCGCAATGACATGGATCATCGCGCGCCTGATCGCAGCCGGCGTTCCCGAGCGCGTCGCGAAGCCCGTGCTGATCGCCGCGCTGATTGCGCTGGCGCTCACCGGGCTGGCCATCGCCAAATGCTCATATGATCGATCGATCATCGCGGCGCACGATGCCAAGGCCGGCGCGAAGGCGGCGGCGCGGAACGACGGCGCAAAGGATGCCGCCGCGACCGAGCGCCGCGCCGATGATCGTCGCATTTCAGAGCAAGAGAAAGGACTGAACGATGCCATCGCCAAAGCTCCGCCCGGCGCACCTGGCCCTGCTACTGTCGCTCTCGGCTGTGAGCGGCTGCGGCGACAAGGCACGCGTGCAGCCGATCTTCCCGCCGCCTGTCGATCTGATCGTTGAGGCCGATTGTCCCGCCACCGATCCGCTCGGTTCGAACCGGGCCGTTCGTTGCAAACCGATTGCCACGCCGGAGATCGTCACCGACGATCATGCCGCCGCCGCTTACAGCGCGGCTATCGAAGCATGGGGTGAGCGCGCGGCGGCGGCTGTGGGGCGGCTGTGCCGCTGGGCGGCGCGCAACGGCATGAAGGTGGAGTGCATGCAGCCCTGACCATTGTTGCGAATCGCTCGCGTTCACCACATAATCGTATGGCGACCGAAGGGGCTGACCTCCCTTCGCCTAGCCCGGCGGGAAGTCCTCTCCGCCGGGCTTTCTTTTGCGGCATTGATCCAATTTATTGGCCGGGCACCGCTTTCGCTTTATGCTCACAGGCGAGCGGGGTGAGAGAGGTGCCTTAGATGCCCGAGACCACTAGCCGCTATTTCTTGCGCCGCGCTGAAGCGCACATGAGATTAGCGCAGCGCGCAGAATCACCATCGGTCGCGGATATCCACAGGAGCTTGGCGCGCGAATATCATTATCGAGCGTTGGAACAGGGTATTTGCCTTGGCGGCAATGTCTATCTCGTATCGTCGTCTTAACCCATGTGAATGCCCCGGCGCGCCGATCCTGTCTTGCGAGCCGCGTCAGCCTTAGGGGCGATCGTCCGTCCAGCGCGCGCCGCAGCGTGGGCAGGCATGGTGCGCGACGCTGAGCGTCTCATGCTCACGCACGTTTCCCCGATGGCCAGACGCCGCGCATAGGAGGCGGCGGAAGAAGGATTGACGCTTCTTCATGCGACTGCCCCGTGCTTCGAGATGGCAAGCTCCGCCGCCGCCAATGCATCTTGCCCCGACGCCTTGATATATGCGCCGTACTGGCCCCATCCCATCGCCCGGTAGGATGCAAATCCGCGGCGGCAGAGGGCCCGGAATGATAACTTACTGCGCTTTCCAATCGGCATCGGCCCGGGCCGATGCGGTGAGGTGCTCCGAAGGCATCGCAGCTCGAACAACATGCCGGGCGTGAGCTTGGTGCGGTCGATCTTCATCATGACCACACGCTCCGCAAAACGTCCGGCGTCTCAACCAACCAGATGGCCTGATCGACCGCAGCCTGCATGTTCTCGAAGCCAGTCTGGCCAGCCAGATCCCGGAAGCAGCGGGGCGCATCGGGGCGACCGATCGAATATGTGGTCGGATTGCGTGCGGTGTCTTCGTCGCGCGGGTAAACGGCCAGACACCCCACCCGCGCCCATTCGCCGTCATAGACGTAGGAGACTTCGACCATCTCAGCGGCCCTCCGCTTCGGCGATGGCGGCCTCGACCGTAGCGCGGTTCTGTTGATAGGCGATGCACCCGGAGGCCGCATCCTTGCGCATCCAATAGTCGCGCAGGGCCTTCAGCCCCGGCAAGCAGATGTCGAATTGGGTATCGCCTCGGTGTTCGAGAAGCCCGCGATCGGCCAAGTTATTGGCGGTCCGCCACTGGGCGCCGTGAACGCAGACATCGCCGCGCTTCATAGCTTTCCAGAGCATGAGCCGCTGCGGCTTCGTCAGTGGGCGTTCCATTTCACTTGTCTCCATAACTGATATGACTTATATAACTCGTATCAGTTATGAGGTCAATAAGTGATATGAGGAATAATCGCTTGGCGGAAAAAGTGATATGCGATAGTCCACGAAGGATGGGACGCCCGCCGCTCTGGTCGGAAAATATGCAGGCTCGTTTCAAGGCGGGGACGTTCGATCGCATCAAGCCCCTGCTGCGCGAGGGCGAGGATCGCACCGACTTCATCCGCGAGGCCGTTGAACGCGAGATTGAGCGGCGCGAAGGCACCCGCTCCGGTGAGTGACGAGGACATCGAGCGCGTTGCCAGACAGATGGCCATCGATCGGGGTTTGGAGCCCGACGAAATTGTGGCGGGCGGCGTGAATAGCTTCGGCCCGCACGATTATCATGGCGAGTGCCTGATTCCCGATGTCGCGATCTATGATCAGCGCTGGCGCCTATACTGGTATGAGGCGAAAGGCATGATCAGTCGGGCAGGGCCAGCCGCCGTCTGATCGTCGCAGCCTCAGCTTCCAGCATCCTCGCGCGCGCATGGGCCTCTCGGCTGGCCTTTGAGTGCAGAGCCTCGCCTCGCGCGGCGTAGCGCTCGGCGCGGGCCTTGTCCTCCAGCTCGCGCAGCTGGGCGCGTAGCGCATCGCGCTCGTCAGGCGCGCTCTCGAATTTGACGAAGATCCCCGAGTAGAAGTTGCCGAACCGATCGAGATGGCCGTGTCCCGCCTGTGCGGCCGCGCGGCGGGCATCCGTGAGCGAAGGATACCAGCGGCTGCGACCAGTTGGCGTGACGTATCGATGCTTCAAGCGCGCTCCTGGGCTGCGGGCTCCCCGCCAACTCTCCCGTCGATCATCATCCGCACCGTTCTCTGCACGCCGGCATAGCGGTAGATCGCCTCGATGCTGGAATGCATGGCATTGTGACGGTGGACGTCGGAGAGATAGGCGCTGTGGCGCGATAGCGCCCCCTTATCCATGCTCGCCCAGAACTGATCATACCAGTGCCGTTCGCCGCCGTGCCGATCGTATAGGAAGGCAAGCGCGAGCTTGATCGCCCAGCTGCGCTCGATCGGGGCCGCTCGCCCGCGCGACGCGGCATCCTCCAGCGCCAGCAGGGCGAACTTAGTGAGGGCCTTGTCTCCGATTCGCGTCATGGTGCGCCATGAGAACACATGGAGAACGTCAGTGAAAGGCCCTAAACTGGGGCGGATTTCATATCCATGGTATAATTCATGGTATCGGACAAAATCCGTGTGATTTTATACAATTAAATCAATCCAATATGCCGATTGATTTAATGGGCTCCGTCTCCGCCATATTCCGCTTGAAGGATGCGCACCGCTTCCCAATGCCTGGGCTCTGCGCGTTCGCAGACCGCATTCCGTTCGATGATTTCGCACGCTTTCGCTGCGGAACAGGGCCGCACGTAGGCTGTGGCGTAGGAGCGACCCGAGCTAGCCACTTCACCGCGCCCAACGACACGAAAACCGCAGCTGCCGGATTAAGCCCGGTTCCGCGCGAATACTAAAAATCTTTCGACTGCAGAAGCGCCGATCAACCGCAGACTAGAACTTCACTTTGCCGAGCGTGTCCGGGGCGATTAGATGGCTGTGGCGGGTATATTGAGCGAGAATATGCATGAGTGACTGGTGGACATCCTCGACGATGCCATAATTGTCGCAATCGACGTGCAGGCTGACATCAGCGGCAAGACGCGACGGTCCACCGCCAAATCCAGTCATGGCGATCGTGCGGATTTGCATGCCGGCCGCCATCTCGATGGTCCGCACAATATTGGGAGAGGCGCCCGAGGAACTGATCGCGATTAGCAGGTCACCAGGTTCGCCCATCGATTCGAGCTGGAATGAGAACATCTCTTCGATACCGATGTCGTTGACGATCGCCGTAAGCAACTCAACCGTAGCCGAAAAGCTGTGTACCTTGGGCTTGATGGCAGTGCCCGTCCGAATACCCTTGAGACAATCACACACCAAGTGGTTGGCGATCGCTGCCGAACCGCCATTGCCGCAAGAGTAGATGCGGCCGCCATTGGCCGTCGTCTCCGCGATGAGCGCGCCTGCAGCGCTCAGCGCTTCACGATCAACGGTCGCGGCTGCAGCGGCGAAGCGCTCAAAATATTCGTCTGCATAGCTCCCGGCATCCGGGATCAGTCGATCAGGAAAGTAGGTCAAGGAAACGGTCCTTCTTCAATCCTAGCGTGGATTATAGAACAATATTCGGCTGCCGAGCGGCTCGAATGCAAAATTGACACGGCGCAATCCGATTGCGTTGGCAATGTCGTCATGTCGCTCTTTCGGAGCATAAAACATCAGGAACCCCCCCTGACCGGCGCCCAGCAACTTGCCGCCGAGCGCGCCCGATCCGATCGCCCTGTCATACCAGTCGTCGATCGCCGCGCTCGAAACCCCGGCTGTCAGCGACTTCTTCAGCGACCAGTTCTCGTTCAGGATGGCGCCGAAACTATCAATATTGCCGCAGCTCAGTTCGTCGCGCAAAACATGCGCGAGTTCCGCCATGCGCTTGAGCGCGGCCTGTTTTGCGCCCGAACTCGCGGTCTCGGCAGACTGACTGGCAAGAATGCTGGAGGCGCTCCGGGTGATGCCGGTAAAAAACACCAGAATACGCTGTTCAAGCAATTCCCGCAGATCGCGACGCATCACTACCGGCGACACCGACACGCGCTCGTCGGGATGGAACTCGATAAGGTTCAGGCCGCCAAACGCCGCCGCATATTGATCCTGCTTGCCGATCGGCTGGCCGCAGCGATCGATCTCGATCTCGCAGCTGCCCTTGGCCAGCTCCTCCGCCGCCACGTGCCGCCCCTGGTAGGCGTTGAGGACATTGAGGAGGCCAACGGTAAATGTCGATGACGAACCCAGCCCCGTGCCGCGCGAAGGTATGTCAGCCGTCGTCGTGATCTCGACGCCGCCACGCAGGCCCTGCATGCGAAACGCAGCCTTGACCAGTTCATGCTCTATCTCGTCGACGGAGCGGACTTCTTCGGTCTTGGAGTAGGCAAGGCGGATATCGCCGTCGAATTTGCGGTTGATGCTGACGTAGACATATTTATCGATCGCGGTCGACAGCACCGCGCCACCATGCTCCCGATAGAAAGCAGGAAGGTCGCTGCCGCCTCCGACGAAACTCATGCGTAGCGGTGTCTGGCTGATGATCATATTTTTGACCTACTTGAACTCGGTGATCGGGGTTGTGGCAAGAATTTGATCGACCGCTTCCGGGAAATCCGCCGCGCGGAATGTCGGCTCGGCCTGCCATTTGCCGTCGCGTCCCGCTTCGCCCGTAGCCACCAATACCGAACGCAGCCCGGCGCGCTCGGCCATCGCGATATCGGCCGTGCTGTCCCCAATCATCCACGATTGAGCGAGATCAATGTTCATTGCCTGTGCCGCCGCCTCGACCATTGCGGTTCCCGGCTTGCGGCAGTCACAGGCGCGCTTGAGTTCCTCCACCTCGCCCGCAAAGCCGCGATCCGGATGATGCGGACAATAATGGATCGCGTCCAGATAGGCTCCGTCCGCGCCAAGTCCGGCCTCGAGCTTGGCATGAATCCGCGCCAGGCCAGTCTCGTCGCATTCGCCGCGCGCCAGCACCGGCTGGTTGGTTATGACCACCACACGATATTCGGCATCGTTCAGCCGTTTCACTGCCGCACCCACATGCGCGAACAGTTCGAGATCGTCCGCGCGGCTGATATGGCCGTTCAGCCGGTTGAGCGTGCCGTCGCGATCGACGAAAACTGCGCGCTGCCGACGATCGCGCCGCGCGCGGCGCACGAGACCGCTGCGCAAATGCCTCTCGGCCTTGTCGAGACGTGCCGGCGTGCCGATGTCCTTGATATATTCGAACGAGACATGACCCTTGAGGCGCGCGCCTTCGGTCAACATCGCAGGGAAGAGATCCTTCGCGAAATCACCGACGCCCATCTTCCCTGCCCACGGCTCCAGAGCACGCTTCTCCACGATGTAGAAGGCGGCGTTGACGAGGTTCCGAAGATTGCGGCCATGATCATGCGGATATGGGTGGAAAGCGGTGATCCAGCCATCCCGGTCGATCTCGACCAGATCCGAATCGGCAGGATGATCGTTCGGATGGAGGAGTAATGTAGCATCGGCCCCCGCAACGACGTGCTCGGCAATCATATGTTCGACATCGAGATCGAACAGCGTGTCGCCGTAAACGACGGCGAAGCGATCCTCCAGGCGATCGAGGCAGGCCAGCGTCGCTCCCGCCGTTCCCTTCGGCTGGCCGTCATCGATCAACGCGATGCGCGCCGGGAGATCTGCCCTGGCGACGAACTCCGCGATCTGGTCGGCGGCGTGGTTCACCAGAAGCACGATGTCATCGACGCCATATTCGGCAAGCGCTTCGATCTGACGGCGCAGCAACGGCACACCGTCGACATCGACCAGCGGTTTCGGCTTGCCTGCAAGGCGGCTCGCAAGCCTGGTTCCCTTACCGCCGGCCAGGATGACGGCCTGCGTCACCGATCGCGCTCCTGATCGACAATCTCCTCGACCGCGCGCGCCAGGGCACCCCGTGAATCAAGCGCCGGCGCCCAGCCCGTCTTGAGCAGCCGCTGCACCGAATAGCGAAAGCGCGGCACATCCCCTACCCAGCCACGATTACCCTCGCCAAAATGGATAGCTGCAGCGGGCTTGAAGACGTTGCGCACGGATTCCGCGATGAAGCGAACGGTCACGCCCTCGTCCGTGGGTCCGATATTATAGACAGCGAACGGCTCACCACGGTCAGCGATATGCAGCATTGCCGCAACAAGATCGCTGACGTGAAGATAACCCTTCTGCTGCGTGCCATCGCCAAGCACGTCGAGCCGGTCGGGCGTGGCCTTCAGCTTGCCGACAAAATCGAGAATCACACCGTGGGTCGCAGGCACGCCGATCACATTGGGAAAGCGGAATATCGAAACCCGCCCAACATAGGCTTCGTGAGCTGCGCGCAGTTGCGCCTCCGATGCGAGCTTCATCGCCCCATAATTTGAGATTGGCAGCAACGGGCCTATATTTTCGTGGATCAGCGCATCGCCTTGATCGCCGTAGATCGCCGAACTCGAGGCAAAATGGATCACACCGATCCCCAGGCGCTTCATCACGTCAAGCAGAGCAACTGTGGTCATGAACGTCTGCCGCAGATCGACGCGATAATCGGCGACGCCCGCTGGAATGTCGGAATTCGCGGCCATATGCCATATTTCATCGATCGATTGACCGGCGAGAATCGGCTCCAACGCATCGGGATCGCTGCAATCGGCCTGAACGAAGGTAAAGGCCGGATTGTTGTTGAAGCGCTCCATCGCCTCGCGAGTGCCGCGCGACAGATCGTCGACGACCAGCACATGGTCTCCACGATCCAGCAGAGCGGCGGCGAGGTTGACGCCGATGAAACCCGCCCCCCCGGCAATCATATGCATTGTCACTTTTGGATGTGTCCTCGTGGAATAAACCCGCGTAGCGCGCGAACTTCATGCAACATCCCGAGCCGCTTCGGGCCCGAAGGATGCCCGCTGTAAGCCGCTCCCGAGGCGATATGTCAACGGGTTCGGATTGCCCCGGCAAGAATGGAGCCCCCTCCCGAAGGAGGGGGGCGCCTAGCCGTGGCGGAAGCCTTGCGCGCCTCCGATCAACGCCGCTTCATGGCCCGCAGCGCACGGATCCAGTGCAAATCATCCGGGGTGAATGCCGAAGTTCCAATCCTGCTTGCGACAAACTGCACGACATGGACCGTATCGGACCCAAATATCCGATTTTCGCCCGGGCGACTCGTTTGCACGTCCGGCCGTCCATCGCGGTGCCTGGTTTGCGATGTTGCACGAGGATCAATAATGGATAATGCGAGGCCGAGAAGGTGACCTCGGTCCAGCCGGGCAGATGTCCGCGCTAGCCTGGGGTGGGAGGAGATTGAAATCACATGCATGATTCCGCGTACCGGATTGGCGAACTGGTCATGCAAACCTATTGTGATCTTCCGAACGCACGGATCCTTGAGATCGGTTCCATGGACGTCAATGGGAGCCTGCGCGATGCCGCCGCGCCCACTACGCGCTATGTGGGCCTTGATCTTGAAGCCGGCAAAGGTGTCGATGTCGTCATCCAACCCGGTGAAGAGCTGCCGTTCGACGACAACAGTTTCGACCTTATCATGGCGTCGTCGGCATTCGAGCATGATCCGCGCTTCTGGGAGACATTCGGCGAGATGTGCCGCGTGGCCCAGCCCGGCGGACATATCTATGTCAATGTGCCATCGAACGGCGGGGTGCATCGCTACCCTCTGGATTGCTGGCGCTTCTATCCCGACGCAGGCATCGCTCTGGTGAGTTACGCCGAAGCCCAGGGGATCGATATCCAGCTTGTCGAAAGCTTCGTCGGACGAAAATCCTCCGACGCCTGGGATGGCTGGAATGATTTCGTCGCCATTTTCCGCAAAGGTCCAAGCAAGGCCCCTTTGAATCGTGACTTCGTATACAAGCGCTATCCTTCGAATAATGCGCGGACCTGGGATTCTCCAACATTGTTTTTTGAGGATTCCGCTCCGGAAGACATGCAACGGGTACGAGATTTGCGACAACAGTTCGCCGAACAGGAAGGCAGGCTGAGCGGCATTTCTGCGGAACTTGCAAACGTCGGCGAAAAGCTCGCTCTTGCGGAAAACGGCCTGCATCAAAGCCGGGAAGAGATCGGTCGGCACCTCAGCGCAATTGACCAGCTCACGTCGGAACGAGCTGAGGCGGAACGACAAAAGGAGAAGCTGGCCGGCGACCTTCGCATCTCGGAAGCGGAAACCGGACATTTGCGCTCGACGGCAGCCAGCCTTGAGCGGCAGATCGAGGCATTCGTAACGGCATTGCAGGCCCAGAGCGACATCCTGGCGCGCGCGCAGGAACGCGATCAGACGTTGATCGGATCCTTGCAGGGCGACCTGGCAGGCCTTCGTGCGGAGCATTTCGACCTTCGTGTCGAACATGCCGACCTTCGTGCAGAGCATACCAGCCTTCGCACAGAGTATCAGTCACATATTGATCGTGCGTCCGCCGAACTCGCGCACTTCCAGGCGCGCGAACATGAACTTGGCGCAATGATCGAGGCCGGGAACGCGCGGCGCATCGAAGCCGAAACCCAGGCCGGCGCCCGTCAGAGAGAAATTGAAGACATCTCCAGTCGGCTCCGACAAGCGCAACGCCATCAAGTGGACATGGAATGGCTTCGTGCTGTCCATATAGCGTTGAACGGTCGACCGTTCTGGTGGCATCTCTTGCCGGCACCATCGCGGCGCAAACGCGAATATGGCCTGCTGCGCAGGGCGGGCCTATTCGACAATGCAGCTTATCTCGCGTGCCATTCCGATGTCGCGGCGTCGGGAATGGACCCTCTTCACCACTATATCACCCACGGTATGAGCGAGAGACGGAGTCGCGGCCTCAACTGAGCTTTCTGGTAATATATTACCGAGACAGCTTGCAATCTATCACGGAATATGAAGTTAAAATCGCTAAACCTGCCCGTGAAAAGGGCTGGCGGAGATCAATGGAGCGCGCGCCTGCGCCGCGACGCGAGTTTTTGATGCGCCCAGCTTGTCCACCGGCACTTCCCAAGCCACCGTTCATGGTCTTAAAACTTGGGTCAACCGCTCGAAAGCGACAATAAGAACATCTGAATCTGCCTCGTCCCAGATCAGCTCTCTTACGAAGAAAGGATTGCGCTTGCCCCTGCTGTTCCGGAAACGTGCCAAAGCGCGCAAGCTTGCAGCCGCCGCCGATATCATCCGCGGCTCGGAACTGTTCGATGCCGAATGGTATGTGAGGGAAAATGTCGGCGGGCTGCACGTCAGCGGTGATGCCGCCACTCATTATCTGCGTTATGGCCGCCGTTATGGTTTCGAGCCGGGCCCCAATTTTTCGAGCCGACACTATCTGGAGCGTTACCCCGATGTAGCCGCTCATGACATCGATCCGCTGGTGCACTACATCTTGCACGGCCGCAGCGAGAATCGGGTCATTTCGGATGATCCAATGGCGCCGCAGCCGGCCATCAGTGTCGCCGCGCGCCGGGCGGCAGCAGGGGCAAAGCCCACCTTAACGGCGCGGCCGCCCTCACCGCCGCTGCGAAAGCCAAGTCGAAGGGCGCTTCGATTGCAGGCGGAGCTTATTCGTACATCCGATCTCTTTGATGGCGACTGGTATGTGCAAGCCTATCTCAATAACGCCAGAACAACCGATCTGGTCCGTCACTATCTGACGATCGGCGCACACGCCGGCTATGACCCCGGTCCCGCCTTCTCAGGGCAACGCTATCTGGCGGCCTATCCTGATGTCGCCGAGGCAGGCGAAAATCCGTTGGTCCACTATCTGCGGTTCGGCAAAAACGAAGGTCGCGTCGCTTATGCAGTGCCGCCTCCATCGCAGCTTCGCGAACTGCCAAGGACTGCTCTGGACGGCCCTGTCGCTCGCCCCGCTCCGGTCGATTTGCCGAGCAGCGCGGAAGCTGTGCAGGTTGAGTCCGGCGCCGCATCGCCAAGCATAATGTTCGTTTCCGGCGAACCTGATACGCCGGGTAATTTTTATCGAGTGATCAACTATGTGGAAGCCGCTCGGGCAAATGGATGGCGCTCGGATTGGATAAGGGGAGATGAACTGGCCAATCGCATGGCCGAAATTCGCGAGTTCGATATCCTCGCCGTCTGGCGGATGTCTTGGGACGCCAATCTGGAGGATGCAGTTTCTACAATGCGCTCTCTCGGTCGAACGGTGATTTTCGATTGCGACGATCTGATGACGGAACCGCGGCTGGCCACGCTGCAGTTCATCGACGGCATCCGTTCCAACCTTCTGACCGAACAGGGCGTGCAGGAACATTTCTCACGCATCCGTGAGTCGATGTTGGCGGCCGATCTGTGCTTTACCACTACCGATCAGCTCGCTTTTCACATGCGATGGAGCGACAAGACCACATTCGTCAACCCCAACGGCTTCACCCAATTCACTCACGATCTTTCCCGCCGAGCCGCGCGAGAATGGGTGTCGCAGCGGGACGGATTGATCCGGATCGGCTATGCTGGCGGTTCCCGCACTCACCAGAAGGATCTCGGCGTTGCGATGGGCGCAATCTGTCGAATTCTGAGGGAGCATAGCGAATGTCGTCTAGTCCTGTTCCGCACGCCGGACGAGCTGCGGCCGCTCGTGGACATCGAGGAATATCCCGAACTCGACGATCTGCACGACCAAATCGAGTGGCGGCCCATCCAGCCGCTCAGGAATCTGCCTATTGAGATGGCGCGCTTTGACATCAATCTTGCGCCCCTTGAAGTCGGAAATCCATTCTGTGAGGCCAAGAGCCAGCTCAAATTTTTCGAAGCTGGCCTGGTCAATTGCACGACCGTTGCATCGCCTACCGGGCCATTTCGCGACTCCATCTCGCACGGCAAGACAGGCTTCCTCGCCGCCACTGGCGATGATTGGTATGCCTGCCTGAAGCGGCTCGTAAACGATGCCGGATTGCGAGAGAGGGTCGGGCGCAATGCCTATCTGGCCGCTCTCGCCAATTTCGGTCCGCGCCGTCGGGCGCTCCAGTTTGGTTGCGTGCTCGATCAGCTTCAGGGCGGCCCAAGCGCTGCGCGCGCCTTCGCGCTGAGCGCGAGTAATGCTCGTCAGCCATCGACACTTCCGGGGATCTATCCTTCGGCAACGGTCTTCGAGGCCGACAAGGGCGGGCAGGCTGAAGTATCCGTCATCATTCCGCTCTACAACTATGCATCGGTCGTGGTCGAAGCACTCGATTCTGTTCGCGATCAGACGATGCGCGATCTCGATCTCATCATTGTCGACGGATTTTCGACGGACGATTCCCTGGACGTCGCGCTCGAATGGGCGAAGCGTAATGCTGATCGCTTTAACCGTATCACCGTCCTCAAGAATCTTGCCAATTACGGTCTCGGCCTTTGCCGCAATTCCGGTTTCGACGCGGCGGACACGCCCTACGTGCTTCCCCTCGATGCCGACAACCGCCTGCGCCCTGATTGTTGCCAACGGCTGTTGGCCGCGATCAAACAAAGCGGTGCAGCTTATGTCTACCCGACGATCCAGCATTTCGGTGCGTCGACCGCACAGATTTCAAACACACCTTATCGTGCGCAGCGCTTCACGGCTGGCAATTATGTCGATGCTATGGCGCTGGTCTCGAAGGAGGCCTGGGCCATGATAGGCGGCTACAACCATGTACGCTTCGGGTGGGAGGATTATGACTTCTGGGCCCGACTGGCCGAAATCGGGCTGGCGGGCGAATGGCTGCCCGAAGTTCTCGCGGATTACCGCGTGCACCAGACGTCGATGATGAAAACCCAGACCGTTGTCGATGGCAATTATCGCAAGCTTCACCGCGATTTCGCCCAGCGCCACCCCTGGGTCGCGTTGGTCGATACCGAGACGCGCCGACACCCGTACAATGGAGATCCGCGGATCACCGCCTCAGGTGAGCGGACCAGACTCGACGATTTGTTGACGCTTCTGCGCTGCCCGATAACTGGACAGAAGCTCGCTTATGACGAAGCACGTGAAGCGTTAATCAGCTACGATGGCGCAATGCGCTGGCCGATCAAGGAGGGACGCCCCTGCCTGTCGCAGGATTTGGCTGATCCGCAGGTTATGCCTGCGGATCACATCAGCAACGAATTGCCTGAGGAAGCGCTGGAAGTGATCCGCGAAACCAAGGGTTGGGTGCTCAACCTCAGCGCCGGCGGCTCGCGCTATAAGTTCGACCATGTTGTCGAGATGGAGTTTGCCGTGTTCCGACACACGGACATCGTCGGCGATGCACACCACCTGCCCTTCGATGACGAGAGCTTCGAAGCCATCGTGGTGATGAATGCCTTTGAACATTACCACGATCCTCGCCGGGTCGCCGCAGAATTGCACCGGGTGCTGAAACCGGGCGGACGGATACATGTCCGCACCGCATTCCTGCAGCCGCTGCACGAGAAGCCCTATCACTTCTACAACTGCACGCGGCATGGGATGGAGCGCTGGTTCGAGGCATTCGAAACAGAATTGTTGCACGTTTCGACGAACTTCTGTCCCAATCACACTCTTGCCTGGGTCGCCTCCGAGGCAGAGGCGGCGCTGCGGCGCGACCTGTCGGATCGGGCTGCAGAAGATTTCATGGCTGCGCCTATCCGGCAGCTCGTCGAAATTTGGCGGGATCCCAGCAAGCGCGACACGTCCTTATGGACGAATTTCGAACAGCTCTCGCAGGAGAATCAGGAGATTATCGCGGCAGGTTTCGAGCTATTTGGCAAGCGGCCGTCGGATTTTCCCAAGCTTTGAACATATTAGATTGGCGATTGATAGAGATCAGTCCACGATCAATCACATAACCGTCGGTGCTTTATGAAAAATCTCAAAGATTATCCGCCTGAATTTGATGCAGAATATTATAAGGCGCGCTACCCGGAACTCGCCACGGCAAGTGATTCGCAGGCCGAATCTCATTTTCGGGAACACGGCGCAGCGGCGGGTCTTGAGGGCTCGCCGATGGCTCGTCGGGAAGAGTTCATAAAAGAACTGGTCAGCCACGAAACGGGAAACGCCCTTGAGATTGGACCATTCTGTAGTCCGATACTCCGCGGGCCGAATGTCGCATATTTGGATGCTTTTGATGCGCCGGAATTGCGGACCCGGGCCAGACAGCATGGGCTAGACCCACAGCTATGCCCGGAAACCATAGATTTCGTTGGTGATCTCGAGAATGTGGACCGCAAGTTCGCATTTGTCCTGAGCAGCCATACAATCGAACATTCACCTGATCTCGTCCATCATCTGAAATCCGTATCTGCGTTGCTAGACTATGGCGGTAAATATTACCTCATGATCCCGGACAAGCGATTCTGCTTTGATGCCCTGAAAGCTGAAAGCACGGTCGGGTCTGTGTTGCCGGCCTTTAGCGAAAAGCGGAGGCGACATACATTACAAAGCGTCATAGAATATAATTTATTTTCTACTCACAACAACCCGGCGCTGCACTGGCAAGGAATATCTCCGCCATCTTTTACCGGAAAATTGGCGGAAAGCATAACATTTTGGATGAACGCCTTCGATGAGGCCGGAGATAATTACATTGATACGCACGCTTGGTATTTTACGCCTCAATCATTTCGATCGATAACTTCTATACTATTCGAATTGCATCTCACGGGACTCAAGCCGATTCGAGTCTACGACACACCTCGAGACCGATTTGAATTTTGCGCCATTCTCGAAAAGTCGCCGCAGTAGGGGTGGATAATTCGCTAGATTCTTGCAAGATAAGACATCAATGGTCGAGACTTTGATCTTTCTGATAAGTGAGCATGGTGCACATGAATAGAACAAACACTCTTCTGAAAGGATTGGCAAGAACCGATAAGATTATAGAAATTGGGCCGAGCCACGCCCCACTCGCGCCGAAGAGTGATGGATGGAATTCGTTTACGCTGGATCACGACGTACGTGAAAATCTGGCGATAAAATATAGATCGATGGGAATCGATACAACGTTGATCGAGCATGTCGACTTTGTATGGAAATCAGGTCCGATCGTAGATGCCGTTCCGCGAGAGCATCATGGTACTTTCAAGGGGTTCATAGCGAGCCATGTTATAGAACACTCGACGGATGTTGTTCGATTTTTGTTGTCGGCGCAGAATCTTACCTCGGCGGACGGACTGATCGTTCTCGCTGTCCCAGACAAGCGAAAGAGCTTTGACTTTTTTCGCCCCGTTTCGACCACATCTCAAGCTTTAGTCGCCTTTCACGAATGCAGGGACAGGCATACGGCACAGACTCATTTCGATAATGCGGCATTTGTGGTAAATCGAGGCAGTGACGCCGGATGGCTCGAAACTGACGCGCGCGAGTCTCGCTTCGCTTCAGATCTTGCGGGGGCGTCAGCGCATTGGACCATGGCCGAAAAAGATGAGTATGTAGATGCTCATGCTTGGATATTCACGCCAGCGAGCTTCGAGCTGATGATCGTTGAGCTGTCGGAACTCGGCTATCTGGATTTGCGCGTGGAGCGCCGGCTGGAGAACCCGACAACCGAATTCTATGCATGGCTAAAGCGCGGACGCATCGCAAGGGATCAGGTTCAATGCCGCAGGCTGGAGCTTATGAATGAGATCGTTCTCGAACTCGCCGAACAATCGCGACAAATAGCGAACAACTCACCCCCAAAGACTTGACGGCCATTCGATAAATTTGCGGATATGCTTGGTGCCGTCAACACTCAAAGTCCATTTGAAAACGCGTGACATGCTCCCCTGATTGTTACCATTCAGAGGAAGAGTCCGGCTCTGACGTGACCCCCGCTTTTTCCTCCAGTTGGAGCTAGAGTCCGACCCGACAAAGGGACGGACAGATGAAGCGGAAGC